>JAGALK010000020.1 GCA_017625255.1 Lachnospiraceae bacterium
AAGCTCGTCACCCTTCATCAATCTTGCATCATCAAATACTACCCATGCTCCACCTGTACCGACACAAGCTAAACGGTTCTTAATTACTACATTGGTTACATTTTCATTGATAACAATACCGCTTACTCTAGCCATATAGAAGCTTAACCATGCGTTTGGAATCTGGATTTCTGCTCTGTGAGTGCTTGTTGTACCATCTGCATAGGTTACTTCTGCATATAATCCAGCAGCTTCATCAACGCTGTCAACCTTTGTACCCTGATAATACGCTAATAATGTATATTTACCATTTGGAAGTTTATCTGTAATTGTCTGCTCTACAGTGAAATCTACCTCTGTACCATATGCTGTCCAATGATAAGCACCGGATTTTGCATCAGATGCATTACTCTTACATGTTGCAGTACCTGCGGATAATGTCCAGCCTGCACAACCTGCATCATCCTGTTCCTCAAAATCACCATTTGTCAGATAGTTTGTTCCTACAACAGTTACAGCACAAGTAGTTACACAATCACCTGCTTTTACTATAATTGTTTCTCCCTTAGATTCATAAGAAAATTCTGCTAATTCACCATCAATTATATAATCTCCAAAATCAGCTGTTGCTAATGCCGCTAACTGTTCTGTATTCCAGTTTACTGCTACATTTTCTACGATATTACCGTCATTTAAGTTTACATTTACTGCTGCAGGTAATTCAGGTGTCTGTTTGTAATCCATTGTATAAGTACAGGTATCTACTGTAGATACTCTGATAGGACCTTCTGCTCCTGTATATACCCATTTGTATACATTAATGGATGGAAGTGCCACACCATTAAAGTCGAACATCGCCTGATTATCCCATTCAGAACCATGTGTTAATGGATCTGCATCAATATCCGGATCATAATCATCACCTAAAGGACCTGACCACTGTGAAGCCCATCCGGAACCATATTTCTGCCACATCTTGCTGTTAGATGCAAGAATTTCTGCTTTTTCTTCTTCTGTTTCTGCTGCTGCATAGTTTTCTACAGGAATCCATGCCGGCTCCCAATAGAATGTACCGATACCAGCTTCACCTACTGCTGAAACCGCTGCGATAGCATCTCTAACTGCTGCTGCCTGACCTTCTGCATCTACAGAGTAATTCATCGGTACGGAGCTGTCACGATGTGGAACGATATCTCTCCATCCATCACCATCTTCTTCTGTAAAGATATAGGACACCTCAGCTACCATAACTTTTTTGCCATATGTTGTTGCAATTTCGCTTAATACAGATGTTAAGTTTTCAATAGTACCATGCCAGAATGGATAGTAGGAAGATGCAAATACATCATAATCAATGTTTGCTTCTGCTAAAGCTTTTGCTTTGCCTACTGAAAATCCTTCCTTATGTGGATCTGCATAGTGAATAGCAATTAAAATATTTTTATCAAAATCACGAACTGCTTTACATCCTGCTGTCAATAACTGTGTAACATTGCTCCAGTCCTTTTCGCCAGCCATACCGCCGTTGATTTCGTTTCCTACCTGAACCATACCAACATCAACACCGGCTTCTTTTAACTGTGTCAAACAATCTGTTGTATATTCTCCAAGTGCTGCTGCCTTTGCAGTAATATCCATGTCTTCCCATGCTTTTGGACTTCTTAATTTTGCAGGGTCAGCCCAGAAATCGGAATAATGGAAGTCAATTAACACTCGCATTCCATACTGTGTTGCAATTTTACCGATAGCAATAGCTGTTTCGATATCACAGTTACCTGCACCGTAACCCTTACGATATACTTCTGTGCCATCTGCTAAGGTATATACATTAAATCCGTTAGCATCTTTATCTGTAGTTACCTGATCTGCTGTATATTCTTTTCCGGCTTCATCTACATAGAGATAGTTGCCACTTTCATCTACGCTGAATGGGCAATTCCATACACGAAGACGAACATAGTTTGCTCCACCATCTCTAAAGATTTCGAACATATTCTTTTCTACACCGTTTTCATCGTAGTATTTAACTCCACTCTGAATCTGGCTCATGTAGGAAGATACATCAATACCATGAATAAAATCCTCGGAAAGACCCGGTACTTTTTCTACATTGATTGGTGCTTCTACTGCCTTTGCTGCATCAAATTCTACATTTTTAAGACCATACCATTCTTTTCCATCCAAAGTACCGCTGATGGTAATGGTTACATTATCGCCTTCTTTTACTTCTAATGCTTCTGCTTCTGTAACCGCATCCCAGTTATCCCATCCATCCGGAACAATCTGTGCAGATACTTCTGTATCCTGTGTTACATTTGTAGCGGTAATAGATAAACTATTTTTAGACTGACTTGCTCCTTTGCTTCCATCACCTACTGCTGCTATTTTAGCAGTATAAGAACCAGCCTCCATGTTTTCAATCGTCTGGCTCATAGAAAATTCTCCGGCAAATCCGTCACTTGACCAGATACTTAAATATCCACCGGCTGTATCAGAGCTCATCATATACCCTTCTGCTGCTGTTGAATCTGTAGTTGCCGGTACATCGCCTGCAAATGTCCAACCGTCTGTATTTATATTTAATGCGCCATTAACTAATGAACCAACCTTTTCATTTTCATCCACTTCACGGATTAGCTGAATATTATCCAAGTCAAACCAGCCTTCAACTTGTGAATCAAATTTGATTTCAATAGTTACATTGGATGTTTCTGTTATATTTAATACATCTGTTGTAGTAGTAACAAAACCGTCCCATCCACCTAATGTAATATCATTTGTCTGTGTATCTACATCTTCTGTTTTTGCTGCTAAATCTTCTGCTGCAGAAACTGCAATTGTACCTGTTGCCTTACCGCCACCTACATCTACAGAAGCTTTATATGCACCTGCCTTCATACCTGTTACTGTACGGGTAAGTGTCAATGTTTCTGCTTCTGTCTCGGTTTTAAAGCTCCACCATGCTGTCTTATTATTGGCAGCCCACGCATTGGCTGCTCTGCTTTCTGTTCCTGTTGTACCACTCCATGCAATTGTCCATCCTGCTTCTTCGGTTGTCATTTCATCCATATCGTCTGACCAGATAACCTTATCCACAGTATCTGCATTCGCTGTTACTGTAGGAAAACTAATTCCAGTCATCACCATTGCTGTGGATAATACCATTGCAAGAGCTCGCTTCCATCCTTTTCTAATCATTTTCATCCTCCTTTTTTTGTCACTTTTTCTTTTTTTGCTTTTTGCAAACGGTTGCGCATAGAGCAAAAAAATAATAAGCAACAACTCTTTGATGTTCTTATCATAAAGCAGATATACCAAATAAAAAATACCATTTTTTATAAAAAGATACCATTTTTAACAAATTCGGAGTAAAATAAAATTAGTTTTTATATATTTTTAACAGGAAGGAAGCTTTGTAATGCTTAAAACTACTACTCTACACAACAAAACACTTTATGGTTTCGGCGATTCCCTGATTGCCGGACATTTCAACGGCATCGGTATGTTAGATTATATTGCAGATAAATACCATATGCACTTTGAAAAATATGCATGTAATGGTGCATCTGTAATCCCCCATGAGCCCTTTTCTTTTCCGGATATGGACGGTATTGTCTACGATATCGGCAAACAAATTGAGCTGGCTTCTGATATTGAACCGGATTTTATCTGTTTTAACGGAATGACAAATGATGCCAGAGAAGATGCAGTCATTCAATCTCCCGGCATTTTAAGTAAAACCTTTGATGGCAATTACGATACAACAACTTTCATAGGTGCTTTTGAAACCATCTGTTATAAATTGCGTAATAAGTATAAAAATAGTATTATTATTTATATCTGTCCACATAAAATGCCGACCCGCACAGAACATGCACAGGATACTCTGCAAAATCATGTAAGATGTGCTTGTGAAAAATGGTCCATCCCCTATGTGGATATCTATCGCAAAGGTGATATCAATACCTGTATCGATACTATGCGCATGGAATTTTCCTACGACAATATGACGGATTCCAAAAACGGAAATGGAACCCATTTAAATGCTGAAGGCTACAAGCGTTGGTATGCACCCATGATTGAAAAAATGCTGTTAGAAAGGATGCGAGAATGAGTACATTAAATTTAACATTATTAACAGATTTATACGAAATGACAATGATGCAGGGATATTTTAAAACTCAAAAACAAGACATTGTTGTTTTTGATGCCTTTTACCGTAATAATCCCTGTGACGGTGGATATGCCATTTGTGCCGGATTAGAGCAGGTCATTGATTACATCAAAAATCTGCATTTTTCCAAAGAGGAAATCTCCTATCTGCGCAGTTTGAAAATTTTTGACGAGGACTTTTTGGCATATTTGCAGGATTTTCACTTTTCTGGTGACATTTATGCAATTCCAGAAGGAAGTATTGTATTCCCAAGAGAACCTCTTGTCAAAGTCATTGCTCCTATTATGGAAGCCCAACTAATAGAAACGGCTATATTAAACATCATTAATCATCAAAGTCTGATTGCCACAAAAGCCGCCAGAGTCTGTTATGCAGCTAAAGGCGACGGTGTTATGGAGTTTGGTCTTCGCAGAGCGCAGGGACCGGATGCCGGGGTATATGGCGCAAGAGCTGCTATAATTGGCGGCTGTAAAGGCACTTCTAATGTTCTTGCCGGTCAGCTGTTTGATGTTCCTGTATTAGGTACTCATGCCCATAGCTGGATTATGAGTTTTCCGGACGAATATACTGCATTTAAAACCTATGCTAAATTATACCCCTCTGCATGTATTTTACTTGTAGATACCTATGACACCTTAAAATCGGGAATGGTAAATGCGATTCGCGTGTTTACAGAAATGCGCAACGCAGGTATTCCATTGACCTACTATGGTATTCGTATGGATAGCGGTGATTTGGCATACCTTTCCAAAAAAGTCCGCCGAATGTTGGATGAAGCCGGATTTTCGGACGCTGTTATTTCAGCTTCGAATGATTTGGATGAATATTTAATTGAAAGCCTAAAAATTCAGGGTGCAACGATTTCCTCTTGGGGTGTCGGTACGAATCTGATTACAGCCAAAGATAACCCTGCCTTTGGTGGTGTATACAAATTGGCAGCTATTCAGGATGAACATAATAATTTTATTCCCAAAATCAAGCTTTCTGAAAATACAGAAAAAGTAACCAATCCGGGAAATAAAACACTCTATCGCATTTATGATAATGACACTAGAAAGATTCGTGCAGATTTAATCTGTCTGGCCGATGAAACTTTTGACAGTGAAAAAGATATGGTAATCTTTGATCCTAATGAGCCCTGGAAAAAAACTCGTCTTGCAGGCGGAAGCTATACTATGCGTGAAATGTTAGTTCCGATATTTAGAGCTGGTGAATGTGTATATACCTCACCTAGTGTTATGGAAATCCGCGAGATTTGCATGAAAGAAAAAGATACTATCTGGGATGAAACGAAGCGATTTGTCAATCCTGCTAAGATTTATGTAGATTTGTCCGACAAATTATATGCTATGAAACGGGATTTATTAGATCAGATGAATCAGGTATAGAATATGTACCTCACTCCAAAAAAGAAACTGCCGCAACTGCGACAGTCTCTTTTTTTGCTAGGCTTTAATCTTTACAGTAGAAGCCAAACCTGTTTTTTTGAACAGTCTGCTGTATGCTTTTTTCTGTTTCTTTGGAACTTTAATTACTGCTTTCTTATGAATTCCCTTGTATGCATTCTTACCAACATTTTTAAGAACGGTGGATTTAATTGTAATTTTCTTTAAATTCTTAGCGCCCTTAAATGCATTTGCACCAATTTTTTTGATACCCTCTGAAATAGTCACTTTCTTGAGCACCTTATTTCCTTTGCATACATTTTTTTCAATGCCTGTAACCTTATATGTGACATTATCACTTTTAATGGTTGATGGAATTGTTAAAGATTTTACTTTTTTGTTTGATAATGCTTTAACCGTAACCTCCGGTGTATCTCCTGCAGCAGTTACTATATATAATATAGCACCGGACTTAATACTTGTACCAACAGCCTTAGCCTTAATAACTTCATTATTTTCAATCGGTTCATTCGGTTCCTTTGTATCATTTGGAACCTCTATTTCTTCTACAAGCTTGGCTATCTCATCCGTCTTTTTATGCTGTGCATCATTTTTGCAGGTATAGGTCATGACACCATTTTCTGCTGTTGTCGGCTGTTTTGTGATAACACCTGCATCCCAATCATGTCCGATTGCCTCTATCTTTGTCTGCTCTTTAATTACTTCACCGCAGGTTTCACATACAATACCATCTGTCAGTCCATCTTCTGTACATGTTGCTGCCTTACCTGTTACTACAGCTTCTGTATGTATATGAACCGGATCTTCCTGTGCATCTCCAAGACGAGTCAAAGTCCATGCACCGATATTTGTATAATCACCTGTACCGCCTTGCTTGGATATACCGATTTTAACGATGCTTTCCTGCTGTACATTGAATACAAGCTCGTTACTATATTTTCCGGCAGCAAACCATGCTGCAACCGCCTTTGATGAATTCGGTACATACAAGTTATTCACCTTAACAACTGCTGTATCCTTATCATCACCTTCATAATAGTTTATTTCTGATGCATCTTCGTAACGATTTTTGACAGTACCCTCATATCTGCATGATTTCGTCTCTGCATAAAGCTTTGCAATATGTGTATCTACGCCTAACATAATGGCATCATATTCCTGCTGTTCATCTGTGCCGTAACGATATACTGCCTTTACAGTCATCTTATACTGCCCTGCCGGAAGTGTAATATCCTGACAGAAATTGATTTCCTCACTTGTACCAACTCTGCACATTCCGTCTGCGATTCCTTTTGTTCCTCTTATATCCCAGACACTATTTGAACTCAAATCTGCATTATTGATGGCATCTGTGTAATCTGTCTTTACATCACTTTCCTGCGCATAGGATGAAATTGGAAAAATGGTCAAAATCATTATCAATGTCAATACTATACTAAGCAATTTCTTTATTCTCATGTAAAAAACCTCCCAAAATACAGTTTTCACGCTTTGTTCTAATCTCTTTTAGTATCCCCATATACCATTTTAGATTCCTCGGAATGTAAATGTAAACTGCATCTTCTTGCTCACATCAATAAGATATTCCGGATGTACAGGTGCTCCCCAACTGTCGTCTCCGGCAACACCCATCTGTGCTGCAGATACACGAACTACTGTATAATGCACCTCTGGTAATTCATAGTGATGTTTTGCATTTTCCAATTCGTGTGGTGTATATGGCAATGCGGAGAAGTTCATATTATCTCCTGTAAAGAGAATTCCTCTTCCCTTCATATCTGTAACCTTACCATAACGAACATCGGTCTTATTGCCACATTCCTGTGGTACAAGATACTCAGCCATATTATCTTTTACCATGTTCTTATAAATACCAAGCTTTGCACCATGCTTACGATCTGCATAGGTTTCTGCAGGTCCATTTCCATACCACTCTACTCTGTCATAATCCGCATTGAACTTGAACATCATACCAAATTCCGGCATATCTCCTAAGCCTTCTACAGGATCATAAGATAATGTAGTCTGTACTCTGCCATCACCGTATACACGATATTCTACCTGACAATCTGCTGCCGGAGTAGTTGGCAATTTATAGAAGAAGGTAACCACAACATAATCTTTTTCTTCACGAATTACAGGATTATCATATACAGGACCTTCTAATCCCTGTTTTTCTGTTCCTGCACCTTTATGTGTCAGATACATACTTGCAAGCTTCCACTGACCATAATTCTGCGGCATATTGTTACCATAATCATTATCTACCGGTGCACGCCAGAAGTTTAGCTTTGGAATCTCTTCAATAAGCTCTTTTCCTGCATAGCGATAGGATACCAATCCACCTGCTAACAAGGAGAACATCACATCAAAGTCTGCACCCTTAACTGTTGTATTGAATTTGCCGCGAATAAGTGTATATGGTTTTTCTTTTTCTGCTGTTTTAGCAATTTTTGCTACTACATTCTGACCAAATGCAACCTCATGACCAGCCTTTGCCCATGGCATATCCTTCTTTAAATGGAAAGAAATTGTTACAGCATATTCTCCCGCATAAGCTGGAATTTCAAACGGCATTGGGAATGAAGCTTTGCTTTCCGGTGCAACTGAGATATCCATTGGTTTCTCTTCAATTACAACACCATCACGCATCAAGGATGCTTTTGCATCAAATGTATCTGTATTTACAAATAAATTCTTATTCCATACTTCAAAATCTTTTTCGTTTACTGTAACAGCAATATTCTGGTAAACGAATTTTACTTCCTGCATCTTTGGAGATTCATTTCTCTCACCGCCATAAGCAATTCCATTGCCGCTGAAATTATAATCGGTTGGACGATCACCAAAATCTCCACCATAAGCCTGGAACCACTTACCGTAACGATCCTTTTTATAAATGGACTGATCAATATAATCCCAGATAAATCCACCCTGATATAAAGAATTTTCTTTATCTGCTAACTCTGTATACTTATGGATTGCACCACAGGAGTTACCCATTGCATGAGAATATTCACAGGATACAAATGGTTTTGCATCCGGCTCTGCAATGTACTCTTCAATTTCTGCTACTTTTGCATACATACGGCTTTCCACATCGGAAGTATCATTGTATCTGCGGTCATGGAACAATCCTTCGTAATGCAGCAATCTTGTATCATCCAACTCGCGGAATTTCTCTGACATACGGAAGATAGTTCTTCCACCGAATGCTTCATTACCACATGACCACATCACAATTGCAGGATGGTTTTTATCTCTCTGATAGCAGGAATTTACACGATCAAGCATCATAGCTTCCCAATCTTCCTTATCATCCGGAACAACATAGGAAATATCTGCCAGGGTACGCATATACGCATCCCATGTACCATGAGATTCCAAGTTACACTCAGCAATCATATATAAACCATACTGATCACACAAATCATAAATATCCACATCATCCGGATAATGACAGGTACGAATTGCATTGATATTGTTCTGTTTCATAGTCACAATATCCTTTAACAGTTCATCATAGGTTACATGACGACCTGAAATGGAACTAAATTCATGACGGTTTGCACCTTTGAATACAATTCTCTTGCCATTGATTAACATACGATTGTTTTTCATTTCAAACTTACGGAAGCCTACAGACTGTTCCATATATTCTTTAACTTCACCAGAAACATCTAAAGCTTCAATTTCTAATTTGTAAAGATTTGGCTCTTCCGCACTCCAAAGTCTTGGATTTTCAACAACTTCTGTAAAAGTCATTTCTTCTGCTGCGTCCATTTCCTTTGTAAATACAACGCTTTCTTTATCTTTTAATGTATATTTAACTTTACCGCTGCCAGAAACCTTGGTAACAACTTCTAATGTAGATTTAGAGAAATCGTCTCCATCAAACAATGTCTTAATACGAATATCTTCCACATGAACAGATGGTACTGCATATAAAAATACACTACGATAAATACCTGAAAAACGGAAGAAATCCTGATCCTCACACCAACTAGAAGATGTCCATTTATACACCTGAACAGCTAATTTATTTTCTCCATCTTGTAAATATGGTGTCAAATCAAAATCAGAAGGTGTAAAGCTATCTTCACTATAACCAACATAATTTCCATTTAACCATACTGCCATACCGCTTTCCACACCCTGAAAAGCAATACGAATCTCATTTCCTTTCATTCTTTCCGGCACTTCAAAATATTTGACATAGCTTGCAACCGGATTGAAATTCTCCGGGATTTCCCCCGGCTTAATATCATCTTCTCTGCCATCCCATGGATACTGTGTATTTGCATACTGTGGAATATCATACCCTTCCATCTGAATATGTGCCGGAACACGGATATCTGCCCATGTCTTGCAGTCATAGTCCACAGCTTCAAATCCTAAAATAGCAGAATTATAATTTACTGCATAAGAAAATTTCCAAACACCGTCTAAGGATTCTCTAAGAGAACTCTTTTTATCAAACATTTCTTCCTTGCAGCCATAAGCTAAATGTGCAGAATGTGCCGGAAGCACATTTTCTTTAAAAAACACTGGATTTTTTACTTTAGAAAATTCAAATTTTGCCATAATTCATCCTCAACTTTTATAATATAATAGCCCGGCTCCTGCTCACTTTGCAGAAGCCGGGCAGTTTGTTTACAATAATTATAGAATTATTTTACTGCACCTGTAATACCTTCTGCGAAAGATTTCTGTAAGCAGAAGAATACAATTGCTGTTGGTAATGTACAGATTAATACGGCTAACATTAACATACCATAATCTGTTACATATCCCTGTGTTAAGTTTGCTACAACCATTGGCATTGTGATACTTTCAGCATCTGTCATAATTACCTTTGGCCATAAGTAGTTGTTCCATGCATTCATGAATGTGATTGTTGCAGCTGCTGCATATGTGGATCTCATAGTTGGCATGAACATTTTGAAGAAAATAGCAATTTCGGAAAGACCGTCAATTCTTGCTGCTTCAATAATATCATGTGGGAAAGATCTCGCACTCTGTCTGAACATCATAATCAAGAATGGGGTTGAAATTGTAGGAAGGATAAATCCGATTGTAGAATTTAACCAACCTGCTTTTGAAAACATCTGGAATAATGGAATCATAGTTGCTACAAAAGGAACCATCATTGCCAGAAGAATTACGCTCATAACAGCATCTTTTGCTTTGTCATGATAAATTTCAAAACCATATCCTGCTAAAGAACAGATCAGCATGGATACAATTGTCAAAATAATTGCATATTTAAAGGAATTACCTAATGCTCTTCCAATATCCTGATTTGCAAGAAGATTATTTAAGTTTTCAAGCAAATGTGTACCAGGAATAATGCGTCCTTTTAATACATCTGCACTTGTATTTGTTGCCGCAGACACCATCCAATATAACGGAAAAACGGATATAAAGGATGCGATAATTAAAAATCCATACATTAAAATTTTCTTACCTTTAGTCACGCTTATCACCTACTTTCAACTGAACAAATGCCAAGATAGCAACTAAGATCAAAATCAAGAAGGACATTGCTGCTGCATATCCAAATTTTGGCACATATTTAAAGGACATATTGTAAATATAATGTGACATTGTGATGGATGCATTTGCAGGACCACCATCTGTTAAGTTTACAGATTCATCGAACAACTGTAATGTACCATTTGTTGACATAATAGCTGTTAATAAAATGGTTGGCTTTAACAACGGCACTGTAATTCTAAAGAATGTCTGCATTGGTGAAGCACCATCAATTTTAGCTGCTTCATATACAGAATACTCAATATTCTGTAAACCGGATAAGTAGAATACCATGTTGTATCCTGTCCATCTCCATAATAATGCAAGAACGATAATAATTCGTGCACTCCATACATTTGTAAGGAAAGAGTATGGCTGATCTAAAATTCCGATATTTACTAAGATTAAGTTAATTAAACCGTTATTAGCAAATAATGTACGGAATACAGTAGCATATGCTACGAGAGAAGTTGCACATGGAAGGAAAATCATTGTACGGAAAAGTCCTTTAAAGCGCAACTGTCTATTATTTAATATAGATGCAAGGATTAATGCTAAAACAAGCATTACAGGCACCTGAATAATCAAATATAAAAATGTGTTTTTCAATGACTGGATAAATACTGTATCCTTTGTCATCTGAATGTAGTTAGTCCATAGTGGATCAGCATATTTCATTGCTGCTCCTGTACCTGTCTGGAATGATAAAAGAAGTGCTTTTACCATCGGTACAAAACTCATAAACAAAATCAAAAGTGCTGCTGGTGCTAAGAATACCCAGCCTGTCAGGTTATGTCTTCTCTCTAGAGACATAAACTTCTTTTTTGATGGATTGCTCAAGGAAAACCCCTCCTTTTTTGGCTTATAATTCGACAAAATTCGAATTCTTTTTAATAAAAAAGAGGAACAGCCGGTTAGAACCGTTCCTCTTTAATATCATATTAATTCTCAGACTTCAAAAAATTACTGCATATTGAAGTTTACAGTATCTTCTGCTGTCTGAAGTTCTGTTGCTACATCTGCTCCGTTGATAACATTTGTTGTAGCTACAGCTACAGCATCACGAGCTTCATAGTAGTAAACACCTGTGATGTTTGAAGGAACTTTTGTAGCAAAATCTACGATCTTAGCAGAGATAGCGTCTCCACCGAAGAAGTCGTTTCCAACACCGTATGCTTCAGAATCACCAGCTGGAGCCCATGTAGAAATAGCACCACAAGAAAGGATGTTATCATAGAACTCTGTGCTTCCTGCAAATGTTTTAGCTAAGAAATCAAATGCAAGATCTGTGTTCTGGCAGTTAGCTGTAACAGCCCATGAAGAACCACCGTTGTTAGAGTAGTTTGTTGCATTGTCAACACCAACTAAGCTTGGCATATTTGTGATAGCCCAGTTACCAGCCTGATCTTCTGCTGTCTGAATAGAAGCTGCAATCCAACATCCGTTGATTGTACCAGCTAC
>JAGALK010000021.1 GCA_017625255.1 Lachnospiraceae bacterium
GTGGTGTATTTTGTATTTGGTCATACTTAATTATACCACGAATGGCAGGTTCTTCGGAGCCTGCTTTTCGCTTTTGTTGCATAAAAAAGGAGCCGCTGCTCCATAGATGATTACTCATCTATTTTGCAACAGCCCCTTTCTTATTATATCTCACCAATTACATTCCGATAAAATTCAACCAAAGTCTGATTCATATAAGGGCCTACCCATAAAAGTCCAAGTCCAAATGAAAGTAAAGATAAAATATTCATACCCATAAAACTTAAATTTACATAAAACAGTCGCCATTTATTGCCCTTCATAAGCTGACGGCTTTCTTTAAAAATCTCTATCAGTGAATCTTCCGGTTTTTCTATAAGAATATAATAAATTAAGCTAAATGAAAAAGAAACCGGAATCAAAATAACGATAGTGATAATCCAAACAACAGCCATTACCATAAGCAGTATATCAGAATGAGAAAAAATTGAAAAAATCGTAAGGGCAAAGGCTGGAAGCATAAGCAAAAATACAATGCCAATCATCAAAAGTCCGGCGAGAAGAAAACGATCCGGGCGATGGGAAAAAAAGTAAAATAAATCCCCAAGCTTTGTTTCTTCTTTTCTTGCCATGTGCAGATGTATTTTAATCAAACCACAGCTTAATACAATAGAAAGTAATGAAATAATAAATGTAGCCAGTGTATATATAAGAAGCTGTGAGGTGTTTGGATTTGTTGGCAACATAAAATCAAATGGCAGACTTATTGCCATGACAATTACTTGTGTCAATAAAAAGGCAAGCATCGGCAAACCATAACGATTGTTTAATGTTTCTCTTGCCTGTCTTTTTAATTCCTTAGATGATAAATTCATGATGTTAAAACTCCTTTATTAAGCTACGCAGTCAAAATTTGTGCCTGGATAAATTGCAGCGTCTAATGATTTTTGGTTTTTCTGATAAGGGTTGGATTCGTCCGAATATTTGATTACTGTTCTCGTTTCTCCGCCGGCGGTGTAAGTGCGTCCGCATTCCGGACATGTACCGGTATAAACAGATACACTAGCAGAGATAACCTTACCACCTTTTTCGGCTGCTTTGGTATACGCATTGGCAACATGCTCTCCCTCGTGTGCCCGTACCCTTGCCGCAGATGCTTCCGGAGAAATATGAGAAGCTGATTTAAAGGAAACATTTTCATTCGAGCCATCCTGATATTTACGATTTTTACAGGTTTCACAGTCTTGAGGTAAAGAACGGCCATTGATTTTGTCTGTGGAATCCTGATATGGATTATAATAACTTGAATTGTAATTTATACCACCGATATTCATATGATTTACCTCCTATTCAAATGCATTTTAAATCATAATCGTATATTTATTATAGCAGAATCATACAAAAACACAAGTAAACATGCTATAATGCCCTATATATTAAAAATTGTAAGAAAAGGAGAACAGGGTGAAAAACATACGGCAAAAGAAATTGGAAAATCAATTATATATTGTGGGGATTTGTATGCCCGTTGTCATACTTGCAGCAGTTTTTGTATATAAAAGATTTGCAGATTTTTTTGCACATTTTTATATTCCCTGTCTTTTTTATAATATCACAGGCCTATATTGTCCGGGCTGTGGTGGGACGAGGGCGGTGTTGTCTTTAGTTCAAGGGGAAATTCTATTGTCATTTTTTTATCATCCCCTTGTATTATATACAATCATTGTTTATCTTTGGTTTATGATATCCCATACGATAGAAAAAATCAGCCGGGGCAGATGGCTGATTGGTATGCAATATCGGGACGGATATTTGTGGATAGCATTGCTGATTTTGATTGTAAATATAGCCGTCAAAGACATTGCTCTGACGGCATTTCATACAGATATCTTAAAACTATTAGACAGGTGGTATTTTATGGTTTAATAAATCCCCATGCTCTGATAGAGCTCTTCCATTGTTTCTACACCATAGATATTCATATATTCCTGCATGATGCCATCTATACCACCGTAATAATTCATAAGAAAAATAAATAATCCCACATAGATTGAAATAGTCAGAATTAATCCCACACTGCTAAGAAGCAGACCGGTTTTTCCTTGGGTATTTAGTGTAAGCTCTCCACCGCGGGAAAGCAGGGCAAGAATAATGCCAAGTGCTCCGCAGACCATCGCAAGATAGATACAGGGAGAGGTTAAAAGGGCAATCAATCCAAGAATAAAAGAGGCCGTTGCCAGATTTTCGGAGCGTTTATTTTGCCAGAGCGTATGTTGTGGCTGTGTTTCCGGTTGCATTTCTGGTTGAAAATCCATAGGAATCCTCCTCAAAAAGTCTTAATTATAAATAGTATTTTACCATTATAAGAGGGGAAATACAAGTCGTTACTGTTTGGGGATGAAGTTAGAATCAGTAACCAATTTCAAACTACTATACATTTATTGCACAAAAATGGAAATTCCGATATAATAATTTCAGCGAAAATGCAACAATTCAGTAAATGTATAGATAAACAGAATTGTTGCCCACGAATAAGAAAAGGGAGAAAATGCACATATGGAAATTACACAGGTACTTGCCCAGGAATTGGGAATTCGCAAGGCGCAGGCAGAAGCAGCAGTGAAATTAATTGATGAAGGAAATACAATTCCTTTTATTGCACGATATCGAAAAGAAGTAACTGGTGCATTAAATGATGAAATTCTTCGAAATTTATATGATCGTTTAAACTATTTAAGGAATTTAGAAGAGAAAAAAGAGCAGGTTTTAGCCAGTATAGAAGAACAGGGAAAATTAACTGAAGAATTAAAGGCACAGATTTTAGCTGCGGAAACTATGGTAGTAGTGGATGATTTATATCGTCCATATCGTCCAAAGCGTCGTACCAGAGCTACAATAGCAAAGGAAAAGGGCTTAGAACCATTAGCAAATATTATTTTCCTGCAAATGACAGAAAAGGATTTGTTAGAGGAAGCTCAGGCTTTTGTGGATGCCGAAAAAGAAGTAAATACGCCACAGGAAGCCATTGATGGTGCAAAGGATATCATTGCAGAATATATTTCTGATGAGGCAGATTATCGTATTCATATTCGTGAAATCACCATGAAAAAAGGACGGATTGTATCAACGGCAAAAGATCCGGAAGCAGAAACTGTGTATGAAATGTACTATGAATTCGATGAAGCATTGGCAAAGCTTGCCGGATACAGAGTGCTTGCTTTAAATCGTGGAGAAGCAGAGAAGATATTGACGGTAAAAGTAGAAGCACCGGAAGAAGATATTTTGCGCTATCTTGAAAAGAAAATCATCAGCCGTGAAAATCCAAATACTACAGAAATATTAAAGGATGTTATCGCAGACAGCTATAAGCGATTAATAGCACCGGCTATTGAAAGAGAAATTCGAAATGATTTAACAGAAAAAGCAGAGGATGGAGCTATTAAGGTATTTGGCAAGAATTTAGAGCAGCTTTTAATGCAGCCGCCAATTACCAATCAGATTGTTTTAGGCTGGGATCCGGCGTTTCGTACAGGCTGTAAATTAGCAGTTGTAGATTCTACAGGAAAGGTGTTAGATACCGTAGTAATTTACCCGACAGCACCACAGAATAAAGTAGAAGAAGCCAAAAAAGTGCTAAAACAGCTTATTAAAAAATATGCAATCACTTTAATTTCTGTAGGTAACGGAACTGCTTCGAGAGAATCAGAAATGGTTATTGTAGAGCTTTTAAAGGAAATTCCTGAAAAAGTACAGTATATCATTGTAAATGAAGCAGGTGCATCTGTATATTCTGCAAGTAAATTAGCAACGGAAGAATTTCCAAACTTTGATGTGGGACAAAGAAGTGCCACATCCATTGCCAGGAGATTACAAGACCCATTGGCAGAGCTGGTAAAAATTGACCCGAAATCCATTGGTGTCGGTCAGTATCAGCATGATATGAACCAGAAAAAATTAGGTGAAGCCTTAGGTGGTGTGGTAGAAAACTGCGTAAATAAGGTCGGTGTAGATTTAAATACAGCGTCCCCATCTTTATTAGAATATATTTCAGGTATCAGCAAGACTGTTGCCAAAAATATTGTGGCATATCGAGAAGAAAATGGCAGATTTACTTCTCGTTCACAGCTTTTAAAGGTAGCAAAATTAGGCCCAAAAGCATACGAGCAGTGTGCCGGATTTATGCGTATTATTGATGGAAAAAATCCATTGGATGCCACCAGTGTACATCCGGAAAGCTATGAGGCAACAAAGAAATTGTTAGAAAAGCTTGGCTTTACCACCGCAGATATTAAAGAAGGGAACTTAAAAGGTATTTCCAAGAAAATTTCCGATTATAAGAAATTGGCAGAAGAATTAGGAATTGGTGCAATGACTTTAGAGGATATTGTAAAAGAATTGGAAAAACCGGCAAGAGATCCAAGAGAAGATATGCCAAAACCAATACTTAGAAGTGATGTATTGGAAATGGAGGATTTGACAGAGGGGATGACTTTAAAGGGAACTGTGCGAAATGTTATTGATTTTGGAGCATTTGTAGATATTGGTGTGCATCAGGATGGGCTTGTGCATATATCCCAGATGTCGGAGAAGTTCATTAAGCATCCGTTAGAGGTTGTCAGTGTAGGAGATATTGTAGAAGTAAAGGTACTTAGTGTAGATGTAAAGAAGCAGAGAATTCAGTTGACGATGAAACTGTAGTATGGTTAGGTGTAATTGAAGATAAAGTAAGGAGCGTATATAACGATGAAGACGGTTTTTTTTCAAAAATGTTTGCTCTGTTTCATTTTGAGTTTGCTTTTGATTGGGATATCGATTCCGGTTGTGGCAGAAGAAACGGAAAACTATGGAGTCAGTAATCCTAGGGTAGAATATGGCGCAGAGCGGGAATATGTATATTATGGCTGGTATTTTCAAGAGGATACTACGGGAGATGGTGTTGTGGATGGCAATGACTGGACATCTCCTATCCGCTGGCAGATTATTAAGGAAGAAGGAACGGAACTTGTACTTTTATCGGATAAGGTACTCGACTATATGATGTTTGGCGGAGGTGACAAGGGCTGGAAATATAGCTCTTTAAGAACCTGGCTCAATGGAACATTTTATACCAATGCCTTTACCGATGAAGAAAGAGGTGCTATCTTGCAAACCTATCTTACGGATGTAAGTACAGATAGTGAAGAGTACACAGAAGATTATGTGTATCTTCTGTCTTCCGAAGATATAGAAGCCGATACCTATGGTTTAAATGTATCTAATCAGGTCAATATAGGTATGGCAACTGATTATTGTAATGCAGTAAAAACAAAGTATGTGAACCAGGGCGGAGGCAGAGATGCAGATGGAAGCTTTAGCTGGTGGCTAAGAGATATGAGTGGCGGTTCTTATCCAGACAATAGGGCTGTAGATAATGATGGAAAACTAGGCTATGAAACGAAATATTACAATGGAGTACGACCGGTCATTCGTGTGGATACCTCTAAGCTTTCCTTTGAGTTATATAGAGAAAAGGATAACATTGGTGTAAATACAGCAGAATGGGACAGAATTGCATTTGGAGAATATGAAGGAAAATCATTAAACTGGAGAGTTTTAGAGGTAGAGGATAATTATGCGTATATCCTAAGCGAAAATATCATAACAGAAAAAGCATTCCATGATGTCCTTGAAGGTACAAATTGGGAGAATTGTACCCTTCGAAGCTGGTTAAATAATGAATTTTACACCACAGCTTTTACAGAGGAGCAGCAAAATGCTATAATCACCAGTTATATTCGTGGAGATGAACATGGATATGAGGGTAAGGAAGGCTGGACAGAGGAAGAAAGCATACAGGATAAGATTTTTCTGCTTTCCTATGCAGATGTCCGCAATCAATCCTATGGATTTCCAGAGTTCTGTTGCTATTCTCCCGATATATTTAAGCAGGCTACATGTCTGCATGAACTAGATACAGAATACTGGATTTTAAGAACTACAAATTTTTTGTTTGATGCTACTTCGGTATATAATATCTGGGATACCGGTAGATTAGGCACTGGGATGATAAAAAACGCAAACACAGAACATATAACAACTCCTTACGGTATTCGTCCGGTACTGCAATTAGATTTGTCTAAGGGTGGCTGGGAATATGTGGATAGTTATAAATTAGGACACGATTATACCACGCGGTACCTAAGTTCTAACACCAAGATTAAAGTAGAGTTTCAACCGGGATATTCTACCTATTATTCGGGAAAGCCTTTTACTCCTAAGGTGACAGTAAAGTATAACGGAGAGCTGTTACAGGAAGGTGTGCATTATACTCTTTCTTATAGAGATAATGTGGAATGTGGAACCGGTGCGGTGATTCTGCAGGGAACAGGTGATTATGTTGATGGCGTACGCTATGTAAGTTCAAATGAAAGAAGTATATTTATCAATGAAGTACCGGAGTATGAAATGCCAGAATCATCGCCCTATGTCCATTGGGATATAGATGTGGAATATGGACAGACAGAAGCCAGACAGATGCTGCAGAAAATCAATGCTTTTAGAACAGGAGAAGATGCATGGTATTGGAATTCTGATAACACAGAAAAAATTCAGTGTGAGAATCTGGAAGAATTAACCTATGATTACAAATTAGAAGAGGTTGCCATGCTGCGTGCGGCAGAGATTGCTGTTGCTTATGGGCATGGGCGACCAGATGGAACCTCTCGTACTACAGCCTATAGCGAGTGTGGGTATTATTCCTATGGCAGTGCTGAGAATATTGCAGCCGGCCAGCGAACGGAAGAATCTGCTTTTATTGCCTGGGCTGAGGAAGACGAAATGTACGAAGGACAAGGTCATAGAAGAGCAATGCTTAGCAGTAAATATAAATCTGTAGGAATTGGTCATGTAGTTTATGGCGGAAGACATTTTTGGGTACAGGAATTTAGTTCTTATGTAAATGAACCAAATGAAACCGAAGCAAAAGATGCTTTGGAAAAAGTGTCCATCCGAATAGATAGCCAGTATATTCATTTAACCGAGGCGACGAATTTTACTATGGAATGTGGAGAGGTAAAAGATGTAAATGCTATTCCTTTGGGTATACGAGTAGGCTATATCGATTATTATACAGGACTTGATTGTGAAACATGGCCCGAAAATCGTACTTTAGATATGCCTGTAACCTGGTCTGCAAAATACAGTGATGACGAAGATGAGACAGGAGAATGTGTGTTAGAGCTTAATGATGTAGGTGTTCACGCATTGAAAGCTGGAGAATCTGTCCTAATTCCTACGGTGTTTGGAAAGGATTGTGGAAAACTTCAGGTTACTGTAAATCATTGCGAAGGTGAGTGCAGAAATCAGGTAACAGCCACTTGTACATCTGTAGGTTACAGTGGAGATCTGTACTGTAGTGGATGTGGTGAAATGCTGCAGAGTGGCAAAGAACTTCCTCTGGCAGACCATATACCGGTAACGGATGAAGGTGTAGAATCCACTTGTCAGACTGAAGGTAAAACGACAGGTACACATTGCAGCGTATGTAATAAGATTTTAACGGAACAGCAGAATATACCGAAATTAGAGCATAAGTATACAGAAAGTATACTGCCAGCCACATTAAAGGCAAACGGACAGATAAAGAATATTTGTAGTGAGTGTGGAGATGGAACAAGTGTGAGTATTCCTTATCCAAAACAAATTCGCTTAACTTCGTCAGAGGGTGTATACAATGGAGAGATGCATATGCCAAAGGCAGAGGTTACAGATGCGGCAGGTCAGAGTATTTCTGAGGATAAGTATCGGATTGAATATGCAGAGGGTATGATTGAGCCGGGAAGCTATGTGGTGACAGTAACCTTTACGGATACATTGTATTCCGGAAGTGTTCAGTTTACATATAGGATATTGTCTAATAGTAATCAGGATTCTACGGTAGAACCGCCCAAATCAGAAACACCAGATTTGTCGAAAAAGACACCGACACTACCTGTACCTAAGTGGAAAAATATAAAAGCCGGCAGAAAAAAACTGACGCTGACATGGAAGAAAGAAAAAGGAATTGACGGATATGAAATAATTTATTCCACATCTAAAAAAATAAAGGCATCCAAAATCAAGAAGGTATGCATAAAAAAAGCAGGCAAAACAAAACTGGTTATCAAAAAATTAAAATCTAAAAAGAAATATTACTTGTATATTCGAACCTATAAAAAAGACAGTGGTCAAACCTATTATTCAGGCTGGAGTCGTGTAAAAGCGAAAAAAGTACAATAGTGGAAATAGACCTGATGTCATGTAGAGAATAGCTGATAAAATATAATAAGGGGGAAATCGGTAACGATTTCCCCCTTATTATATTCATATGTACAAATTAGAAATCTGTAAGCTCTGCAGCTCTCTTCTCAAGGAAAGCACCCATACCTTCAGCTTTATCATGTGTAGAACATGTAATACCGAATAAGTTAGCTTCCATTTCAACTGCATTTTTGATATCCATATCATATCCATTGTTGATAGCAGCTTTTGCGATAGATACAGCATAGCTTCCTTTGGAAATGATTTTCTTAGCCATTTTTGTAGCTGTTGGCATTAATTCTTCAGCAGCAACAACTTTATTTACAAGACCGATACGGTAAGCTTCGTTAGCATCGATATTGTCGCATGTAAAGATCATTTCTTTTGCACGACCCATACCAACTAAACGAGCAAGTCTCTGTGTACCACCGAATCCTGGGATGATACCAAGACCGCATTCCGGCTGTCCAAAGATAGCATTTTCAGAAGCGATACGGATATCACAAGCCATAGCGATTTCACATCCGCCGCCAAGAGCAAATCCGTTTACTGCACAGATAGTAACCTGTCTCATGTTCATTAATTTGAAGAAAGGAACAGATGCTTTCATACCAAATGTTCTTGCTTCAGCAGCTGTAAAGTTCACCATTTCAGCGATATCTGCACCGGCAACGAAAGATTTGAATTCATTACCTTTCTTATCTGGACCACCGGTTAAGATAACAACTTTAATGTCGTCTCTGGCTTCGATGTCTGTTAATACTTCGTTTAATTCGTCTAATGTTTCAGAATTGAGTGCGTTTAATGCAGCAGGTCTGCTGATTTTTAATACCGCAATCTCGTCAGCAACTTCTAATACTAAATTGTTCATGGGAATCTCCTCCTGTTTTTAAATTACAGATGCAGCATTTTGTGCAACTGTATATTTTTCATATCAAAATAATTATACACCTATGCGCAAAGTTTGACAATAATTTAACAATAAATTATAAAAGTTTTTTCTGTTATTTTTTGTAAAAGTGATTAGGAAAAAATTGAAATGTATATATAAAAGAAGTATAATGTCGATAAATGATGAAAGGTGGGGTATTGGATGAAAAGAGCAAGTTTGAGAATGGTTGTATTGTGGATGTTTTTGTGCGTTGTACTCTCTTGCACCAATAAGGTAATGGCATCCTCTGCAACGGAAAACGAAGCCATCGAAAACGAAAAAATGATGACAGATGTTACGGATTTGCAGGCAGTATATGATGCTGAAAAAGAGCAGGTTGTACTTTCTTACGGTACGACTAATGCAGAGTATGTAAAAATATATGTAAATGGTGCAGTAGAGCATGAGGAATATACCGGAACAGTATATTATTATGAGGAAGCAAAAGAAGGCAATTCCTATACATTTATTGTAGAGCCCTATGATGCCAATGGAAAAAAGGGGATATCTGCGGAGATTACATTAGAAATTAAATATAATAAAGCAGTTTTAAAAGAGCTTGATGTAGATTACGACCTGGAAGAGAAGGTTTTGATTATTGATTGGGATGGACAGTATATAGCGAATGTTGATATTTTACAGGACTCTGTCCCGATTGCAGAAAAAATGACAGGGGACAGATATTTATCAACAGCAGAGCTTACACCCCTGACAAAATATGTATACACCGTTATTCCTTATAATACGGTTGGAGAACAGGGAGAAGCTAAAACCATAGAATTACAGGTAGGAAATTACGAAGCGCAGATTGCAGATTTAGATGTTGTCTATGATGAAATAAACTGTCAGATGCGCATAAACTGGGCAGGAATCTATACCAGTTATATACAGATTTATTTAAATGATGAATTGCTTGCAGATAAGTACACAGAAAAGTCCTTTACTTATCCCTGTAAGCTGCAGCCGGGGGCAACTTATATACTTTCCCTTGTTCCTTTTGATGAAAAGAAGGAAGAGGGTGAAGTGCATGAAGAAGATATAACCTTTGGTGAGTTTGAAATACCGGATGTACATAATGCAAAGCTTACCCATACGGAAGTCTTAAACAGTGCAAATCAGCAGACAGGATTTTGCAGACCTGCGGTAAATCTCACATGGGATGCACAAAAGAGGGCGGTTTATGAAATTTATCGTGCAAAAAAGGATAAAAAAGCATCCTATGCGTGGGTAGCAACAGTAACACCGGATATAACAGGCAAATATACATATACCGATGATACAGTAGGTATTGGTAAATATTATTACAAAGTGCGCAGAAAAATCAAAGAAGATAGTTTTAATTATCAGGATTTGTATTCAGCATTATCTGATTCTGTAGGGGTAAATGTATCTTTGCCAAAACCAAAGGTAACAGCACTTTTAGGCGAAGATTCTACGGTGAATCTTGCGATAGGTACAACAAAAGAATATGTTTCAGGATATGAAATTTATAGAAAAGAGTCTGGAAAGAGCTTTAGAAAAATAGCAGTTATTTCAGGAAATACCTATACAGATACAGCCATTGATTTTGATAAGTCTTATACTTATAAAGTACGAAGCTATTTTTATAATTTAAAAACCGGCAAAAAGCTATATGGAAAATATTCTTCTAATATAAAAGTAAAGACCACTGTAGGCGTAATTGAGGCAAAGGCATCTCAGATTTCAGAAAATGAAATCAAACTAGAATGGAATGCCGTACCAAATGCTCAAGGGTATGAAATTTATTATAAAACAAATGCCATGGGAGATTCCTATGCACTATTGACAAAAACATCGGAGCAAAGCTACAGCAAAAAAGTGGGGAAATCAACCGCATACTTTTTCCTGATTAAAGCTTATCGGGAAAATGCTCATGGAAATACTTATTTTTCCAGTGCGGAGGTATCCGGCAAGATGGGTTTATCTGCTCCAAAAGGACTGACTGCCAAAAAGTTTTCTTATAAATGGAATAAAAAAACACAGACCTTAACAGAAAAGGTGACGCTTTCTTGGGATAGAGTATATGGTGCGGAAGGATATTATATAGAATACTATGATACAGTAAATAAAACCTACACAGAGTTAGCAGAAATTATAAAAGGTACAAAAACCACTTATGTTGTATCAAATACAGTAACAAAAGCACAGACACCAATCCGCTACCGCATAAAAGCCTACAAAGGCAATAAAGTCAAAGCAGGAGAAACGATTGATATTGTGCCGAATTTAGGTAAAGTCAAAAAGGTATCTGTAAAAGAAGATAAATCAAAGGTAACCATAAAATGGAAAAAGCAGACCGGAGCTGAAGGCTATCTGGTATATCGTTCAAACGGCAGACATTCTGTTTTGGTAGGTGATACCACAGGATTGACAATGACAGACAGCGGATGTATGCCCGGAATAGAATATGAATATTATGTAGAGGCCTATAATAAGACTCTGGGATTGATTGGAAATCGGAGTGATACAGCAGCCTATAGGACAGAGGCAGGCAAGGTGAGTGGTTTTACTGTAGAGAGTATGGAAGATGGAGCGGTTAAGCTATCATGGAAAGCCAAAAAAGATGTAAAGGCTTATCGTATTTATTTTTCCACAGAGAAAAATGGAGAATATCAGTTGTTGAAAGAAACTACCGCATTGACCTATGCGCATAAAAATGTAGAAGCATTAGTAGCCGGAAGGCCTGAAGCTGCGGTATATTATCGGATTACGGCTGTACAGGTAAATTCAGCAGGAATAGAAGTGGAATCACTTCCAAAGCAAAAGAAAGTAGAAAAAACAGAGCTTATCAAAGGTAAGCTATAGGAGGAGATTGTGAGCAAATCATATTTATCAAAGGTTGTAGTAAATATGCCTGATTCCGGCATTAAGGATTTTTTTGATGTGGCAAATACACTAGACGGAGCCGTATCCTTAGGGGTAGGTGAGCCGGATTTTGCAACACCTTTGCATGTAAGAAAAGCAGCAATTGCATCTATTGAAAGAGGAGAAACAAAATATACAGATAACAGAGGAACTGTAGAGCTTCGGGCAGCGGCGGCAGAATATTTAGAAAAATTTGACCTGCATTATGACAGAGCAGACGAGGTTTTAATCACTATGGGAGCGAGTGAGGGCATTGACCTTGCCCTTCGTTCACTGGTGAATCCAGGAGAAGAAGTTCTAGTTGTAGAGCCCTGTTATGTATCGTATCAGCCCTGTGTGGAATTGTGCGGCGGTGTGCCGGTATCTGTTGCTGTAAAGGCTTCCAACAATTTCCGGCTGACAGCAGAGGATTTAGAAGCTAAAATAACAGAAAAAACCAAGGTGCTTTTACTTTCTTTTCCAAGCAATCCCACCGGAGCAATCATGGAAAAAGCAGATCTTGAAGCAGTTGCGGAAGTTGTAAAAAAGCATGATATTTTTGTAATCAGCGACGAAATCTATGCAGAGCTTACTTATGGTAAAAAGCATGTTTCCATTGCAGCTTTGCCGGATATGTATGAAAGAACACTGGTATTAAGTGGTTTTTCTAAGGCTTTTGCCATGACAGGCTGGAGAATGGGAATTGCAGCCGGACCAAAGGATGTAATTTTTCATATGAATAAAATCCATCAGTTTACCACCATGTCTGCCGGAACTACAAGTCAGTATGCGGCATTAGAAGCATTAACAGCAGAAGTGCGGGATGAAGAGATAGAAGAAATGCGAAAGGAATATGATGAGAGAAGAGCTATTATGATAGAAGGCTTTCAAAATATGGGACTGGATGTGGTGATTCCCGAAGGGGCATTTTATGTATTTCCATCTATTGAAAAAACCGGTATGAATAGTCAGGAATTTTGTAAAAAGCTGTTAGAAGAACAAAAAGTAGCAGTTATCCCCGGAGATGCCTTTGGAGCCTGTGGAGATGGATACATTCGTTGTTCCTATGCCTATTCCAAAGAGGTTATTCGGGAATGTTTAGACAAAATAGCTCTTTTTGTAAAAAAATATATAGAATAGTACAATGAAGATAGAAGAATTTGAATTAAACAAACTGCCAGAGCCATTGTTACACTGGTTTTTTGGTCATGCAAGAGTACTCCCATGGCGGGAAAACCCCACTCCATATCGTGTGTGGGTTTCTGAGATTATGCTGCAGCAGACAAGAGTAGAAGCTGTTAAACCCTATTTTGAGCGATTCATACAGACATTGCCGGAAGTGGCATATTTAGCAGAATGTCAAGAGGAGCAATTATTAAAGCTTTGGGAAGGGCTTGGTTATTATAATCGTGTCCGAAATATGCAGATTGCAGCAAAACAGATTATGGAAGAATATCATGGGCAAATACCATCGGAATATGATGAACTTTTAAAATTAAAGGGCATTGGTCATTATACGGCTGGAGCGATTGCTTCTATTGCCTATGGAAAAGAAGTTCCGGCAGTAGATGGAAATGTCCTGCGGGTTATTTCCAGAGTTGCGGCGGATGAAAGAGATATTATGAAGCAGTCTGTCCGAAGCAATATGGAAAAAGAGCTTTTACAGGTCATTCCAAAGGGAAGAGCCGGAGCTTTTAATCAGGCCTTAATGGAATTAGGAGCAACTGTATGTCTGCCGAAAAATGCGCCAAAATGCATGGAATGCCCTTGGCAGGAAATATGTCTTTCCAGAAAAGAAGGCAAAATTGCACAAATTCCTGTAAAAAGCAAGGCTGCAAAGCGGCGGATAGAAGAAAAAACGGTATTTTTGATTCGTGATGGAGAAAAAATTATCCTGCGTAAACGCCCTGCTAAGGGACTTCTTGCCGGAATGTATGAGTTTCCTAATGAAGCGGGAGTGTATACCACAGAAGAGGTGCTTTCTTATACCAAGGATTTAGGGCTTACACCACTTAGAATAGAGTCGTTAGCAGAAGCTGTGCATGTGTTTTCCCATGTAGAATGGCATATGAAGGGATATCTGGTTCGTGTAGAAGCAATAGAAGAGGATAGAGAAGGCTGTCTGTTTGTAGAGACTTCTGATTTTAAAGAAAATTATCCGATACCATCGGCTTTTGCAGCATATACAGAATATCTAAATATTCGTCAGGGAAAAGAAAGATTTAAAAAGAGTGAATAAAAAAGAGGGAGCCGGTGAAATCACCGGCTTTTCATATGAAAAAGATTTTATTAAAAGTGAAGCAACTCACTATTTACTGGGAGGAACCTTGCCTGGTGCAAGGTATGAAAATATTGGAAAAATGATTTTGCATCATTATTTACTTTCAAATAAGTTTTCTTAACTATGTATTTAGTATAAAAATAATTTGTGACATTAATATGTGCATAATATGAGAAGTCTATGAGAAAATTGTAAACAATTTATGAACAAAACCAAAGGATTTCTACCATTGAGTATCTAAAGGATTTCTGTTATAATTGCATAAAATGTAAATGGTTTTGGATACTTTTGGTATTTGAAAGAGGGATTTGGAGTGTTTTAGAGGAGGAAGTATGTACGATAGCATAGTAATCGGCAGTGGTGCAGCAGGAAGCACTGTGGCAAGAAAGCTTGCAGAAGCCGGAAAAAAGGTGCTTATATTAGAAAAACGAAGCCATGTAGGTGGGAATTGTTATGATGCACCGGATGAATTTGGTATATTAATTCATGAATATGGACCACATATCTTTCACACAAATGAGGAGGATGTGTATGAATTTTTGTCAGAATTTACAGAATGGTATTTATTCGGACATGAAGTGGTAGCCAATGTGCATGGAGAATTGATACCGGTTCCGTTTAATTTGAATACATTACATAAGGTATATGATAAAGAAAAGGCAGATAAACTAGAAAAGCTCTTAATTGAAGAATATGGGGAAGGCAGTCGTGTGCCAATTATGAAGCTTCGGGAAAATCAGAATCCGGAAATCAAAGCCATTGCTGACTATGTATATGAAAATATATTTTTGCAGTATACCATGAAACAATGGGGGCAGACACCGGAGGAAATTGATCCTGCAGTTACAGGCAGAGTGCCTGTACTTATATCCTATGATAACCGGTATTTTCAGGATAAATATCAGGGAATGCCAAAGGATGGGTATACACCGATGTTTGAAAAAATGCTGAATCATCCGAAAATTACAGTAGAGCTTTCTGTTGACTGTAAGAGTCGATTAGAGTTTGGTGAAGAACAGGTACTCTTTGATGGAGTGCCATTTGACGGCGATGTGATTTATACAGGAGCGTTAGACGAGCTTTTTGATTGTGAATTCGGACGACTTCCCTATCGCTCTTTGGATTTTAAATTTGAACATTTTAAGCAGGACAGTTATCAGGGAAGAAGCGTTGTAAATTATACAGTAAGTGAAGCGTTTACCCGTATCACAGAGTTTAAATATCTGACAGGTCAGATAGATACCAATGGGACAACTATTGTTAAGGAATATTCCTTTGCCTATACCGGCGCAGAGGGAGAAACCCCGTATTATGCTATAATAAATGATGAGAATCAGACATTATACGAAAAATATGCAGAGCGTATAAAAAAGATTAAAAATGTATACCTTTTGGGCAGACTTGCAGAATATAAATATTATAACATAGATGCCATTGTCAAAAAGGCCTTAGAGCTTTCTGAGGATATAATAAGGAGATAACACATGAAATTATTATCAATTGCAATTCCATGCTATAATTCACAGGATTATATGGAAAACTGCATAAAATCTCTTCTTCCGGGCGGAGAAGATGTGGAAATACTTGTGGTAAATGATGGTTCAAAGGATAGAACGGCAGAAATTGCAGATGCCTATGAAAAGAAGTATCCGGGGATTGTCCGTGCCATTCATCAGGAAAATGGCGGACACGGAGAAGCTGTAAATGCAGGAATCAGAAATGCCAGAGGCTTATTTTTTAAAGTAGTAGACAGTGATGACTGGGTGGATTTAAGTGCCTATCAGGCAATTTTAGCAAAATTAAAGGAATTAGTTGCCGGCGGAGATACCCTGGATATGATGATTAGTAATTTTGTCTATGAAAAAGAAGGCGCAAAGCATAAAAAGACCATGCGATATACTTCTGTATTGCCGCAGGACAGACTTTTTAGCTGGAATGATGTGAAGCATTTCCGTAAAGGACAATATATTTTAATGCATTCGGTTATTTATCGTACGAAGCTTTTACGGGATTGTGGATTGGAACTGCCTAAGCACACCTTTTATGTGGATAACATTTTTGTGTATCAGCCGCTGCCAATGGTCAAAAGTATGTACTATATGAATGTGGATTTTTACCGGTATTTTATTGGCAGGGAAGATCAGTCTGTCAATGAAAAGGTCATGATAGGCAGAATTGACCAACAGATAAAGGTAAATAAAATTATGGTGGATGCGTATGATTTGTGGAAGCTTAGCAATCGTAAGCTCAGAAAATATATGTTTAACTATTTAGAGATTATTACGGTTATTTCTACAGTTATGCTGATTCGCTCTGGTACAGAAGAGAATTTAGAGAAAAAGCGTGAGTTGTGGAAATACATTAAGCAGCAGGATATTCGACTGTTTCATCGTCTGCGTTCAGGAATTCTTGGCAATACCATGAATCTTCCGGGCAAGGGCGGCAGAAAAATATCTATTGCAGCCTATAAAATATCACAGAAAGTTGTAGGATTTAATTAAATGACAAAAGATGTATTAGTAAGTATTTGCGGTTTGCAGATGATGAGTGATCAGGAAGATAATGAACCGGTGGAGGTAATTACTGCCGGAGATTATTACAAGAAGAATGATAAGCACTATGTAATCTATGATGAAGTAGTGGAAGGCTTTGAAGGAAAGACCAAAAATATTATCAAGCTGCATGAGAATTGTGTGGATATTACAAAACGGGGAATTACCAATGTGCATATGGTATTTGAGAAAAATAAAAAGAATGTTACCTGTTATCAGACACCGTTTGGCAGCATGATGGTGGGGATAGATGCAAAAGATATAAAGATTGTAGAAGCGGAAAATGATATTTCCGTAAAGGTGAAATATGCATTGGAATTAAATTATGAGCATTTAGCAGACTGTACCATTAAAATGGCAATTCAGTCTAAGGATGCCGGAGATTTTCAGTTATTATCATAAAAGTAAATACGAAAGCATTAAAAAAGGATTCCGCGAAAGATTTTCGGGAATCCTTTGGTTTTGTAATTATTTTTTCTTTGCTTTTTTCTGTTTCTGTAATTCTGCATTAGCTTCATTGTATTTATCCATAAGCTTTGCACGGAAACCTTTTTTGACAGGTTCTGTACTTACGATTGGACCGCGAAGTCCTTTTACAGAAGTGATGTAAAGTCCGCTGATGACAGCTTTTACTTCCTTTTTTACAGGTACAGTATCAAAAATTCCTGCATCACAGATAAATGTCATCACCTTAGGACCAACCTTTGCTTTGACAATAGGCATTTTGGTACGGCGCATCATTTTTGGAGTCTGTTCAATGACAGCAGCCGGCAGACCGGAATCGATAAGCTTCATTTTCTTTTTATCAATAATCAGCATGGAAACAGTCTGAGCAGAAGCGGCAAGCTTTTCTTCCTGTTCGGCTTTCTTTTTCTCAGCTTTTTTTCCAAGGAAATACAAAACAACAATAGCAACTAATAATACAGCAATAATAACTAATAATACAATGGTAACCTTTGACACAATTATATCCTCCTTATCACAATTCGAAAGATATTGTAACATTGATTCGAAGAAAAAGCAATAAAACCTTTTATTTTCTGTGAGAATATGGTATGTTTATTTAGTTCGATGAAATTGACGAATAGAAATTGTGAGGTAAGATATGAAGAAAAAAATAGTAGGACTTTTATTATGTATGGCCATGGCAGCATTTGCCGGCTGTGGAAGCAACACAGATACTACTGCGGCAGAAGAGAGTACAGAAGCAGTGGTTATCGAAGAAACAGAAAGTACAGAGGAAGAAACATCTAGCGCGACGGGTTCTAGTATGGATATCAAATATGATGTCAATGACTATGTTACCTTAGGCGACTATATGGATGTGGAAGTGACCTTAAATCCGGCAAATTATGTGGTAGACGATAATGCAATCCATACCTATGCGGATCAAATGATTGCTTATTACAATCCTTTTGTAGTGGATGAAAGCAAAACAACCGTAGAAAAGGGAGATGTGGTAGAAGTTGATTATGTAGGCAAAAAAGATGGCGAAGCCTTTGATGGCGGAAGTGCCAATGGTGTTTATATTGATACGGCTACAAATACAGATGCTTCCAGCGGAACAGGTTATATTGATGGATTTTCCGATGGACTGATTGGTGCAAATGTAGGAGATACAGTAGATTGTGAAGTGACTTTTCCGGAAGATTATTCAGCTGAAAATTTAAAGGGACAGACCGTTACTTTTACATTTACCATTCATTCAATTAATACAAAAATGACAACTGCTAATATTGACGATGCTTTTGTTAAAGAAAATTTTGAAGTAGATACTGTAGAGTTGTACTTAGCGGATGTAAAGACTTATTTAGAGCAGCAGGCAGAAATGCAAAAAGAAACAGACCTTCGCAACGCTGTCATTGATGCAGTAATTGCGAAGTGTACGGTAGATTCAATGCCGGAAGGTTTAGTGGAAGCTAGAACAGAGGAATATATTGATGGCTTTGTGAATATGTACTGCACAGATGGCGTGACACTTGAGGACTTTTTAATGTCAAATTATTATACAACAGAAGAGGACTTCCGTGCACAGACTGCTGAATACATGAAGGAAAATGTCAGACAGGAATTGATTTTTGAAGCAATTGCCAAGGCAGAGGGAATTGAATTTAATCAGACAGAGTTTGATACTTACATGGATAATCTTGTAACAAATGGCGGATTTGCTTCCAAGGAAGAGGTTTATGCGACCTATGGACCAAATGAAGCAGATGGCGAAGAGTATCTAAAAATGATTTACTTAGAAAATGAAGCCTGCAATAGAATTATGGAACAGGCTACAATAAATTATGAAGAAGCAGAAGAAAATGTAGCAGAAACCACCGAAGAGTAGTATAATGTGGAAATAAATACCGGTCGGGGCGAGCCCTGACTAAGCTGTCATAAAAAGATAAGGAGAGTAAAAAAATGGAATTAGTAAATATCCGGGATTTATACCGTAAAAAAGAAGAATATTTAGAAAAAACAGTAACCATCGGCGGATGGGTAAGAAGTATCCGCAGCTCAAAAGCATTTGGATTTATCGTGGTAAATGATGGAACATTCTTTGAGCCATTACAGGTAGTATATCATGATACATTAGAGAATTTTGCAGCTGTTGAAAAATTAAATGTTGGTGCAGCAATTATTGTAACAGGAAAATTAGTGCCAACACCGCAGGCAAAACAGCCATTTGAAATTCAGGCGGATGAAGTGATTATTGAAGGAGAATCCACACCGGATTATCCATTGCAGAAAAAGCGTCATACATTGGAATATTTAAGAACAATTTCCCATTTAAGACCAAGAACAAACACCTTTGAAGCAGTATTTCGTGTGCGTTCTTTAGTAGCATATGCAATTCATAAATTCTTTCAGGAGAGAGATTTTGTGTATGTGCATACACCAATTATCACAGGCAGTGACTGTGAAGGTGCAGGTGAAATGTTTAGAGTAACTACTATGGATATGGACAATCTTCCTATGACAGAGGACGGAAAGGTAGATTACGCACAGGATTTCTTTGGAAAATCTACAAACCTTACTGTAAGTGGTCAGTTAAACGGTGAAACCTATGCGATGGCATTTAAGAATATCTATACCTTTGGCCCAACCTTTAGAGCAGAAAATTCCAATACTACCCGTCATGCTGCGGAGTTTTGGATGATTGAGCCGGAAATCGCCTTTGCAGATTTAAATGATGATATGATTTTGGCAGAAAGTATGTTAAAGTATGTGATTAATTATGTAATGGAGAATGCTCCGGAAGAAATGCAGTTCTTTAACAACTTTATTGATAAAGGGCTTATTGAAAGATTACAGCATGTAGCAAGCTCTGAATTTGCTCGTGTAACCTATACAGAAGCTATTGAAATCTTAGAGAAAAACAATGATAAATTTGATTATAAGGTTTCTTGGGGAGCAGATTTACAGACAGAGCATGAAAGATATCTGACAGAAGAAGTATTCAAACGCCCGGTGTTTGTAACAGATTATCCAAAGGAAATCAAGGCCTTTTATATGAAATTAAACGAAGATGGAAAAACCGTTGCTGCTGTAGACTGTCTTGTGCCTGGTATCGGTGAAATCATTGGTGGAAGCCAGAGAGAGGACGATTACGATAAGCTTTTAGAAAGAATTAAAGAGATGGGCTTAAATGAAGAAGATTACAAGTTCTATCTGGATTTAAGAAAATATGGTTCAGCCAGACATGCAGGTTTTGGTCTTGGATTTGAAAGATGTGTTATGTATTTAACAGGTATGTCTAATATCCGTGATGTACTTCCATTCCCAAGAACTGTAGGCAACTGCGAATTATAAAATAGTCATATTTCCTCTTTTGCAATCATATAGTGATTGCAGAAGGGGGATTTTTTTATGCAAAAAATAAGTAATTTTTTAAAAGTTCTGTTTCTGATGTATTTTGTGACTTTAATACTGCTGCTGCTTTTGGCACTTGTTATGTATAAGATGGAACCAGGTGAAATGCTGTTTCAGATATGGCTGATTGCGGTATATGTTATCAGTGGCTTTGTCGGAGGCTTCCTGATAGGAAAGTGCATGAAAAGTCAGAAGTTTCTGTGGGGATTAGGCGCAGGAAGCGCATATTTTCTGATTCTTTTTCTGGTGTCAATATTTTTGCACAGTGGTCTTAGCACAGATATGACACATCTGTTTACCACATTTATTTTATGTGCTGCATCAGGAACTGTAGGCGGAATGGTAAGTTAAAAAAAACTCTTTTCTTATGCAAATACTTGTGATATAATATCTCACAAAGTATGAGCCGGATAAAGGCGAAGTAGAAAAGGAGATACTATTATGAAACATGTAAAGACATTAAATACAAGAAAATTACAGAACACAATCAAAAAAGGTGGATGTGGCGAATGTCAGACATCCTGCCAGTCTGCTTGTAAAACATCCTGTACAGTAGGAAACCAGACTTGCGAAAACACAAAATAAGAATTGTATATGTTTAGTACATAACAGACGACCGTGCGCGCAGTGTGTGCGGTCGTTGTTGTGTTGTGTTGATTATTGTAGTTTTAAGAGGGAATAGAAAGTGAGGAAATATTGTAGTGGTTCATCAGTACAAAAATAACGGCTATAATATTGTTCTGGATGTGAACAGTGGTGCAATTCATGTAGTGGATGATCTGGTATATGATGTGATTCCATTGTGGGAAACGCACAGTAAAGAAGAAATTATAGAAAAATTAAAAGATACTTATGCAGAAGCTGAAATTGCAGAAGCAATGGAAGAGGTTGCTTCATTAGAGCAGGATGAAGCTCTTTTTACAAAAGATCAGTATGAAGATTATGTGATTGACTTTAAAAAGCGACCAACCGTAGTCAAAGCGTTATGCTTACATATTGCCCATGATTGTAATCTTGCCTGTCGTTACTGTTTTGCAGAAGAAGGCGAATATCATGGCAGAAGAGCATTAATGTCCTATGAAGTGGGTAAAGCGGCTTTGGATTTTCTGATTGCAAATTCAGGCAGCAGAAGAAATTTAGAAGTGGATTTCTTCGGCGGAGAGCCAACCTTAAATTTTCAGGTGGTTAAGGATTTAGTAGCATATGGACGGGAACAGGAAAAGCTTCATGATAAAAATTTCCGTTTTACATTGACTACGAATGGTGTACTTTTAAATGATGAAATTATGGAATTTGCCAATAAAGAAATGGCAAATGTGGTATTAAGTATTGATGGAAGAAAGGAAGTCAATGACAGAATGCGTCCTTTCCGTAATGGAAGCGGCAGTTATGATTTGATTGTTCCTAAATTCCAGAAGTTTGCGGAGAGTAGAAAGCAGACAAACTACTATGTAAGAGGTACTTTTACACATCATAATTTAGACTTTGCAAAAGATGTGCTGCATCTGGCAGATCTTGGATTTAAGCAGATTTCTGTGGAGCCTGTAGTTGCACAGGATACAGATGATTATGCAATTCGTGAGGAAGATTTACCACAGTTATTTGAAGAGTATGATAATCTGGCAGCAGAGATGGTTAGACGGCATAAAAGTGGAGAAGATTTTAACTTTTTCCATTTTATGATAGATTTAGAAGGTGGACCTTGTGTGGCAAAAAGACTTTCCGGCTGTGGTTCGGGCACAGAATATCTTGCTGTAACACCATGGGGAGACCTTTATCCCTGTCATCAGTTTGTGGGTAATGAGAAATTTTACATGGGGAATGTGACCGAAGGGGTTACCAACACACAGATTCGGGATGAATTCAAAAGCTGCAATGTGTATGCAAAGGAAAAATGCCGGGAATGTTTTGCAAGATTTTACTGCAGTGGTGGCTGTGCAGCAAATTCTTATAATTTCCATGGGGATATTCACAATGCATATGATGTTGGCTGTGCATTACAGAAAAAACGCGTGGAATGTGCAATCATGATTAAAGCAGCAGAAGCACTTGAAGAAGAGTAAAAGAGAGGAAGAAAAGAAATGAAGAACAAATTCAACAAAGGAAAAGGAATTGCGATATTTGTTGTAATTATGGCAATTCTCGCAGGTCTTGCTTACTACGCTTCCATTATTCTTTCTTCTACCGGAATTGGTGAAGATATGAGCGTTAAGTTAGGTCTGGATTTAGCAGGCGGTGTAAGTATTACATATCAGGTTGATGAAGAGAATCCATCTGCAGAAGATATGAGTGATACAATTTACAAGTTACAGCAGAGGGTAGAAGGCTATAGTACAGAAGCTTTAGTATATCAGGAAGGTACAGACCGTATTACCGTAGAAATTCCTGGTGTATCTGATGCAAATGCAATCTTAGAAGAACTTGGAAAACCGGGTTCCTTAGAGTTCCAGACAGAAGATGGTACAACATTTATGACTGGAGATATGATTGAGGATGCGCAGGCAGCTACCTATGAAAATGAAATGGGTAACAAAGATTTTGTCGTTGAATTAAAAATGACAAGCGAAGGTGCTGCTGTTTTTGGTGAAATGACATCTGAAAATGTTGGCAAATCCTTACCAATCGTATACGATGAACAGATTATTAGTAATCCAACTGTTCAGCAGGCAATTACAGGTGGGGAAGCACAGATTACAGGTATGGAATCTTTTGAAGAGGCTGAAGCATTAGCTGCAAATATCCGTATCGGTTCACTTTCTTTGCCACTTAGTGAATTAAGATCTAATGTAGTAGGAGCTCAGTTGGGTAGTGAAGCTATTTCTACCAGTTTAAAAGCAGCAGCCATCGGTTTGGTATTAGTAATGCTGTTTATGATTATCCTGTATTTTGTACCGGGTATCGCAGCATCTCTTGCGCTTGCAATTTATACATGTTTAATTATTGCAACATTATATTTATTTGATGTTACTTTAACATTACCGGGTATTGCGGGTATTATCCTTTCTATTGGTATGGCAGTTGATGCGAATGTTATTATCTTTGCCCGTATCCGTGAAGAAATTGCATCTGGTAAAACAGTAAGTACAGCTATTGATATTGGTTTTAAAAAAGCAATGTCAGCTATTATTGACGGTAATGTGACCACATTGATTGCAGCTGCAGTTCTTGGTGCATTGGGTTCTGGTACAGTAAAAGGTTTTGCTAGTACATTAGCTATTGGTATTATTCTTTCCATGTTTACAGCACTTGTTGTAACAAGATTGATTTTAAATGCATTCTTTGGTATGGGACTTCGAGATGAAAAATTCTATGGTCGAGCAAAAGAGGCAAAAGTATTTAGATTTATTGAAAAAAGAAAAGTATTTTTTGTGATTTCAGCAGTGGTAATTCTCGCAGGTTTTGCAGGTATGGGTGTACATTCTGTGAATAGTACAGCATTAAATTATGGACTTGATTTTGTGGGTGGTACATCTACAACAGTTCCATTTGAGGAAAGCTATACTATTGAGCAGATTGATGCAGAAATGGTTCCGTTGGTAGAAGGAGTAACTGGAGATAATAATATTCAGACGACACAGGTTCAGGGAACCAATCAGATTATCTTCAAGACTCGTACGCTTACATTGACAGAAAGAGAAGAATTAAATACTGTATTTGTAGATAAATATGGTGTTAATGTAGATGAAATTCAGTCTGAAAGTATTAGCTCAGCTATCAGTTCTGAGATGCGTACGGATGCGATGAAGGCAGTGCTTATTGCTGTTATATGTATGTTAATTTACATCTGGTTCCGTTTTAGTGATGCAAGATTTGCCGTAAGTGCAATACTTGCTCTTGTGCATGATGTTTTGGTTGTACTTGCTTGTTATGCGTTGCTTCGTATTTCCATAGGAAGTACATTTATTGCAGTTATGCTGACAATTATTGGTTATTCTATCAATGATACCATTGTTATCTTTGATAGAATTCGTGAAAATATTAAAGCAAAACAGATTAGGAATTCTTCTGATTTAGCTGAAATTGCAAATGTGAGTCTTTCACAAACATTAAGTCGTAGTATAAATACTTCTATTACAACATTTATTATGGTATTTATGTTGTGGTTATTAGGTGTGGCTACTATTCGTGATTTCTCCTTACCACTTATGGTAGGTTTGATTAGTGGATCTTATTCCTCTATCTGCATTGCTACACAGTTATGGTTTGTATTCAAACGCAAAATTGGTAAAAATAGAGTTCAGGATTAATGAATGAAAATACAGGCTGTCGGGAGAGAAACCGACAGCCTGTTGATTTATAAGGAGTTATTATGCTGATAGGAAAAACTTTAGTTGTGGTATATTTAGTGCTTATAAATGTGATAGGCTTGCTGCTGATGGGAATTGATAAGCTAAAGGCAGCTCATGGGCAATGGCGAATTCCGGAAAAGACCTTATTTTTGTGCAGCATTTTAGGTGGAAGTGTTGGGACATGGGCAGGAATGTATTTGTTTCGACATAAGACAAAACATTGGTATTTTGTTGTGGGGATGCCGTTGATATTGGTGGTGCAGGTTGTGTTGTTGAATTTCGGTTTGTGGGGATAAATGGTATTCCGATATTTTTTGGGGGACGGACGACATAACATTTTTGGTTTTGTGGTGGCATATAGGGTAGGTATAGGTGTGTTCAGATTCCGTTGTACGGGTGTAAGATTTGCTAAATATTCTTATGATGGATATTGGTAACGGACGCGTCGGCTCAAACCGCCCTCCATGGCAATTTTCCGCTGATACTCCCCAGAATATTAAGCAAATCTAACACCCTCCCAAAGTCATCTGCCCACACCTATACCTACCCTATATGCAATCTACATTGTGGGA
>JAGALK010000022.1 GCA_017625255.1 Lachnospiraceae bacterium
CAACCTCTCATGTATCATTCCCACAATGTAGATTGCATATAGGGTAGGTATAGGTTTGGGCAGATGACTTTGGGAGGGTGTTAGATTTGCTTAATATTCTGGGGAGTATCAGCGTAAAATTGCCACGGATGGCAATTTTAGGCGAAACCGCCATGGAGGGCGGTTTGAGCCGACGCGTCCGTTACCAATATCATTCATAAGAATATTTAGTAAATCTTACACCCATACAACGGAATCTGCCCAAACCTATACCTACCCTATATGCCACCACAAAACCCAAAATGATACATCTCACAAAAATAAAATGTTATGTCGTCCGTCCTTCAAAATAATATCGGAATACCATTTATCCCCATAAACCGGAATTTTTTGTATCGAAAATGCTGATTTTTATATAGAAAATATTCACATTTTAGAATATCAATGCTTTATAATCATGGTATCTACGAGAAAGATGGTAAAAATGTAGTGGAGGATGATTATGAAGAAAAAACTTTTAGCCTTAGTTTTGAGCATGGCAATGGCAGTAACTGGTTTGTTACCCATGATGCCTGCTGAAACTGTAAGCGCAGCAGAAACAGCAAACAAAGAAATTCATGTATATGCAGAGACACCGGGAGATACTCTGTCATCGAAGTATACATTAACAGCAAATGAAACCAATATTCCGGTTGTTAAGTACAGTGCAAATGGCAATAATTTTGACATTGCCAGATTTGCATCGAATGATACAACACCAGAGTATACGGTAACTGTAGCAAATGAAATTATTCATACAGTTACCGTATATCCGGAGAGATATTATAAAAAGGATACACTTGTGATAAGTGAGGATAAGCATAGTGTGACATTTACCTTATCTAAAGAACTTCCATATGTGTATGTGATGATAAACGGTGGACCGGCAGATCAGGCGGGAAAACCATATTTAGCAATCATCAATGATCCCTTAGAAGTAGAAGAAGATATTCCAAGCTTAGAGGCTGCAAATGTTTTAAATGCCAAGACTTTTATGGAAAGTTATTTAGAAGCGCATCCAAATAGCGAAGCACAGAGTGCAGAACTAGCAGGAATTACCAGTGGAGGAACTGCATATGAAGCCGGAGAACTTGTTTCTAATGAGACAGCGCAGGTAAGATTTCCGGATAAACGATTGATGCTTGAAAATGATATGACTTATGCATTACAGGCAGCATTAGACGAAATTTATAAAGAGGGTTCTCCTTACGATACTTTATATTTCCCATCAGGAACTTATACATGGTCAGGCCTTGAGATTCGTAATCGCAAAGGTAAAGATGTAACGATTTATGTAGAAGAAGGTGCACTTTTAAAGAACCGTATTCAGGAATGTATGCAGGCTATGGAGCCGGCGATTGGTATATGGGATTCAGAGGATATTACTATTTCCGGCAGAGGTATTTTCGATGGAAACGGTGTGGAAAATTATAAGAAAGACCGTCACGATGCGAAGGATAGCTGTCATCAGGGTGGAGTGATGATTGTTCGTTCTTCTGATATTACCTTTAATGATACCTATGTAAGAGATGCAAAGCAGTGGAACTGGGAATCACATAATAGTAAAAATTGTACCTTAAATAATATCAAAGGTTTGACACCATATAACCAGCCGTGGGTAGATGGATTAGATATGGCAAGTGCTCAGAATTTAATCATCAATGGAGCAATTACCCTTGGCAATGATGATAATTTTGCCAGCGGACATTATAATCCAAGCGATGGATTTTTAAATACTGTACCGGGTTATGACCAGTATAACAGTGATTGCCTTACATGGGATACAGAGGATTCCTATAATGTATCTGTAAATAATACATTAGGATGGAGTTTTGGCGGTGGAAATGGTGTGCGTATGGGACACAATACATACGGACATAAGATGTTAAATTATAGCTTTACCAATGTAAATACCACCAACTTTACCGGTGGTGGCAATGGTATTACCATTCAGAAAGGAACAGGAAACAGTCATCCATATCCATATTATGAAAATATAACATTTACAAATTGTTCCTTCGATACTACACGAGTTGGGACAAATATGAATATTCATGGATTAAATGCTGCAAATAAAATTGGAGAGGTGACGGTTGATAATTGCTGGTTTTCGAATGGAGCAAACAACAGTTACATCGAATATGTAGAGGATTTGACGATTAAAAATCTCTATGTAGGTCAGAATGTGACATTAAGCAGCCAGGCAAAAGTAAATGCAGCAGATATTACGACACAAAACTATGATTGGATTGTCAATGAAGCACCGGTATTTGTATTACCAGCGAAGGATACCTATGAAGTGACAGCGGAAACAGAACTTGCCTTTAATGTGTCTGCCACAGATACAGATGCAAAAGAGGATGAAAAGGTGATCCTTAGTGCAGCAGATTTACCAGAGGGAGCAGATTTTGATGCAGCAACAGGTGAATTTACCTGGAAGCCGGCAGAGGAACAGGTAGGAGGTTATACGGTTACTTTTGTGGCAGCAGATGCCTATGAAACAAGAGAGAAGAAAGTGCAGATTACTGTTCATTCTTCAAAATACAAAACGATTGCACTTACAGCCACAGCAGATGCAACCGTAAAAGCATGGAAAACAGAGAAAACAGACAATTATGGCACACAGGATTATATTCGTACTATGCGTATGGGGGATTCTATTGTAGAAGGTTCTGCCGTAGGCGTATTTGGTGAAGGTGCAGGTACGAATACCAGTGACACTCGTGATGCAAAAATTTCATTTATTTCCTTTGATGCGTCAAATCTTGCAAAATATAAGGATGATTTGCAAAAGGCAGAATTGGTACTGACTTATATTGGAAGAAGAGAAAGTGGCATCACAGGTGAAGATAAGCTGTTAGCAGCAAAAGCAGATGGAGCATTGACAGAAGGAACTGTAACATGGAATACCATGCCGGTTATTGATGCTGCAAATGTGAAATCATCAGATGCATTTTCTGTAGATGGAAATGGTGTGGTAATGGCACAGGATGCAAAATATAATACCAATCATGCCATCGATGGAACACGAGTGAAAATAGATATCACAGAATTTGTAACAGGTTTAGAAGCAGATGCTAAGACACTTACCCTTGCAATCTGTGATGAAAATGGATGGGAACTTGCCTTTGTCAGCAAGGAAGGTGTCACAAATATGAGCAATGCCACAGAAGATATGGCACCTGTAATTGCATTAACTGTAGATAAAGCTGCAGAAGAGATAGAAAAACCTGAGGTTACATTGACATCTTTCGTACCGAATGACCAGTGGTCAGATACCAACGGAACCATGATTCAGGCACACGGTGGCGGTGTTATCTGGGATGAGAATACACAGAAGTATTACTGGTATGGAGAGAATAAGGGAGAAGAAAAAACTTCCACAGGCGGCATCGTAGCTATTGGTGTATCCTGTTATTCCTCTACAGATTTATATAACTGGACATATGAAGGCATGGCACTTCCGGTATTTAATAATCCTGCATTTTTAGAAGAAGGAAAAGCAACAGACGATACACCGTTATATTTACCAGAATCTGCAGAAGAATACCAGCTTGCAAAAGCAGCAGGTCTTGCTGTATCCGAATATGATACTTTAGAAAAATATAATATAACAGAAGAAATTGAAGCATTTAATGCTTTATATGCAGATGCAACAGCAGCAGAGAAACAGGAATTGTATAACAAATTAAATTGGAACTGTGTCATGGAACGACCAAAGGTTATTTATAATAAGAAAAACGATAATTATGTGATGTGGTTTCATAAAGACGGTGAGGGAATTGGAACATATGATTTGGCACAGACTGGAATCGCAGTCAGTGATTCTCCAACAGGACCGTTTAAGCTTATTGATACCATTCGTCCAAATGGCGCAGAGAGCCGTGATATGACATTGTTTGTGGATGACGATGGAAAAGCATATTTATTCCATTCAGCAGAAGATAACTGGACCTTATATATTGCCGAATTAAATGAAGATTATACAGGTTTGACAGGTTTATATAGTCGCAATTATGTAGATAAGGGCGGCAGTAAAGGTGTTTATGCAAGGGAAGCTCCCGCAATTTTTAAAGAAGATGGTAAGTATTATGTGATTTCTTCGGGATGTACAGGCTGGAGACCGAATGAAATGGGGTATTCCGTAACCGAGGATATTCGAAAAGGTATGTCAACAGAAGGTGGAAATGGACCATTCCAGATGGATGATTTGCGTAACCCTTGCGTAGGTGCAGATGCGGCAACTTCCTTTGGCGGACAAAGTACATTTGTATTACCGGTACAGGGAAAAGAAGGCTGTTATATATATATGGGAGATAAATGGAATTCTACAAATCTTAAGGATTCGAGATACCAGTGGCTGCCAATTCAGATAGATAGTGAAAACTCTGCACTTACGATTTTATGGAGTGATGAGTGGAAGCTGGATGATTTTGAAACATTAAACAGTGTAGAACGAGTAGAATTAAATCGTATTGTAAAGGAAGCAGCTGCTTTGTCTGCAAATGACTATGATTATGGCCAGCAAAGCTGGGGAGATTTACAGGAGTTGATTACAGAAGGTATGCTGATGGCATATGATACAACTACAGAAGAATTAGCAGCAAAAACAGAAGCAATTAAGAAAGCTATTGCAGAAGTAAAAGCATATGTTCCGGTTGAAGTTGAACTAGAAGAAATTAATCTTGCTGGAAAAATCATTACAACAGACTCTTATCAGTCGGGAAATGAAGCAGAAAAAGCCATTGATGGAGATACTTCCACGATTTGGCATAATGCTTGGAGTGGAACGGTAACACCATTGCCACATTATGTATCTATCGATTTAGGAGAAAGCTATAATAATCTCTATCAGTTGAATTATCTGCCAAGACAGGATAAGGATAGTAATGGAATAGTTACGAAATACCGTATTTTAGTCAGTGAAGACAATACGAATTTTACAGAAGTAAGGAACGGAAGCTGGGCAGAGGATAAGACAGAAAAAACAGCAATATTTAGCACCAATGGAGCAGTAAGATATATCAGATTTGAAGTAATAGAAGGTGTCGGCGGCTATGCTTCTGCAGCAGAGCTTCGTCTATTTACTGGTACAGAGAAATCATCTGGCGGAAATGGCAATCAGGGAGAAGAAAATAAGCCGGATGATAATAAACCAGTGGATAATGAACAAAAAGCAGAAGTTGTAAAAGTATCAAAGATTTCCATAGGTGCAGACAGTAAAAAAATTGCAGCAGGAATGAAAGTGCAGTTATCTGTGGAAGTATTACCGAAAAATGCAGCAAACACAGCAGTACAGTGGATTTCTGGCAACGAAAAATATGCTGCGGTAAGTAATACCGGTCTTGTTACTACGAAAAAAGCGGGAAAAGGTAAGACCGTTACTATCACAGCAAAGGCAAAAGATGGCAGCGGAGTTATAGCTGAGATTCGCATTCAGATTATGAAGAATGCAGTAAAGAAAATAACCATCAAGAATGCGCCTAAGACATTAAAAGCAGGTCGTAAAATTACATTAAAGACGAATATTAAGACGAATGGTAAGAAGGCAAATAAGACTTTGCGTTGGGTCAGCTCTAATACTAAATTTGCTACAGTAAACGCAAAAGGAAAGGTAGTAACCAAGAAAGCCGGAAAAGGAAAAACAGTAAAGATTACAGCCTATGCCACAGATGGAACAAATAAAAAAGCAACAGTAAGAATCAAATTAAAATAAAGAATATGAAGGTCACAGATTTGTGGCCTTTTATTCTATTTGTTGACATAGGAAAAAAGTAACAAAAGTATCTACATTTTGATGAAAACATATGTTAAAATTTTGTTATTAGAATTTACATAAGAACGGAGGAAGTATATGGGAAAAACATGTTCATTTTTTACAAAAAAAATGATAGTGGGGCTGGCTTTGTTTTTGGGAGGAATATTTGCATCATTGACAATGGTAAATGCAGCGATTCCATCCCAGATTACAGATTATAAGCCACAGGTTGTAGAAACAAAAGTAAATGGAACTGTAACAAATTCCAAAGGAGAAACGGTAAATGTCACTATTAGTCATCCGGGAGTGGGAATGACGGCGACGGAATTAGACAGTATGCGTGACCATGTCCGGGCAGGGGATGAACCATGGACAAAGGCATTTGAAGCCTATGCAAAGCAGGGTGGATGTGAACTGAATCCTCGTATTTTTTACGAGAATAATCAGGATTTTATTTATGTGCCGAATGTCTGGAACAATCCTTCCAGAAAAGAATATGTCACCATGCGAGGAAATTGGGATGGTGCTACAGCCGTTAAACAGGCAATCATGTGGTACATTACCGGAAATGATACCTATCGTGGCAACTGTATGAAGATTATCCGTTTATGGTCGCAGATAGAAGGTATTACACCTGAAAAGGATTTCCGTTGGGGAATTACCAGTTATCAGCTTGCCTTTGCCGCGGAAATTATGAAATATTCGGATTGCCAAACCGAGGAATATAAATGGACAGATGAGGATGATACAAAATTTAATCGTTTCTTAGATTTGTGTAAAGGATGTAATGAATACACCAAGTTCTTTTGGATGAATCAGCATGATTTTGTAACCATGGGAATTTTTGCCTGCGGTGTATTCCAGAATGATTTTGACAGATATGCCATGGCAGTAGAGATGACTGCGGTTAATAAGGATGGAGCACAGGGCGGTAATAACGGTTCTATTTACTGGCAGTGCCGTCTGATGACAAAGAATGAAGAAACAGGGGAAGCGATTCCTAAGGAAGAACAGACAGTACAGCTTATTGAAGCAGGGCGAGATCAGGGACATACCTATGCGACAATTTCGGCTTTATCTACATTGGTACAGTCTATTTATGTACAGGGAACATTGGTTGATCCGCAAACCGGCGAGATATCTAATAAAGCTGATGCTGTGAATTTGTTTGAGTTTCAGGATGATAGATTTCTAAAAGGTGTAACAACGGCTATTCGATATAACTTAGGATATGAGGATAGATGGATTACAGCAGATTCTGGCAGAGGATATTATAGAAAACCAAGTAGTGCAAGCTGGAGAGGACGAATCAATAGCTGTCTGGGCATTTTATATAATTATTATCGGTATATTGATGGTGCAGATATGTATTCAGATGCTCTTATAGATATTTCAAAGACCTACGAACGCTATATGCCGGAGCTTACACATTCTAATGATTATCCATTGGCAGCAACACTTTTGTATTTGCCGGATAATGCGAAGGATAATTATACCGAAACTGACTGGTATTCAGAAACAGATATGGTAAAACAGTTAGAAAATTATACGGCAACACTTTCGGGAACAGCAAGCATTAAGACAGAAGGGAATATTACCTATGTCAGGATGACACCGGATACAGAGATTGCTACAAGCACCTATGCGTGGCCCACAGAAGGTGGTATGGGACTTCGAGTGCGCTCGGATGGAACAGCTACAGTGGAAGTCCGTAGAATGCACAATACCTATGCACCAAAGGCAGTTTTTCAGATTCCGGATACGAAAGGAAAATGGGTAACAGTTACCTGTAATACATCCGGTACACCATATAATGATGGGAATATTATTTATTATAAAGTGCTTTCAGAAGTAGCAAATGTAGATATAGATTATGTGGATTTTGCGTCTGAGGAAGCGGCAGATATAGAAATAAAAGATCTGACTTCTTGTTTGACAGAGACAGAGGCAGGAGAGACCGTATATTATGTAAAGGCAGGAAAAACCAGTCAATTTAGAGTTCAGTCCATAGAAGGCTCTACTTATTATTATGTAGATACAAAATTGCAAAGCTATAGTGCGAATCCAACAGATGGAATTTTATCTATAACACCGAAGAAATCCGAAACAGGAAAGACCTATGAGATTTGGGTGACATCAAAGAATGGTGATCTTGCTTCTGTGAAAAAGATTTTTGTAAGACCATATAGTACAGAGGATGAAATTGTAGAGTACTACGCATCACAGTATCATCCGGAAACGGCAGAATATACTATTGCATCAAAAGAGGCATTTGAGACAGCATTAGAGGAATATAAGAAAGTAGGAGCCGAAGAAAAGCTTCAGAAAGCAAAAGAGGTAAAAGAAGCTTTCCATGATTTGCAGGGATTATTAGTATCCTATGAATTTGAAGATTTGGATGCAATGACTATGGCAGATAGTTCGGGAAATGCAAATCATGGTGTGTTATATAAAAATGCAAAAAAGGTTGCAGATAGTACAAAAAAATCTAAGGTGTTAAATTTAGATGGAAGCATCGGTACTTATGCTGCTCTTCCGACAGGAATCTTAAATGACTGTGATGAATTTACCCTTTCCTTTGATGTAAAGCCAACTACAGTATCCGGTAATTTCTTTACCTATGCCATTGGCTCGGATATTTATGGCTATACCTATTTAAAAACATCAGAAGAATCCTTAGATACCAGAATTACTAAATATTCTTCCGTGGGAGAAGAAGTGGTGAGTTCTAATGTAGGGGCAACAGCAGAAAAGTGGATGCATATTACGGTTGTATATTCAAAAGAAAAGATAGCTGTGTATGTGGATAACAAGCTGGTGGGAGCAAACACAGTTTCAGTTTCTATATCCGATATTGGACAAAACCTTAATTTCTGGTTGGGTCGTTCTTTCTGGTTATGGGATAATTGGTATGCAGGTTCCTATGATAATTTTAAGGTATATAATTATGCCATGACAAAAGCACAGGTAGGAGATACCGACGATAGTACAGTTACATTAACCTATATCGTATCGGATGGGGCAAAAATTATTGGAGAGGATGTGCAGATTATTAAAAAAGGAGAGTCTGCATCACCGATAGCCTTGTATCCATATTCCGGCTATGAATTTTTAGGCTGGAGTGACGGAAATATGAGTCTTAATAGAGCAGATAAATATCTGTTACAGGATACTACATTGTATGCAAGGTTTAGTAAAGCAGTGGCCGAGGAATCTCTGGTGGTTTCCTACGATATGGAAGAAGTAACAGGCGAGCTTGTAAGAGATGTCACCGGAAATGGGAATTATCTGATGCTGTATGGCAATGCTAAAACAGTAAATGATACTGCAAGACAGTCTGATGTATTGTATTTAGACGGAACAAGCGGAACTTTTGCAGAGTTTCCGAAGGGATTGTTTGATGGTATGGAAAATGCCACAATCTCTATGGATGTAAAGCATCTTAGCCAGACAGCAGTAAATTATATGACCTTTATGACTGGAATAGATACCAATAAATACTATTTTATCCGTACTAATGACACGAATATTAAGAGTGCCATTACTACAGCATCTTATGGACAGGAACAGACTGTACAGCCAACAGTACCATCCCTTGTGAATACTTGGAGTACCATTACAGCCGTATTGCAGGAGGGGTCTATGGTATTGTATCAGGATGGAGTAAAGATTGGTGAAAAGACCGATTTGACATTAAGTCTGGCAGACCTTGGCAGTGATTTATCAGCATATCTTGGAAAATCACTCTATGCAGGAGATGGCTATTTTAAAGGGTATATTGATAATGTAAAGGTTTATAATTATGCATTAGAGGAAGAGATTATTTCCGGTGCGAAAAAAGAAGAAATTCTTCTTTCTTATATAGCCGGAAATGGTGGAAGTATTGAAGGTGTAACAGAACAGGCATTAGAAGCCGGAGCAGATGGAAGTACAGTGAAAGCAGTTCCTAAGGCAGGCTATAAGTTTGTGGAATGGAATGATGGAAACCAAAGTGCAGCACGAACGGATACAAATGTACAGAGAAGCTATGTCTACGAAGCTGTATTTGAACGGACAGGAATAACGGCATCTGATAATCTGGTGGCGGATTATGAAATGGCATATGGTGATGGCGGTGTATTAGAAAACAGAGCATCAGGAGTTGGAAGATTAGATGCTAAATTAGTAGGTGTTACTGCGTCTGATTTTACAAAGGATGGCGAAGATTCTGTACTAAAATTTACGGGAGATGCGGCAAAATATGTAGAACTTCCAATGGGACTTTTAGGTGATGACGAGACCTTTACTATTGAAACTACGGTTAAAAGTACAGTAAAAGCATATCATTGGTTATATTCCATTGGTTCTATTGTAGATGCGAAAAATTATATTTTCCTAAATCCGATGACACCGGATGGTAAGATGCTGTCAGCCATTAAGGATGATTCAACAGAGACTAGGATATTTAATGCGATACCTGATTCAGCAGATATGAGTGACTATAATACCATTACATTAACCTTTGATGCGGGTAAAATATGTATTTATGTAAATGGAGAATTGGCATCCTCTGTGGATACAACCTATTCACTGAACGGAATTATAGAAAATGGAACGACAGAGGATGTGCTTGGATATATTGGTAAATCTCTGTATGCATCAGATCCAGCATTTGACGGAAGTATTAAAAGCTTTAAGGTGTTTGATTGTGCACTGGATGCAGAAAGGGTGAAAGCGAGATACGAGGGCGCAGAAAAAGAAGTGACAGCAGATGTATCGGAAGAAAAAATATTGGAGTATTATCTGAGCTTCAATGCCTCTGATGCTGCAGACAATTCCTTAAATAAGATAGACACAGCAGTAATTGCAGAATTAAAGAAAACTGTTTCTTATGCAGCAGGATATGACGGAAGTGGAAAAGCAATTTTCTTAAATAATTCGGAAGCTACACAGAATTATTTACAGATTTTTGATAGTGCAAAATTAGTACCGGAAACATCTGGCGTTTCTTTCTGGTTAAAGACTCCAGAGAGTGGAATGTCAAAGGAACAGGGAATTATATCCTTTGCGCCGGATGGAACAGACAGAAAACTGGCAATTCGTGCAGCAGTAGAGCAGGCAGGAAGTAAAAAAGCGCTCTGTATGAGTTTTGCTAAGAATGATACAGATACCATGTTCTATACCGATATGACAGCGGCGGAATGTTTTACAGAAAATACATGGGTACATATGACGGTTACTTATGATGGAACGACGGCTAAGGTATATAGAAATGGTATAGAAATATCTGTAACAAAAGCAGCGCAAAGCTCTGCCGCATATGCAGATGGATGTGTTATTGGTAAGGGGAAAACTGCCACAGGAACAGATACATTTTTAACCGCAGGATTGGATGAAGTAAGAGTATATAATTATGTGATGAGTACAGCAGAGATTCAAAAGCTTGCTGCAACTCAAAGTAAAGAACAAATTGCTTACTTTAGTTTTGAGGACAATGAAAATGGACTTTTAGGCAGTGGAGCGAAAGCTGCAGCTTACGGAACTTTACAATTTACAGAAGATGGAAAAAGGGGCAAAGCAGTAATCTTTGACGGAACAGGAAGTGCATGGCTAAAGGTAACAAAAATGGATGGCAGCAGCCTTTTGACAGGCTTAGAAGAGGCTACGGTATGTTATTATGCCAAATCACAAAGAAATGGTGCGAACTGGACATTCTATGCGGCAGAAAATGCAAATACACAAGGAAATGCACCTACTTATCTTGGTATTTTAGACAGAAGTAATGAAGTAGTTGCAGAACGGCACAATAATGGCAGAAAAGCAACAGCTAAAGCAGCTTCATCCGAAGACTGGAAGCATATTGCAGTTGTATTTGGCAAGACAAAAATAGAAGTATATGTGAATGGTGTATTAGCAGGGGCAGCACAAAACAGCGAGAGTTTACCGGATATTCTTGGCGAAAACAGTATTTTTTATATTGGAAAAGCTAACTGGGGAAGTGGAGAATATTATCAGGGAATGATAGACGAATATAGTGTATACAATTATGCATTATCCGCAGAAGATGTAGAAAATGTGATAGCCCAAAGCGAACAAAAAGAGATACATCGGATTGCATATATGGCAGAAGATGGTGGGAAAGTTACAGGTCTGACTGTGCAGGAAGTAGAAAATAAAGGTGCAGGAGAAGCTGTAACAGCAGTTCCGGCAGAAGGATATGTATTTGTCCGTTGGAGCGATGGAGTAACCACAGCGACCAGAAAAGAGTCTGATGTAACAGCAGATGCTATCTATACAGCTATCTTTGAAGTGACTGACGAGAATGAACAGGAACGAACAGACGAAGCAGCTGCTAATGAAGTAGAAGAAAAGATAGCAGCAATTGGAATTGTAAATACTTCAAATGCCTGCAAGACCCAGATAGATGCAGCAAGAGCAGCCTATACAGCTCTTACAGAAGTCCAGAAGCTATTAGTAGATAATTATGCTGTTCTTACAGAAGCGGAAACACTCTATGCAGAGCTGAAAGCAAAGGAAGAGGACGAAGCAGCTAAGAGAGAAGAGGAAGCTAAGAAAAAGGCTCAGGCAGGAACAGTATCAGTCGAAGAGACGACACAAATTATCACTTCCACAAATACCGATAAGAGAGATGTTTCTGGAAGTAAATTCTTTGTATTTAAGCTAAAAGCCAAAGGAGCAAAAAAAGCAGCAAAACTCTCCTGGAGTAAAGTAAGAGATGCAGAGGGATATATGATTTATGGAGGTTTATGCGGGAAGTCAATGGAATTTATAGTAGATGTACCATCTGGCAGAAAGTCCTATACAGTAAAAGGTCTTTCTAAAGGTAAATATTATAAATTCATAATAGCAGCCTATAAGACTATCTATAATGAAAAGAGAATCTTTGAAACCTCTGCAACAGTACATGCAGTCACAAACGGCGGCAAAAATGGTAATCCGACAGCGGTAACCCATAAAAAAGCGAAGCTGACGGTGAAGTTAAATAAAACGGTTAAATTAAAACCTGTTTTAAAGACCAAAGGAAAAGTTAAGACACATATTTCTAAATTCCGTTATGAATCAACAAACCCGACTATTGCAGCAGTAGATAAAAAGGGTAAGATTAAGGGAATTAAAAAAGGAAAGTGTGATATTTATATCTATACCCAGAATGGATATAGTAAAAAGATTAAGGTAACGGTGAAATAAGAATGTTGCAGAAATTAAACCTACAGGATTTTAAACAAGTCTATGATATCATGGAAGCTAGTTTTCCTAAGGATGAGCATAGACCTTATAATGAGCAGAAGGCACTATTAGATATTAAAGAGTATCAGATATATGTAGAAAAAGAAGATAAAAGAATAAAGGGTTTCTTAGCAGTTTGGGAATTTGATGAAGTATGCTTTATAGAACATTTTGCAGTAAATTCTGCATACAGAAACAAAGGGCTTGGAGCAAAAATGATAAAAGAGCTATGTAACCAAATACCAAAAAGAGTTTGTCTGGAAGTGGAATTGCCAGATACAGAGATGGCAAGGCGGCGAATTGGATTTTATGAGCGGAATAATTTTTACTATAACGCATATTCCTATATGCAGCCTTCCATATCTATAGGAAGAAACCCAATTCCTCTTAGAATAATGACTACAAATGGAAAAATTACAGAGGAAGAGTTTTTAGAAATTAAAGAATTGTTATATAGACGGGTATACAAGTGTTAGCCTGCAAACCCCCAATTTTCAAAAGATTTCAGTTGAAAAAACATAGTAAGTGTTCTATAATTTAAAAGATATAGCGAACTTAGTCTTAAAAAGAATGGAGGAATACCATGGCTTTTGTAGGAAGTTTATTACATTATGTAGGTCTTTTAATCGTAATGCTGATTGCGGCTGCCCTTGGCTTATTTGTCGGCAAAAAGCTTCGTGACAGAAAAGATGCGAGAATAATTGCAGAAGAGACTGCAAACAAAACAGAAGAATAAATAGATTTTGGAGGAAGTAATTGTGAAACAGAAATTTGGAGTAAATGAACTGCGCCGGATGTATTTGGAATTTTTTGAAAGTAAAGAGCATCTTGCGATGAAGAGTTTCTCTTTAGTACCACACAACGATAACAGTTTATTGTTAATCAATGCTGGTATGGCACCATTAAAACCATATTTTACAGGAGCAGAGATTCCACCTAGAAAGCGTGTAACCACATGCCAGAAATGTGTAAGAACAGGTGATATTGAGAATGTTGGTAAAACAGCAAGACATTTAACATTTTTTGAAATGCTTGGCAACTTTTCCTTTGGTGATTATTTCAAACATGAAGCAATCGCATGGTCTTGGGAATTTTTAACAGAGGTTTTAGGCTTAGAAGAAGACCGTCTCTATCCATCTATCTATGGAGAAGACGAAGAAGCTTTCGAGATTTGGAATAAAGAAATTGGTATTCCGGCAGAAAAGATTACAAGATTCTATCGTGACCCGGAAACAGGCGAATGTGACAATTTCTGGGAGCATGGTGCAGGGCCTTGCGGACCATGTTCAGAAATTTACTATGATCGTGGTGAAAAATACGGTTGTGGTGATCCGGGCTGTAAAGTAGGCTGTGAATGTGACCGTTTCATGGAAGTATGGAACAATGTATTTACACAGTTTAACGGTGACGGTAAAGGCGGTTACGAAGAATTAGACCAGAAGAATATTGATACAGGTATGGGTCTTGAGAGACTTGCAGTTGTTATGCAGGATGTAGATTCTGTATTCGATATTGATACCATGAAAGCTATTCGCGATAAGATTTGCGAATTATCCCATAAAACCTATCAGACAGATGCTATTGACGATATTTCTATTCGTCTGATTACTGACCATATCCGTTCTTCAACTTTCTTAGTATCCGATGGTGTGACACCAAGCAATGAAGGAAGAGGATATGTATTAAGAAAGCTTATCCGTCGTGCGGCAAGACACGGCAGAATGTTAGGCATTGACGGTGTATTCCTTGCAAAATTAAGCGAAACCGTTATCAATGAGAGTAAAGATGGTTATCCGGAATTAGATGAGAAAAAAGACTTTATCTTCAAGGTATTAACACAGGAAGAAGAAAGCTTTAATAAAACGATTGATCAGGGACTTGCTATTTTAGCTGATATGCAGGCAGAAATGGAAAAGAACGGTGAAAAGGTTCTTTCCGGTGACAATGCATTTAAACTCTATGATACTTATGGATTCCCGATTGATTTAACACAGGAAATCTTAGAAGAAAAAGGATTCTCCATTGATGAAGCCGGATTTAAGGCAGCTATGGAAGAACAGAGAAACAAAGCTCGTAAGGCTCGTAAAGTAACTAACTACAGTGGCGCGGATGCAACTGTATATGATTCTATCGACCCAAGTATTACTACAGAATTTGTAGGCTATGACAATCTTGTATATTCTTCAAAAGTAACTGTTTTAACTACAGAAACAGAGCTTACAGAAGCTATTTCTGACGGTCAGAATGGTACAATCTTTGTAGAGCAGACACCATTCTATGCTACAATGGGTGGACAGAATGCAGATACAGGTATTATTCGTACCGATGATTTTGAATTTGTGGTAGAAGATACTGTTAAGATGTTAGGCGGTAAAGTTGGTCATATCGGTAAAGTTGTAAAAGGTATGATTAAGGTTGGTGATACCGTAGAATTAGTAGTAGATGCTGACAAGCGTCTTGCAATTGGTAAGAACCATTCCGCAACACATCTTTTACAGAAGGCACTTCGTGAAGTATTAGGAAGTCATGTAGAACAGGCAGGTTCTGATGTAAATGCAGACCGTCTCCGTTTTGACTTTAGTCATTTTTCTGCTGTGACAGCAGAAGAATTAGAACAGGTAGAAGCAATCGTAAATGCCAAAATTGCAGAAGCAATTCCGGTTGTAACCGATGTGATGACCTTAGAAGAAGCAAAGAAAACAGGTGCTATGGCATTATTTGGTGAGAAATACGGTGAAACTGTTCGTGTGGTTCGTATGGGTGATTTCTCTACAGAGCTTTGTGGTGGTACGCATGTAAGCAATACATCTACTATTGCAGCATTCAAGATTGTATCTGAATCCGGTGTTGCAGCAGGTACACGAAGAATTGAAGCCTTAACCTCTGATGCAGTATTTGCATACTATGACAAGGTAGAAGAGCAGTTAGAAAAAGCAGCAGCTTTATTAAAAGCAAAACCGGCAGATGTAGTGGCTAAGATTGAGCACTTACTTTCTGAAATGAAAGCATTACAGAGTGAAAATGAATCCTTAAAGAGCAAAGCAGCAAAAGATGCTTTAGGTGATGTTATGGATCAGGTTGTTGAGGTTAAGGGTGTAAAAGTCCTTGCAGCAAGAGCTGATGGTGTAGATATGAACGGACTCCGTGAATTAGGAGATCAGTTAAAAGAGAAGTTAGGCGAAGGTGTAGTAGTATTAGCATCTGAGAATGACGGAAAAGTAAACTTAATTGCTATGGCAACAGATGCAGCCATGAAGCAGGGTGCTCATGCAGGTAATCTTATCAAAGGTATCGCAGGTCTTGTTGGCGGCGGCGGTGGCGGTCGTCCGAATATGGCGCAGGCTGGTGGTAAGAATCCGGCTGGTATCGATGCAGCTATAGCGGAAGTAAAAGTAGTAGTAGAAGGACAGATTAATGGGTAATTTGTATTTTTTTCTAAAAGTAGTTGACGAATAGAAAAAATATGCTATAATGTCTATTAGTGCAATAAAATATTACCCAATCAGTTGAATATGCACAATACGCAACTGGAGGGAGGTTAGGTGTGAGACTATGTCAAATGTAATCGTAAAAGAGAACGAGACTTTAGATAGCGCTTTACGC
>JAGALK010000023.1 GCA_017625255.1 Lachnospiraceae bacterium
GTAGATGGAAAAGAAATCAAAATGCAGGTATCTGTAGGACAGAAAGTAATCTATTCCAAATATGCAGGAACAGAAGTGAAATTTGAAGGTGCAGAATACATCATTTTAAGACAGAATGACATCTTAGCAGTAGTTGAATAAAAAGAAAAGAGGTAAAAAGACATGGCAAAGGAAATTAAATATGGTTCAGAAGCAAGAGCAGCATTAGGCGCAGGCGTTGACAAACTTGCAAATACAGTAAGAGTAACATTAGGACCAAAAGGAAGAAATGTAGTATTAGATAAATCTTTTGGTGCTCCATTAATCACAAACGATGGTGTGACAATTGCAAAAGAAATCGAATTAGAAGATGCGTTTGAAAATATGGGTGCACAGCTTGTAAAAGAAGTAGCAACCAAAACGAATGATGTAGCCGGAGATGGTACAACAACAGCTACTGTTCTCACACAGGCAATGGTTCAGGAAGGTATGAAGAACCTTGAGGCTGGTGCAAATCCAATCGTACTTAGAAGAGGTATGAAAAAAGCTACAGATGTAGCGGTAGAAGCATTAAAAGCTATGAGCCAGAAGGTAAACGGCAAAGACCAGATTGCAAAAGTAGCAGCAATCTCTGCAGGTGATGAGGAAGTTGGTAATTTAGTAGCAGATGCTATGGAAAAAGTTACAAACGATGGTGTTATCACAATAGAAGAATCTAAGACCATGCAGACAGAATTAGATTTAGTAGAAGGTATGCAGTTTGATCGTGGATACATTTCCGCATATATGTGTACAGATATGGACAAAATGGAAGCTACATTAGACGATCCATATATCTTAATCACAGACAAGAAAATCTCTAATATTCAGGAATTACTTCCATTATTAGAGCAGGTTGTACAGAGTGGAGCAAGACTTTTAATCGTTGCAGAGGATGTAGAAGGTGAAGCATTAACTACATTAATCGTAAACAAATTGCGTGGAACTTTCAATGTAGTAGCTGTAAAAGCACCAGGCTATGGTGACAGAAGAAAAGCTATGTTAGAAGATATCGCTATTTTAACAGGCGGTCAGGTGATTTCTGAAGAGCTTGGTTTAGATTTAAAAGACGCTACATTAGCTCAGTTAGGTCGTGCAAAATCTGTAAAAGTACAGAAGGAAACTACTGTTATTGTAGATGGTATGGGCAATAAAGATGCTATTACAGGCAGAATCGGTCAGATTCGTGCACAGATTGAAGAAACCACATCTGAATTTGACAAAGAAAAATTACAGGAACGCCTTGCTAAATTAGCAGGTGGTGTAGCTGTTATCCGTGTTGGTGCTGCTACAGAAACAGAAATGAAAGAAGCTAAACTTCGCATGGAGGATGCTTTAAATGCTACAAGAGCAGCGGTAGAAGAAGGAATTATCGCAGGCGGCGGCTCTGCTTATATCCATGCTTCTAAAAAGGTTGCTGAATTAGCAGATACTTTAGAAGGCGATGAAAAAACAGGTGCAAAGGTTATCTTAAAAGCATTAGAAGCACCACTTTACTATATTGCTGCAAACGCAGGTTTAGAAGGAGCAGTTATCATCAATAAAGTAAAAGAAGCAGAAGCTGGTATTGGTTTCAATGCAGCAACTGAAGAATATGTAGATATGGTAGCAGGTGGAATTCTTGATCCTGTAAAAGTTACCAGAAGTGCATTGCAGAATGCGACTTCCGTAGCATCTACATTATTAACAACAGAATCTGCTGTTGCAAATATCAAGGAAGATGTTTCGGCAATGCCAGCAGGCGGTGCAGGAATGGGTGGAATGATGTAATAGAGCATTCGTCAAAATGATGAAAAAACACAGAGCAGGAACAAAAGTTTCTGCTCTGTTTCTACTTTCATAATAAGAAAAATCATGCTAGAATAACAAATAGAGTGAAATTACATAAAAGACGAAATAGCAGAAAGGAGACTAGCTATGGATGATAATACAATTACACTTACTATAGGCAAACAGAAAAATATCGCACTGATTGCTCATGATGGAAAGAAACAGGAAATGATTGAGTGGTGTCAGGAAAATGCGGAAATTTTAAAAATGCATTTTTTGAATGGAACAGGTACAACAGCAAGAATGATTACGGACAGAACAGGTCTTCCGGTACGAGGATATAACAGCGGTCCGTTAGGTGGTGATCAGCAGATTGGTGCTAAAATTGTGGAAGGAAAAATTGATTTTGTAGTATTCTTTTCAGATCCATTATGTGCACAGCCACATGATCCGGATGTAAAAGCATTGCTTCGAATTGCGCAGGTATATGACATTCCGATTGCAAATAACCGGGCATCTGCAGATTTTATGCTTCATTCTTCTTTTATGGATAAAGAGTATGACAGAACTGTCATTAATTTTCAAAAAAATATCAAAGAAAGATCAGAAACACTTTAAAGGAGTCTTATGGCAGAATATAAAGTATTAAAAACGGATGGAAATGCCAAAAGGGCAGAATTTAAAACTGTTCATGGCACAATCCAGACACCGGTATTTATGAATGTAGGTACAGTGGCTGCAATTAAAGGTGCTGTTTCTACAGAAGATTTAGAACAGATAAAAACACAGGTAGAATTATCAAATACCTACCATCTTCATGTCAGAACAGGAGATAAACTGATTCATGAAATGGGTGGTCTGCACAAGTTTATGTCTTGGAACAAGCCAATTCTTACAGATTCCGGTGGATTTCAAGTATTTTCATTGGCAGGACTTAGAAAAATTAAAGAAGAAGGTGTATACTTTAATTCCCATATTGATGGAAGAAAAATTTTTATGGGTCCGGAAGAAAGTATGCAGATTCAATCTAATCTTGCTTCTACCATCGCTATGGCATTTGATGAATGTCCAAGCAGTGTGGCAGATCGTATCTATGTGCAAAATTCTGTAGATCGTACCACAAGATGGCTGCAAAGATGTAAAGACGAGATAAAGCGTTTGAATTCTTTAGAAGAAACTATTAATAAAGAGCAGCTTCTATTTGGTATTAATCAGGGAGCAATATATGAGGATATTCGTATCGAACATGCAAAGCGCATTACAGAAATGGATTTGGATGGTTATGCAGTAGGCGGACTTGCCGTAGGGGAATCCCATGAGGATATGTATCGTATCTTAGATGTTACAGTTCCACATCTGCCAAAGAATAAACCAACTTATCTAATGGGTGTAGGTACGCCGGCAAATATTTTAGAGGCGGTAGACAGAGGAATTGATTTCTTTGACTGTGTATATCCAACCCGAAACGGCAGACATGGACATGTATATACAAATCAGGGAAAAATCAATCTTTTTAATAAACAGTATGAAAAGGACGCAAGACCTATTGAAGAGGGTTGTCAGTGTCCGGCTTGCCGCAGATACAGCAGAGCCTATATCCGCCATTTGTTAAAAGCTAAAGAGATGCTGGGTATGCGTTTATGTGTATTGCATAATCTGTATTTTTATAACACGATGATGGAAGAAATTCGTGATGCTATTGATGCCGGCAGATATAAGTCTTACAAAGAAGAAAAACTCTATGGAATGGGACAGTTAAAAAACGACAATAAAAATTAATTATTGACTTTTTATGCATATATGCTAGAATATTTCATAGTGTGAGTGAAAAGAAAAGGAAGGTTTTCTTATGAGAAGACAGGTTTTATCATTGCTGGTTGAGAATACCGCAGGTGTTACCAGCCATATTTCTGGTCTGTTCAGCAGAAGAGGTTACAATATTGATAGTTTTTCTTCAGGTGTGACCGCTGATCCCCGTTATACACGAATTACAATTGTAGCAAGCGGTGATGAGCAGATTTTAGAACAGATTGAAAAGCAGCTGTCCAAGTTAGAAGATGTTCTGGATATTAAGAAATTAGAGCCTGGTACTTCTGTAACCAGAGAACTTATCTTAGTTAAGATTCGTGCTAAAGATACAGATCGTCAGGCGATTCTTAGTGTAACAGAGATTTTCCACGGAAAAGTTGTGGATGTAACAAATGATTCTATGGTAATCGAACTTACCGGCAATCAGGATAAGTTGGATGCCTTTATGGATTTACTTGTCGGTTATGAAATTTTAGAACTGGCAAGAACAGGTATTACGGGACTGACAAGAGGTTCCGCAGATGTCATATATTTAGATTAATTTTTAGGAGGATAATATAAAATGGCAGCAAAGATTTTTTATCAGGAAGATTGTAATTTAGCATTATTA
>JAGALK010000024.1 GCA_017625255.1 Lachnospiraceae bacterium
TCAGTTCTTACTCTGAATACTCTTCCTAAATTGTGATTTGCAACATAATATTTGTTATTCATAATCACATAATCACCCTTACTTATACTGTTTTTTGCCATATCACGCACCGCCTTTCACAATCTCGTCTATGCAAGCGTTATAACCACTATTCCACGCACCAATAGAATAAAGTGTATGCTGTTTCTTCTCTGGCACCGGCTTTAACGGACAACACTCTTTTCTTCCAGTAGTCAATGTATCTGTTGAAATAATAGCCTTACCACCATTTTCTAATATGTTAAGCAACTGACATTTCTTTACTCCATAAAACTCATACATAAATTTGCACTTACTACAACTACTCGGCATATCCATCACTAATATTGCTTTACTCATTCCACACCTTCTTTCATTTCTTCCATTAACCATTTAACGAATATATAAGGTACTTTTTTGCTGCTTTTAAGGTTCCATTTCTCTGCTTTTTTCATAATGCCATCAATAGCCTTGTTTCTGATTATCGTATCGTAATCCTCTTGTGTTATATCCATTACAACAAATCCTGCCATATCTGTTCCTTTCATTCCCAATCAAGTTTCTGTCCGCAATACGGACAATTACTAAATCCGCATTCTATGAGTTCCCACAAGTCTTCCTCGCAATTAGGACACTCTAATTTTCCGTCTTCTGAATCTCCATAATGTTTCGGCTTCTTCGCCACACTCTTCTCTTTCAAAGCCTTAAATTCTCCAATGGTGCCGATTGCTTCAAAGTCTGCCAATCTGTTTAAAGCATTGTTATAGTCATCTCCATCAACTGATAGCAAATATGGTTTTCCTTCTGAATCAAGCAACCATACATCTCCATTGACAGATTTTAATGTTAATCTTTCATTCTCCGTCATGCTCATTCTCCTTTGCTACTTAAATAACATCATTTCTGCAATCTGCTTAATTCTTTTATCCGTAACAATCAAACAAATCTCTCCGTCTATAATTTCTGTTCGACTATTGCTTATAAGATTACCTTGCATTTCTTTAATTGCTGTATTATAACCTTTCTGAAACGCATAACCTTTCCTACCTTTATTTCTTGCTATTCCATCTCCTAAAGCCATCCTCTCACTCTCCCATCTGCTTTAATAACAGCCTATCATTTTTGGTATTTTTAAATATAAAAATGTAAAACACATTATCAATTGCATTACCCAAAGTAGCCAACCATAACATTGTTGCAAAATCTAAATTTAACATCATAGCGATTACAGAACCGATAATGGTTGCAACAGCAGAAGAAGAATTGTTATTATTGTCAAAATGTTCTCTATCTTCCTCTGTCTTATATCTAATCGCTTTAAGTTTTACTCCACCACAACATATGTTTCGTGTTACGATTGAAAAAATCAGTGTGTCTATTATGTAATAAGCCACCATATTGCTTGTGGTTGTTGCCCATATTGCTGAACCTATACTTAACATTGTTTCGCTCACGCAAAATATTGGATAATACTTAAACAACTTATCTGATTTCTTATTCCACAAACTCCCCAACAGCACAATTGATAGACAATTTATAATCTGATTCAAGGCAACAATACCATCAGATACATTCATCATTATTATCTTGTGAATGTATGGGTATGTAGCAGAATAAAATATTGTTGTTAAGAATGTCGCAAGCAACATTCCGTCTGCTTTCTTTTTATTCACTTCTCCACCTCTTTCTCACACATCTTATCCACTATCACTAACGCCATGTGCATCCCTGCGCCATACAACACCATAATGGCTAATACTGCTGCTATAATCATTTATGTTCCATCCTCTCACTGCATTTTAATTACATTCGTTTGCCCTGCTGCCATACTAGCGACCATATGAGCCATACTGCTGCTATTCGCTGTTCAAACCGTATCTGTGCAAGGGTAATTACCGGTTGTCTGTTTATGTATTCCAGAACAATGCTATAAATTCGATTCTGCAATGTTCCTTCCGGCATACTCTTTATCAGCTCCTGCAACTCTGTTTTTATCTTCGTTTCGTCTATCATGGCTGTTCCCCTATAAAATCAAACAATGTCGGCATCTCTCTATTTGATTCTGCTTCTTGCAAATACCCCACACCATCTCTGAAATAATCTGGATTTAATTCAATCCCATAGCCTCTACGGTTCATTTTCACGGCTGACATTGGTACTGTCATAAGTCCTCCGAATGGGTCAAATATCAGATCATCTTTTGAAGAAAAACGATTGATAATTCTTTCCACAATATCCAGCTGTAAAGGACATACATGCATCTGTGCTCTTCTACGACTCTGCGTTGTATTCAGTGTACGCATACGATTAATATCATCCCATACATCTAACTGATTCCAACTCCCCGGCGCAACCACCATAAATGTAGCTGGCAGCTTTCCATTTTCATCTAGTTCTTTTGCAAATTTTACATGTTCTGCATAGTTGTATACATTTTCTCTGGAGTATTCTCTATAAACCTGCTGCAATTTATCCACAGAAAAATCTGCTAACTCATCTTTCTTTATCAATCTATCTCCGGAGCTCCTCCAGTAACCATGCGCATCTATCTGCCACTGTGCCCTTGTGTATTCATCTTTACTTTTCACTACCGGTTCATCTGCATAAGCTGTAGATCTATCTGTCGGCAGCTTACGGAATAATAAAATATATTCTGGACAGCCTACCCCCATTTTAGAACCATCTTTACACTGCTCCGTCCATCCCAGTCGGTAAGTCTGATTATTTTCTCTCACAACATCTGTAACAACCGTTATCATACCAAAGTATTGAAATCCATGTTTCATATAATGGGTAATACATTGCGCATGGAATGGCTCAATAGTTGGCATTCCTGTACCTGTGGCATTTCCAAACAATACACGGTCTTTTACATGAATCGCTGCTACTCTGCCCGGCTTTAATACTCTGAGCAGTTCCGGTGTCAAAAAATCCATCTGTTCAAAGAATCTATCTGTATTCTGATTATGCCCGAAATCGTTATAATTCGCAGAATACTCATAATGATTGCCGAATGGGATAGATGTTAATATCAAATCTACACTGTTACCTTCCATCTGTCTTGTCTCTTCTACGCAATCAGCATGTACTGCTGTGTAATAATTTCCTTCAACTCTCACTGTCTCAACTCCCATCTTTCGCTCTAGCTGCTCTGTTTTATTGGCGGTGTTTAATCCATATTTCTTTACAATATCCACCATCTTTTGCACCATGTGATTATGATTTTTCCACTTTTCAATCAACGCTTCTTTTATTTGTCTTTCATTCTCCATATAGATAATGTCAATAATTACTGTTTCTGTCTGTAAGAAACGATAACATCTGTGGACAGCTTGTATAAAATCATTAAATTCATAATCGATCCCCAAAAATATCTCTCTGTGACAATATCTCTGGAAGTTGCACCCTGATCCGGATAATGATTTTTTTGTAGCAAATAATCTTGTCTTTCCATTGGAAAAGTCTATAACTCTCTGCTCTCTCAGTTCATAGTCCTGTGAACCATAAATATCCACCGTTTCCGGTAATGCCTTTTTGATGGCATGGCGTTCATTTTCCAAATCATGCCATAATAAGAAATGTTCGCCTGGTGATTCCTCTATAATTCTTTTCATTTCAGCCACACGCCTGTCAATGCTCTCACGCTTTACCTGTGCTGCTTCTTTTAAACCTTCTGCTGCTTCCTGAAACAGTGATATCTGTCCGTTCTTGTCCACAGCATCACCATAGACAATTGGCAGTTCATGCCATCTGACATCCAGTGGCGGTAAATCATATCCTATATCAGAGTATCCCGGGTCTAAATCTGAAGGTCTGGTAATAAATAATGCCCAACTACTCACCCACAGCCAAAATTCATCTTCCATATTTGGATACAATGTCAGGTTATTCGCTTTTGTACTGTCTCGTTGAAAAAATCTTGTCAATGCTTGTCCTGTATCCATCACTTCCAGATACCCAGCATAATGTATTAACTCTTTATATCTGTTTGGTGATGGTGTTGCTGTTGCTACAAGTTTATATTTCACATTTTTAAACTTATCTAAAAATGTCTGATATGTTTTACTTCCAAAGGAACGCAGTACGCTTGCTTCATCCAGAGATGTCGCACAAAAATAGTCCGGACGGATATCTCCATCGCGCACTCTTTCATAGTTTGTCAGTACTATCTGCGCTTTTGAACTTTCCACTTCTGCCATTGTGCGACAATATTCTGGCTTTTCATATCCAAGAACCTCCACAGCGTCCCGTGTAAATTCCTGTTTTACTCCCAGCGGCAATACAATCAATGCTCTCCCATTTTCATGTACTGCTGCCTGATGACAAAATTCCAGTTCCTGTACTGTCTTTCCCAGTCCAAAAGATTCAAACAACGCGCGTCTGCCGCCTTTTAATGCCCATATTACTGCATCTGCCTGATGGGGCTTTAATGCCGGATTGATTTCCTTTCTGTCTATTTCAAATCCACTTTCTGTTGCAATATCTATCTTGCTTAATAAAAATTCTTTATATGTCATTTTTCCAAAAGAGAAACCGCATATGCTTCACTCTGGCCAGAGTTTCCGGTTCTCCTTTCTGTTGCTATTCCTTTACTCTACAAACTGGTATGTATGCATGATTAAGACCTGTCTCGATTGTCCGTCGTTCGCACCATTCTCTTGCCTCATTCTCGGTATTGAAAAATTCAATTTCTGTAGCTACTGCTGTATCTGCAACTCCTTTGTATACCCATTCCACTTCTGGCTCTTTCTTCTCGTGGTCGGCTTTCCACTTCTTGCACATATCAATAATCTGCTTAGGTGATGCCTTTCTTAACATTTTATCCAGGGAATATCCATAACATAATCCTAAATACTCTCTGACAAAATCGTAACTTAGTTCATTTCTAATTTCTAACACTTCCTCTGGTGATAATTTCAACAAAATAAGGTCA
>JAGALK010000025.1 GCA_017625255.1 Lachnospiraceae bacterium
GGGTAGGCGGAATTGGTAGGGAAAGGCAGCGTTTCTTAGCATTTTCTGCAACTCTCAACTATGCACCGACACGGATGTCGGTGCAAACTGTCACCACGGCAGGGACGCCGTGTTGACAGTGGTAGTGTGCGTTACCATAACTGATATGAAAATGCTTAGAAACTCTCCTTTCCCGGACACTTCGCCTACCCACAGCCCCTGCTCGTTCTGACTTTACTACACAACATGATAAAAACCGGACGGAAACCTTACACAACGCACATCTGTTGTCCGTTTCACACTGACATTCCGGGAATCATTTAATCGTACAACCGGAATTAAAGCTATTCTTTTTCCAAATCCATCTCCCCAACCCAATCTATAAATTTCATAATATCCTTACGAATAATCTTTGGCTCTCCCGGCATAAAAAAAATTTTATTTTTAACCTCGTCTGGAATTTTCAACTGATATGCTTCAATAATACTACGATTTATTTTATCATAATCATTATAAATTTCTTTTGAAAATTCTCCTTCTGCCAAATATTTACGATAGAATAGCTTGTCTGTTAATAGATGTAAATAATATCCTCTATCATAAGACGAGTTTAATCCGACTATTTCTTTATACGCTTTTAAATCCGGTCTGCTGCTGGATTTGCCAAAATGCGAAGCTGGTTTCTCCTTTAAGTCCGGAGCGATAACACCTTGATAAAAGGCATTTTCATCCTCTTCTTTATGATGTTCTAAATATTTTTTAGCTACTGCCAAATGAATGGTATATGACGGCATATATCCTCTCCTCCCTATACATTCTGTTTTCTATATATCGGTTTTTCAAACTTTTCCTGATACTTGTCCATATCCAGAATATGATATTTTGCATTTAGCTCTACAAATATCAATGCCGTTCTCCAACCATATATAGCTTCTTCTTTACATTCCTTAATATCGTTATCCTTCTCTATCTTATCGATTTCCTCATATACTTCTGCTAGAACTATATGCCCTTCTCTTTCCATATCTTTTAATAAACTTCTTACAGCCTTAAAATAAATACCATAATCTTCGTCTATCTCCCACGGATAACTACTGCACATTTGCCATTTTATCAGAAAGTAACATGCTGCCACACTGTTTTTTTCAAAAATTTCTCCCTGTAAAAATGCCTCTGCTGCAGCCAGTAAACCACCCTGCTCCATCACTAATTCAGCTTCGTTTCGTATTCCTATTGGAAGTTCTTTTTCTGCTTCAAGATATGCCGTTAATAGTTTTAATGCTTTTTCTGACTTGCATTCTTCGTCTTTTGTATGCGGATTATAGGGTATTGCTCTTTCTAAATACTCTACAATTTTTTTATAGTCTTTAGATTTTTGTGCAATCATTTCCTTAGCAATACGAAATGCCGCATCTTCTACTCCCATACAGACGGCTTTTTTTGCATAATAAAATGCTTTTTCTATATTTTTTCATTTCCAAAATCTCCAAAATAGAATTTTATTCTTTCATTTAAAGCAGAAAATGTATTCCATCTGTCCATAATATGTTTTATTTTCTTAGCTTCTGCAAATTCTTCATTTTCCTGATATTTTTGTCTCCAATACTTTGCTTTTTCCATTGCATCGGGTACTTGATTTCTATTTTGTGCTTCATACAGACAAATAATCGCATCATATGCATCTAAATATCCATTTTCTATAGCTTTTTTCAGCCATGCTTCTGCCTGAATATAATCTGTCTTGCTATAGCATAATCCCAAAAAATACATTGCACGCACATGTTCTTTTTTGGCTGCTGTTTCGTAACAATTTTTCGCATATTCTGCATACTTGTCAGCATCAAACTCCGTTGCTTTTGTATAGAACTCACCCAGACGACAGATTGCTTCTGCATCTCCAGTCTGCGCATTTTCCCGTGCCTTTGCAAATGCATTTCCATATTTTTTGCACATAAATGCATCTGGCAGAAGCCATATATCTTCGTATTTCTCCTGCTTTATGTGCTTATCATATCGCACATTCTTTTCTTTGTTTGGTTCAAACACCAACTTTATCCATTTTATTGTATCGTAGTTTCCGCCACCTTTATCACCACAACTCCAATATTTTCCAGAACATTTTTCTACCTCAATATATTCATCATCGCACGCCCACAACAATATCTTCCTGTCAGAGGAATCATATTCAAATCTTGCTATACAGCCATCTATGGTAATCACAGATTTTCTTTCACTGCCCATTGTATACTGGACTAACCTATACATAGTTTCCTCTGTACGGAGTATCTTTTCTTCTTTTCCCCCTTTTGCAGGTCTTCTGCTCCATGTACGCTCTACGAACTTTATCTTAAAATACTCCTGCTGTTCGTCTAAAGATTTTCCTCTTAAAACCTCTCGCATCTGACTTGTTAAATACTTTTTATCTGTTATTCTTCTTTGCTTATAGTCTATAGATAATTTCCGAATTTTCTTTTTTGCCCACGAATCTTCTTTTTCGATTACTTTTAGATAGTACATACATTTCTTGTAATCGATGTGCTGTTCTGCAAGATACTCTGCCAATGCTTTTGCAGCCTCTTTTATTCCACTTGCATATGCCTTCTCTAACCATAAAATACCATCCGATGAATTCCATTTTGGATACACATCTTTTCCATGAAAGCAGTATAAACATCCCAGCTTATACATAGACCATGCATCTCCCCATTCAGCCGCTAATTTGTACCATTTTTCAGCGGCTTTTTCTGAACTTCCGGTATTCATTTCTATTGCCGGCGTACCACAATCCAATTCTATTTCCGTCCATCCATAGCCTTCATACAGATACATATACCCTAATGCATATACTGCCTGAACATTCCCTTTTTCTGCCGCCTGACCATACCAGAATACTGCTAAATCCGCCCAATTTTCCGGGCATTTTTCAGTGTAAAAATGCTCTCCTATCTGATAGCAGCTTTCACTTGTATATAATGATTGTTTACCATATTCCGTAGTTTCTAAACAAATACTGTATCTCAGACAAAAATCTTCCAGACATCCATCATCGTTTACACAGCTATCCCATACATCTATTGTCTTTTCTACACCATAGTAAATGCTATACTCCTTTTGAGGCTTATCTTCTAATGCTCTTCGTAAAAGAACAATTCCTATAGGATAATCTTTTACATAAATATAATTTACAAAGGAAAAATGACTGGCAATAAACCACGGATTTTCTATATCTATTGCATATGTATGGGCACTTTCCTCACCATCAAACACAAAATCCTTATACCCGATTTTTTCTTATATTCTTTCGTTTTCATGGATATTGTAAAATATGCATCTGCTATCTCCATCACCCTTACCTTCCTATTTCTCCTATTTTCCTTATATCACTTGTCACTCTCTAATATAGCTTTTGCCATTTTATATTTTTCCTTCCACCACGCTCTTTGCTCCTCTGTAACAGATTCCACACCATCTAAGCGGCTTTCATTTGAATTATGCTTTAAATCCGCTTGTTTAATTGCTGTTGCAATAGGATTACTTCGAATTCTTTCAATATACTTAGCATAATCATCATCAAGTCCATGAGTAAGCAGCTTAACAACCTCGATAATTTCTTCCGGAAACTCCTCCTTTAACTGTTCAATCGTAACCTCAGTATCTTCTACCACATCATGCAGAAGTGCCGCACAAACTGCTGTTTCCGTCTTTTGTCCGGATGCTACTTCATATGCATGAAATACATACGGAACTCCACTGTAATCTAATTGTCCATGATGAGCATCATACGCAATTTTCATAGCTTTTCTCGTTAATGGTGTATATAACATAGTCTCCTCCCCCTTTTTTGTTAAATAAATATTTCTATTAACATATCTGCCTTTGTATGTATTTTACTCATATTAACTATCATAAAAGTCATCCCCAAATACGCTTTTCCAATCTATGATTTCCATTTCTACCGCTATATCCTTAAACGGTACAGTAAATCCCTGCCAATATCGCTCATGAATATCAGACAGAATTTCTAAAGTTTCTCTATGCAAAGATATCTTTTGTCCTACCTGCCATGTAAAGCTGAATTTATATTCCTTTTTGGCGAAAAGTCCCAGTATCTTTTTATATGTATCCGAAACACGGTCTGCATAGTTTTTCATTATTTTATCTAATATAACAAGCGTTTCTGCGCAGCCAATGGGATACTCCTTTAATTTATCCGGATGCATTTTGCCAATAGAATTTTCTGCCTGAAAAATTGTTATCTCTTTAAAAAGATAATTTTGCAGTTTTTGCAGATAGTTTCTTTCATTATGTTTCAAATGCTCATCATATTCTCTGCGTTCCTCGTCATTACAGTAAAAGTCGCGAAAAATCACCGCCAATATATCTTTTGTTTTTTCTGAAAGCTCTTGTTCTTTCAAACCTTTTCCAACTTTATAGCTGGTTTTATAATCCAAATCTCCATTTTCATAAAAAAAGCGCAATGCTTTTTGGGGTATTCTATTTACTAATTCTTCTTCTGTATTCTTTAAAATCTCCCATACATCTACAAATGCCTCACGATATTCTTTAGACATTGTATCTGCTGATTTTTTGCGTTGCACTGTATTCTCAATTTCTAAAAGTCTACTTTTACCATTCATTCTAGATTCCCCCCAAAGCCAATTTCCCTTAAACCGGCTGTACCATTTTCGATATATTTATTTAATACTTTTTCAGATAAATATTGCACAGGAAAAAGAATATTTTCGCCCTTCTGCACATCCTCCTTTACCAAAAATTTCCATAGTATCTCCTGCTGCCACTGCTCTAATATCTGACTGTCTATTTTATCTGTGTACTGCTCCATCAATGCAGTAAGTACAGCTTCCCCCTGCTCATTTAAACTAAACCCTTTTTCACCTAAGGTAACTTTAAATGCATGGACATACTCTTCTGCAACAGGCTTTTTTATCTGTAAAGAACGGCAAAAACAATTTTTCTGCAACCGATTTCGCATGGCATGACGATTTTCTTCACTAAATTGAAAAAGAAACAGATATTCTCCCTGATATTTTTTTATCTGTCGCAAAAACTTTCTCCACCAAATCTGTTCTTCTGCTAACTCTCGTTTTCCCTTTATCTGTATGCATATAACTCCCTGTACAACCTGATGCTGCATTTGCAAATAAATAATCCATTGTTCTAAATCAGATTTAAATTGCCCCAACTCATTGCATAATCCTATCATTTCTCGTTCATACTCTGAAAAAATCCCATATTCTAAGGATAGCTGTATGCACCCGTCCATCTGGCTTGAAAATATTTTTTGTTTTTCTAATTGTTCTAATAGTTCTTCCAAAGCTGTCGCAAACCATCTTGTACTTTCTTCTTTTGAAGCAAACATATATATCGGTGCCATTGACAATGCCCTTTTTCTATCTGTAACCTGTGCGATTTTCCCCAACTCTTCTGCTATTATCTGAAACATATTTTTTTACCTCCTAACTATTCATTATCCACATCCCAATCATCCGCATCCATCAAAATGTCTTCTTCCTCTTCTAACTCTTTCTTTAACTTTTGATACATATATTCCTGTACAGAAAAGCATGGAGGCTGTTCGAATGCTCTTCTTTCAAAAGAAATATTTTGATACTTTGCCTGCGGATAAACAGAAAAGTCCTTCACCCATGTAATATAGGGTTCTACTGCAGCCCGAAGCACTAATGCCTGACTATCTTCCCAACCGATTTTCAAGTGCTGCAGTTTTGTAATATTTAGAAGCGGTACTTCTCTGTTATTTATAAAAACGGTTCCACAAAGCTCTTCAATTTCCCGAAGCAATCCCAGTTCTCTGCATGACAAATATATCCAGTTTTTACAATTTGACTTAATCGTTTCAGCATCATCCCCGTACATAGAATTTAACTGCTGTTTACTTTGTACCACTAACACAAAACGAATATTTCGGCTTCTTGCCGCAGAAATCATTGCCGGCATATCAGAAATCCTTGGAAAATTAGAAAACTCGTCCAAAATAAAGTTTACTCGCAAAGGCAGCTTACCCTCAGAATACATCTGTGCTCTCTCAATAATTCTTTCATAGCACTGTTTTACGAATACACTTACCAGAAAATGAAATGTCGTTTTCTCATCCGGCGTAATCAGATAAAGAGCCGTCTTTTTTTCTCCAAGATTATCAAAACTAAGCTCTGTAGCAGACAGCATAGACATAAGTTTATGACTAAACATAAATGCCCGCACCATAGAATCGTATACACCAACAACACACGAAAAGGTTTTCTCCGTTTTTCGTAACAAATAAATGGATGCCAACTTATAACGGACAAAGGAATCCTCTGGAAAACTTCTGTAAAAATTCCAGAAAACAGATTCCTCCTTCCCTGTTTCTAATTCTATATGCGAACGAATATGCAGAACACTTAACATATGCACTTCGCTCTCATCTGTTGCCGATTCAAACAACATCAAAACCAGACCGATAAACAAATCCATTGCCTGATTTTCCCAATATAAATCATATTCGGAATGTACAGAGGCTTTTAGCTGTTCTGCCAAATCCGAAAGCATTTCTAAGGCTCTGTCTACATCACCGGATTTATAATACCGATAGGGTAATGCCAACGGATTCCATTTTAATCCACACTCCGGCTCACGAAGGTTAAACACCTTTATGTCATATCCCTTTTCTGTCAAAAATCCCGATGTATTCCGATAAATTTCTCCTTTTGGATCTGATATAACCATGGATTCTCCTGCCATTCCTATCGTATACACACTCGGTATACAGAAATTTCTGGTCTTTTTGGTTCCTGTATTGCCAAAAATCAATGTATGACTGTCTGCATCGTCTGTATATACACTTCCATCTTTGTAACAAAACGGTACACCGGATGAATTACACGCTTCCCCTAAAGAATGTTTTCTTAACCCACTCAAAAATTCTTCTTCACTGCAAAACCCATAATCTTCATGCAATAGCTTATTCATTTACCCCCATGTCCTCTTTTCTTTTTTATTCAAGGCTTATTCGCCATCTTCCTCTCTCTGGCTACGAATCTGCGTTATGATTTCTTCCGTTTCTTTTTCAATTTTTACGGCTTCTTCTTCCTGATCATGCATCCGATAGCAGACAGTCATACCTAATTTTGCCCTATCTAACGCTTCTAACATATCATCCGTCTGAAAATGAAAAGCAAATTTCTTTGCCAGCTTGTATTCTTTTGTGGCATATCTTAATGCCTCTAAATCTTCACCACTGCTGCAAAATGTTCTCAGCATACCATAAACATCCAGATATCTTTTTGCATCTTCTTCAAATTCTGTGATTTCATATAATCCCTGTACATAGGGAAGTCCCTTTAAAATATGGGCTTTTCTATCGGATAAATTACTGATTTTCCATACAATGTCGTCCTTTGTGTAATAAAATACCACATGTAGCAGACTATTTATGCTTTTGTGATTTTCATAATACTCTAAAACACGCTGTTCGTAATATTCCCAGACATCATGAAACTCGTCCAGACATCCTACTATTCCCCAATTACTAATTACGGAATAGCAAACATTAAATAGCGTTTCATAAGTATCCACCGAAACATCTTTTTGAATTTCTGCTTTTATATTCTGATAACGCTCAATCAAACTTAATACTTCCGGCAGTTGTTTTGCTTTTCGCTTCTCTCTAGCTTTTAATTCTACTAACCGATTCTCTTCTGCTCTTTTTCTGGATTGCTCCAATTCATAATCCTCTTCGTTTATTCTCTGCTCAACCGTTTCAATCAACTCATCAATAAGTGTATCAATAGAAAATGATGATTCCTGTTTTTCACTCTCTTCTTGTTCTCTCTTAATTCCTTCTCTGCGGTAATCTATAAAATGCAAAAATTCCGATTCTACTACACTTTTTATGTCCTCTGTGAAATCTCTTTGCACCAGTTTTTCCTTAAAATTTTCTATCCATTGCACATCTGACCACTCATAAAATGCTTCATCATACTCTATCCATGTTTCAAACATATCATAAAGTACCCAGTCAAAATGTATGGATTCACTTTCCTGCCAATATGCCATTTGTCAATTCTCCTTTAAAACAATCATTTACTTTATCTAACTTTCGCTTAACTTAATTTACTGTTATTTTCGCTAACTCCACATTTTTGTAGCTTTTGTCATCCGTTACTTCTTTGATAATTTTTAATTCCTTAGGCATTCGAATTTCTTCATTTTCATCCCGCAGCTCAATTTCAATGATTGCCTTATCCTGCCAGAAAGGGTAGATATCAATTTCAAAATACTTTCTAACCATTGGATATCCGGGTATTCAATTAGAAATTTGCGTTCAATTTCGTATGGCTCAGGCTCTCCTAAAAATGCTGCAATTTCTGCAATCAGACGCTTCATTTTCGCCTCAAAATCCGTAGAATTATCAATAATTCGTAAATGTGGATGACCTGTCCATGCTGCAATGAGCTTATCATCCATTGCTGCCGCTTGTTCTGCTGTTTCTGTTCTTGCCTGATTATTTGCCAGTGTATAAAACTCCTGTGCACCTTTTGCCGCAGTAACCAGATGGAACACTGCATCGTAATCCTCTCGCAAATTAACCTCATTACATTGCAACTGCTGTAATGCAGAAGCAAATTCTTCATTGGTCATATAAGCTTTATTATCTAAGCTCCCTCTGTCACACACAAGTAAAACCTTGTCCGTATGCATCGTTTTTGCTCCCTGCTCAAAGATTCGCTCTTTTTCTATCTGCAGCTGCATCTGACATAACTGGTATTCTAAATTTGTCCCACACTCCCAAGGTGTGACACCACCCGTAATTAATTCCGTAGCCGTTTCCGGTACAAAAATAACTTTGTATCCCATCTCTGTAAATGCGTTTTGAATCCAACTCATCGCCGTAGATTTTCCGGCGCATGGACCTCCGGTGATGACAATTTTCGTAATACTCATTTTTGATATCCTCCATCTAATTGAATTTACACATGACTTCTATGACCTACTGCATTATTTCTCCACCCGGCAGCACTTTGGCATATTCACGAATTTTCTCTAATGCTTCCTTAGCCTCTTCTCTTCTTATGCCTATTTCCAATAAAAATTGTTCTCCAATAAAATAAATTCCCAGCATATATGCATACAAAGCTACTAACTCGATTCCTTTTGCATTTCTGGATAAAATATCATTTAACATCACTTCTAATAACAATTTCTCGTCTGTACCATCTACCATCAACAGAATTTTATCCGGCAAAAAATCCACATACGGCGCATTACTTGCCAAAATATCTTCAATCGAGTCTTCTAATACAAGCAGCCCCTCCTCTTTTGCTATATCACACATTTTTTTGATACATTTCATAACCGGTATAAGTTCATCCTTATTTTGGCATCTAATTTCTTCATCATTTTTTATTTTTTTTAAAATATGTAAAATACCATCATTCATATCCCAATCTGACTGCATATACATACTATTTCCTCCTCTCTTTTGGTGGAAGCATGGACCAGCACACCGCCTTTGCAATCCGATCTGTGTTGCCATTTAAAAGCAACATCATTGACCGCATCATTAAGTACCGTATAAAATCCTCAAATGCATTTCGCTCTGTGGTATCATATTCTTCTAACATCTTTTCCAATAAATAATCAATCTCCGGTCTTTCCATCAATTCATTCAATACCTCTGCATATTCCTGACTCATCAATGGAATTATCTCATTTTTCTTTATCTCTCTAATTATTCTCTCTACACCGGAAAATCCCTCATATCTTGCAGCATGTAATGTAGCAAAAACGGTTTCTATTGCATAATATATCTCTTCTCTGTGTTCCTGCATCAGACTTTCCGTCTGCGGAAGTATGTATTCTCGTATTTTTTCTAATCTTTTTAATAACTCCTGCATACTTACCCCTCCTTTTTTAGTATATATGAATATTTGTAGATTCGCCAGAATATTATTCAAAATATACTTATATTTTACAACCAAAAACAACTTCCACAAACTTGTGTCAGAAAACTCACGCTATTTTCGACTTTATTCTGCACATCATTGTATATTTGGCACTTCTTCTTTTTATTCGCTGATATTACTCCATAGAAAAATCCTCTCTAGGATGCTCTGTCACATCTTTGTAATACGACGATAAGTAATCAAATCTGCTTAATACTGACAACGGACAATATCTTCGAATATAATCTACATCATTATCCGTAAATGCCTGTCGGATTTTGGTCGCCGATAATCCTTCAAATAAATTATTTCTCTCAAAATTACGATATGTAATATACTGCTGTACCTCTGTATCTGCAAACCAACTGTCTAATATAGCAGGATCATCCGAATAGTAGATAGAAAAACACTTTTGTCCGATTCTCGATACTACATTATAATAAAAATATCTGCCCCAGATTTTTGCACTTTCTGTATCAGACTCCATGGACCAATCCGGTAAGGTTGCAATCGTAATCTTTTCATTCTGTTCTTCGTCAAAGCATTCACGAAGCATCTGCTCTCTTAAAGCAATATCGTACGGATTTCTCAACATATCCACTTTATTTTCACTGCCTAACATAATGAATACTTTATCATTTTCTTCTAATGCTTTGTTTACTAAAAATAAATGTGCATTATGCACAGGCTGCATTCTTGCTAAAAACACTCCATATTTTACTGACATTCGTTTTCCCTCCTCGTCTAAGCTCTAAATTTATCAAACTGCCAAAGAACCTCTTTTATGTCCTCCGGTAAGTATTTTTCACATTTCGTCTTCAGTTCAATAGGCACCTCATAATAAGCTTCTGCCATGCTTCCGGCAATTGCTGCTAATGTATCACAATCTCCACCTAAAGATACAGCAGTGCGAATAACATCTTCAAAATTCCGCCCTTCTAAAAATGCAATAATGGCTTCCGGAACAGTCTTTTGACAGGATTCCTGATGAAAATATTCCGGTCTGATTTCATCACAGGTACGCTCTAAATCATATTGAAATTCTCTTTCTACATAATTTTTAATCGTAAATTTACTATTTTTTGTTCTGGCAAGATAAATAGCACTTGCAACAGCTTCTGCACCCTTTATGCCTTCAGGATGATTATGGGTTACTTCAGCCGTAATTCTGGCAACTTCTCTTGTTCGCTCTATGGAATCGTATAACCATCCCACAGCGGATACACGCATTGCAGCGCCGTTTCCATAACTGTTATATGGCTTTGGCTCTTCGCTGCAAAGCCAGAATTTAAATTCCATACCATAGCCGGCATGTGGATATTTTCTTCCCCACTTACGCATATTTTTTACTACAGCTTCAAAAATCTGTTCTTCTTTTGCATCTTTTCCTGCTTCTAACAACGCTTCACCTACAGCTATAGTCAAAATTGTATCATCCGTATATTCAGAATAGGAACTAAACAACTCAAAATCCTTCGATTTGTTTCCTCTGTCAAATTCATAAGGACTGCCTATGATATCTCCTAAAATTGCTCCGTACATAAATATTTCCTCCTAAAAAAGTCCAATTATATATGTTTTGTAAGCTTACATACATAATTGGACTTTTCAGAAGAATTTACTCAAAAATCATTTACAATTTTAAAAAACTAACTCCAGATTATACGCATAAGATCCGGATAATCTCTTTCAATACCTTTTAAAAAGGATATGGAAGATTCGATTAATAATTCTGCATCAAATTTTTCATCCGTTGCAAAATAATGCCATTCTGCAAAAATGTCACCGTCTTCATCCATATAATATTTCAATTTACGCTCCTCATTTAATGTATTCAAAAATTTCAAAATAGCGTCTTTTTTATCCGGATTATTATTAGCAGTAATCATATAGCGTACCAATACAGAATTTCTCTCATTTACAACAATCACCATATTCATATTCATTCCCTGATGATTGTAGTCTAAACGAAACAATCTGCAAGTCCAAATTCCACTGCTTCTTCTGCCTGAAAATAATGATCATACCGAGTTGCCTGTTCCACTTCTTCCTCTGTTTTTCCTGTATGTTTTGCTAAAATCTTATTAAGCTTGTCCTTCGTCTCTAAAAGACTTTCGGAAATAGATTTTATGGATGAACTGTTTCCTCCTACACGATTTCCCAGTAACGGCTCATGCACCATAATCTCACTGTTTTCTAACATATATCGCTTTCCCTTATTTCCGGATGCAAATATAACAGCTCCCATACTATATGCTTTTCCCATGCAATACATCTCTAACGGAGTTTTGCAGGATTGAATAACATCATACATAAGCATTCCGCTGTTTACTTCTCCGCCGGGGGTATTAATCAGTATTTTGATAGGCTTTTTGGCATCTTCACTTCTAAGAACCATCAGTGCTTTAACAAAATTCATTGCCTGATTTTCATTGATTTCACCTTCGATAAAAATAACTCTATCGCTTAAAAGTCTGCTCTCCATAGGTACTAATGTGATTCCGTTGCTGCTTTTTACCTGTGTATACATAATTTTCACCTTTTTCCTTTCTTATCGCTCTTTAGCTTCGTTCAATGCTCTCATTACTTTCTGGTATTCTTCATCCTCTAAAATATTATATCTCTGGGCAGTAATAGGCTTTTGCCCTCTGCGAAAAATGAACTCCTGACCTATCGGCATATATAAAATTTCTTCTAACGGTCTATCTAATCTGCTGCTTACCGATTTTGCTGTATCTAAGTCATTTCCTCCCATGTACACATATGTATCTGAGTTATTAATAATGGTTTTTGCATCCTCTTCACCATAAATGGATTTTAACTGACTTTCACTTTGTAGCATCATCGTTACAGATATCCCCTTTTCACGAAATATGGAAATATACTCTGCAAAATTTAAAATCTTCGCTCCGCAGGCAAAATCATCGCATACGACCTGCACCGGCAATTCCAACTGCGTATTTTCATTTTCTTCTCCGATTTCAAATAGTTCCTTAAACATCTGACTATAAAAAATATTTACAAAGGTATTTAAGGAAGGATTTACAGCCGATGTAGATACAAATAATATTGTTTTCTCACTGGAAAGCTTTTTAAAATCAATTTTTTCTGCTTCACGCATCATTGTGCATAATTGTGGTGTAAAAATCTTATCCAACATAGTTCCTAAAGAAGAATAGATACAACCAGCCGTTTTTATCGGTGTCTGTTTAAAGGAATCCCAACAGGCAACAGCAAAATGCTTTGGATCTGCCGAGCGAATTTTTTCAAAATTGGCATCCAATGTCGTTTCTACCAAATCAGAACTTTTCAAAATCTTAAGTTCACGAAACAAATCAATAACATCTGCCATACTTCCATCTTTCTTTGTCATAAGTACATGGGATATCAATGCAGACAATAAACCAATGCTGGTAGAATCCCAGTATGGATCCGCTTTTGAATCTTTTTTTCTTACATCCGCCATAACAATAGCTTCTGCAAGATAGGTTACATCCGTCCAACTCTTAACATACAACAATGGATCATAGCCCATCTGTGATTTTTCCGGGGATACAAAATTCAAGTCCCATACCTGATATTTTCTCTGTTCAAACAATTTCGTATAGGTATTTACTAATCTTCGCTTAGATAATGTCAAAACAATACTTGAATTATTTGTACACAATAATTTCGGTTCAATTAACGACATGGTTTTTCCACAACCGCTGCTTCCGCAGACAATCACATTATTATTAATCTGTGTTTCTTTACAATCCGTACTAAAAACTACATCTTCACCTAAAATCACTTTATCATAGTTCATCATATGTTCCTCCTCATACTTATTCTTTTATTCAAATGGATTTAAATTAAAATCTTGCTGATTTAAATTTTTCTTTGTTCCATACTTTAATTCCTGCAGAACAGCTTCTCCTTTTTCTACAAAGTTCATAAATATGTTTGAAATCATTTTTACTATCTCATACGCATTTTCTTCAAATATGGCTCTTCCACTCTCTCCCTGCCAGGATAAAATTGCCATATAATCAGCTATCCACTCATCATTACATGTCAAATACATACGCCCGTACAACCATTTACGCTGAATTTCATTTAAATGCTTTAGAAGCTCTGCCTTTGAAAATCCCTGAATATCTTCTTCAATAAACATTTTCATCCGAATTGTTTCCTGTTCTTCATTAACTAAAATATCCATTTTTCTGATAGATGTACCTTTTTTAGTCTCAAACTTCGTAGTATAGGTAATTCCCTCTGATGAACTTTCCGATTCACGAACTGCATAATTGCTGCAGCGACGAATCGCCTTTTTTACTGACTCTCTGTAATTTCCTTTTTTCTCCATATACAAACCTCCTTAACATCTCTTTACTGTTATATAGGCTATATGTAAATTTTTACTCAATGAAACTGTAATTTTTTCTTCGTGTACTTAGTAAAAAAACCTGCTGTAAACATTTTCAGTTTACAACAGGCTTTTCTTTTTCATTGATTTTGCTTATAAGCCAAATTCTTCAAACAATTTTTGCTGATAGTTATTATCTGTTACAACTTTTTCAATTTCATCCATGCGCGATGCTTTTATCAGACTGTTAATTAATTGATTTACCCGATTTGTTCCTTGCTGTATTCCTTCTTCCATTCCTTGCTGCATTCCTTGCTGCATTCCTTCTTTCATTCCTTGCTGCATTCCTTCTTTCATTGCTTCTTGCTTAATTTTAATTTTCATTTCTTCAATTTCATCTGCCATTTCTTCTTTAACAATGTCTAAAAATGCCTGACACATACGATTCACCTCCTTAAAAACTTTCTTATTTGCATTTGTAATTAAATTCATCACTGATTCATAGCGTTTATCATTTTTATGCTTTTTATATTCTTCTACTAATTGTTCTGCATACTCTTTTTCTTTTAAATTATTTGTCAGACTGCTCAGCCATAAATTTTCTTCTCTGGACAATTCTGATGTCAAAATCAACTGTATAGGAACTAGCAGCCCCTCTATATAATATATTCCTTTTTCTATATATTTAATTTTATAACCTCTTTTATCTAAATGCTTTACCAACTTTCTAGGATAACCATAGGATACAAGTGATATCGTTATATCATCAATTTTTATTGTATTTACATGTGCCGTATCTGCTTTGTAGAAACAAGTATATCCATATACTTTATAAAAATCGTCTATACTCAGATAATCATCCGGTGCTTTGTATTCTACAATATTATGTTTACGAAAGATTCTTCCTATATTTTTATATATAGGTATTTTCGTATCTTTTCTGATTATGAGCACATCAATTTGCTTTGGTTTGGTTCCTAGTTGGTGTTCATTTTCAAAATAAAGATTATTTGCTTCTTCTGCAAATTCAATTTGCAGACCTGCATAAAAAGCAGGATGCCACTGCAATACATTTTTTTCAGCGTCTGCCATTTACAACCTCCCTATGTACTTATTCAGGAGATTCCTTTTTGAAAACTCCTGCTGTTTATTGGATTTAAAGCATGAATTTTCGATTAGGAACAGCTCTTACTGTTGTATGGAAATGTCTGAAGAATTTAAGGTAATATCCTCAAATCAGATATATAATAGAAAATATGCTTTTAATAAGCATATCATAGAAAAATAGAGTTTACAATTACTTTTTGTTAAAAGATTGTAACTTTCAAGTTGTGGGGGATAATGTGTTTTGGGATATAGGTAGTGAGTCATAAGAGAAGGTATATGTGTGCACAGGTTCGTTGTCCGCAAGTAAGATTTTCTACATATTCCTTTAAATAGTATTGGCAACGGACGGGACCAGCTCGAACGCGAAATCCTTTTCGCTCTCGCTTCAAATCGCCGTCCGGGCGATTTGTCCCTGATTTTGCCAAGAATATGAGAAAAACTAACTTGCTCCCAAATGCACCTGTGCACACATATACCCTCTCTTATGACAATCTACTTTATCGAAAAAAACAAATTATGCCACAACTCTCCATGGTGTGAGGGTGGCGCCACTTTACACTATGGAGAATTTGGGCATGAATGATTTTTCTTACACTTCCCAATACCCAAGCCTATCAAAATATTCCATATACCTGCCTAAATACCCCTCATCAATCTCACTCCATGTAAACCCAATTTTTTCTAAACAGCATTTTGTAAAATCATTCTCATACAAAACAACTCTATACTCGCTTTGTCTGTCCAATTCTTTCAATTCATTGCCCAAGGCATCATATGCATTTCCTTTTTTCTGACTTAAGCGGTATAAAAATTCTTCTGTATCCTCTGCCTTTACTATCCACTGCAAACCATTCAGCTTCTCCATAATTTTTTCTAATGGCATCTTATGGGTACTGTCCACATGAAATACACTAAAAGAATCTGCATAATGCTCTGCCAATTTCACAATTGCTTCTGCTGTTAAATCTACCGGTGAAAACTCAAATGACATCTTAGCAAGAGCCATTGGATAAGCTCTGGTATCTACAAATGCTTTGATTCTTCTTAAAAAAGCATTTTCCGTATAATTATTCTGAAATTTTAAATCACTGTAACGATTACTTAAGTTTCCAACACGGAATATTATGGTGGAAAGACCTTCATTTCCTGTTTCTAATACCATGCGCTCTGCTTCAAATTTACTGCGAATATATACATTGTCTAAATTTTGTCCAATATACAGACAGCTTTCATCAAAAGATACAGGAACAGTTCCTTTTTCTGTCAGTTGTAAACCGCCTACACTTACTGTAGAGATATACAAAAACATCGCATTTCTTCTTTTTGCCGCTTCTAACATATTTTTAGTTCCGCCTGCATTTATTCGGTAAACTTCATCATACACACCATAATGTTTCACCGTTGCTGCGGCATGAATGAGGGTCTGAATATCTTCTGGCAGATTATCCGCTAAATGTTCTTTTGTGATATCGCCTGGAATTGGAATAATACATTTACCAATTTCTGCTTCATATTTGTCCGCAAAATATTCTCTGCATACCAAACGGCATCTTTCTTTCGCATTTTCTAAAGAATCACTGCGAATAAGGCAATAAATTTTCCCTTTTTCAAGCTCCATACACTTATCTAAGATATGTGCGCCTAAATATCCGGTAACACCGGTTAAAAGGATGTTTCCTAATGATTGATACTTAGGAACAACTGCTTCGTTTTTCTGATTTTTTGCAAGAATTTCTCTAAATCCCTCAAAATTTGCCTGCGTATAATTTACTGTATTCTGCTTATTTTGAGATTTTCCGGCAATAAATTCACTCAATTCAGCAACAGTCGCTTTTTCAAATACTGTCTGTAAATCGAATTCAATCCCTTTTGCCGAAGCCTCGGCTACATAGGCAATGGCTGATAAACTATCACCACCCATTTCAAAGAAATCATCCTGAATACCTATCGGTTCATATTTGAGCAATTCAGAAAGAATTTGACACAATGTACTCTGTAATTCATTCTGCGGAGCTACATAAACCGTCTCCTGTCTGGTCAGTTCCGGTGTCGGAAGATTCTTTCTATCTGCCTTTCCACTGGTAGTTATCGGTATTTCCTCTAACTGCATAAAGAAATTTGGCACCATATATCGTGGCAACTTTTCTGCTAAAAAGCTTCTTAACTGCTTTTCGTCTATGATCTTTTCTGCGGTATAATAACCCACTAAATACTGACGGTTATTTTCATCCCGTTTATCAGCAACAACACTCATTTGTATGCCTTCATATTCTCCCATCCGGCTTTCGATTTCTCCAAGTTCAATACGCAATCCTCGAACCTTGACCTGTGTATCCATTCTGCCAAAATATGCAATCTCGCCATCCGCCCGATAACATGCATAATCTCCTGTCTTATACATTTTTGTACCAGGATAAAAAGGATTGTCCACGAATTTCTCTGCGGTAAGCTCCAGGCGGTTCAAATATCCCTTTCCAACGCCATCACCGGCAATACAAAGTTCTCCTACGATTCCTATTGGACATATCTGTCCTTTGCTGTCTAAAATATAGATTTGGGTATTTTGGATAGGCTTTCCAATGGTGATATCATTTTGATCTGCAACCTTTATGTAGGATGAAAAAACTGTAGTTTCTGTAGGTCCATACACATTTAGTATATCACTATCTGTATACTCTTTTATTGCTGCACATAAATCAGAAGAAACTACTTCTCCACCGGTTCCGATTTGTTTTAAACCTACTGCTGCTTCACAAAACTTTTTATTTGAAAAAAAGTGCTTTAATTTTGTTGGTGTTCCCCATAAATACTCTATTTTTTTCACTTTTATTATATGTGCCAGATGTTCTGCATGGTTTGCATCTTCATCACTTGCAAGTACCAAAGTTTTTCCATACATCAATGACATAACAATATCTAAATTCATTACATCAAATGTCAATGCAGTAATTGCAAGTACCCTTTCGCATCCATTCATATGACAATCTGCCAACTTCATTTTAGGATAAACCAGATTCATCAAATTTCCATGACTGATTAATGTTCCCTTAGGCTTTCCGGTAGACCCTGATGTAAAAATCACATAACAGGTATCTTTAGGCACATTTTGATTCTCCAATGCCTTAGCATTGCTGGTATAGTCAACGGTTTCTAAATCCAAAGTCTTAATTCCAATCTCTTCACTATATCCATAAACCAGTGCCAGCTCGGCTTTTGCTTCATCCAGCATATACGCTACCCTGTCTGCAGGATAAGTCGGATCTACAGGCATATAGGCTCCACCGGCTTTTAAAACTGCCAGCATAGCTACAATCGTATGCCAGCTTCGCTTCGAAATAATAGGAACAATGGCATTTGATTTCACTCCATTATCACGCAAAATATGTGCCAATGCATTAGACATGGCATCTAACTGACCATAGGTTATTTCTGTCTCTTTAAAAATCAAAGCCGTCTTATCCGGCATATTTCCCGCAATTTCCTGAAACAATTCATGTACACACTGTGTTTTAGGATAATATTCTTCTGTAGAATTAAATTCTTGCACAAGCATATGGTATTCAGCTAATGGAAGAATACTGATTTCTCCGACTTTACACTTTTCATCATATAACTGTGTCAAAATAAACTGCAATCTTTCATACAACCATCCCATTTCTGTTTCAGAAAACACCTCAGTTTGATAATCTAAGGTAATTGTAAAGCTGCCGCTATCCTCTCTATCATCAATATGTATAGCCAAAGGAACATCATTGCAGCCATTATGCAGCCATTCAGAAAAATATGGTATTTCCTGATATTCTACCTTTGCATTCTGATAACTGACAATCACATCATATAATTTTTCGGTAAACGCATATTTTTCTCTAATCGCTTTTAATATATCTCCATATGGATATTTCTGGTGTCGGAAGGTTTCAAAATGCTCCTGTGTAATTTTATGACACAGGCTTTCTAAGGTATCTTCCTTTTCTATTCTTATTCCTAACGGCATCGTAGAAATAAACATTCCCGTTGCCATTTTTTCTTTTTTGTTTGCGCGGTTAAGAACCGGCATACCAATAAATACTTCTTCTGTTTCATTTAGTTTATATAAATAAGTAAAGACTACAGCCTCATATAGCACTGCCGGTGAAATCTGATATGCCACACAGATTTCTTTGACCTTTTTTGCCATTTCCTCATCCAATACCTTAACCATACGGGCTGCATCTACTGTTTTGCTTTCTGCCGCATTCGGCTTTACAAAACTTAGCTTTGGTTTTATTCCAAACCGTTCTTTCCAATATACTTCATCCTTGAGATATCGCGCAGATGCCTTATATTCCTTTTCTTTTTGTATATAATCTACATAAGATGCCTCTTTTTCCGAAATTTGTTCTCCCTGACTTAACTGATAATAATTCTGCATAGCTTCACGACAAAACAAACTCAATGTCCACGCATCTGAAACTAAATGATTAAAACAGGTATAGACACCATTTCTTTCCTCTGACTCAAACATACAGAATCGATACATCTTCGTATCTGTCATAGAAAACGGTTTTTTGCTCTCTTTTTCGAAATATTCTCTTGCATCCTGCATCTTTGCAAATTTTAAAACAGGAATCTCTTCATATTGATACTCTGCTACATATTGATAAACTTCTTTTCCCTTTTCCTGAAACTGCAGTCGCATACCTGTATTGTTCTTTATAAACGCATTTAACGCTTTTTCGAACATATTCAAATCCAATTTTTCTTCAAAGGATAATATTCCACTAATGTTCGATATACCACTCTCCTCATAATATCGCTGCAAATTCCAGATATTTTCCTGCTGTGCTGTTAATGCATACATTTTCTCTCCTCCGTTATTCTTTATTACAGCCGTTTCTTATATTCCTCAAGCATCTGTTCCATATAAGATAAGGTTTCCTCTGCATTATATATATAGCCATATTTTTCTAAATACTCAAAAAATATCAAAAATTGTTGCTGTAATCCGCCGTCTTTTATTTCAAAACGCTCATATACACCTTCTTCTAAAAACATATTAATAAATAGTTTTTTTTGATTTCCCCAAACCTGCTCTATATATAAATTCTGCATTTCCGGCAATTCACCTTCTTTAATCATGAAATAATTTAATCTGCCTTCCTTTGCACTATCTATACACATTTGCATAATCTCACACCGGGTCTGTAAAGTTGGCTTTTGATAAATCGTATATGGAAATTTTTCAATTCTGCCGGTTTCCATAAATTCAATATATCCTTTTCTTGAAAAGAAAGAATTCCATAAAAACTCTGAATTCTTATTTTTCTTCAAATTATTCTGGGAAATACTTTGAATCAGATTTGCTCTGTTCGATACTTCTTTATAAATATGCTTTTCTAATACCTCTTCTGTCAGACAATGCCAAAAAAATGGCATATATTCCATGCTGTAGCATGTACATTCCCTTAGTTCCTGCTCCTTCTTATACTCTAAAGCTCCACACTCTTTTCTCCCTAAACCATCACTGATTTTTTTTAGCTTTTCAAAAGAATCTTTATAGTTATCTATCCATTCCCGATTCGTAGTCAACATACCATTGGTTAATTCTGCGTCATATAAAATTAGAAAATCATCCGAAATAATCCAATTCTCTGCAAAACCCTTTTCGTAATCTAATTCCTCTAAATAATAAATATCTATGGTATTTTTCTGCACCAGCATTTCTATAATGTCCTTTAAAACTTCAAGATTTAAAGCATTCGAAACATTCTCTTCTCTGCATAAATACACAATTTCTTCTAATTTACAATCTTTTATTTTACTGCAAAACATTTTTAACAGCAAAATCACTTCCTGATGCGAATTTTGAAAATTCAGTAATACATTTCTTTTCCTCTGCATTGAAAGATAATCCAGGGATCGCTGTAACCAGACTAAAATTTCCATTTTTCCATTCAACTTTATAAACTCTGGTAATCTAACATCACGCACATCCATATTTTTTTCTTCTTGCAAACCAGCATATTCATCCCGTCTCTCTTTTAAAAGCTGAAAAATTTCCATAATCTTTTTATGACAGGTATAATCTGATTCCCCTAATACGGTTCTTTTGTATGCATCTTTTAATTTCTGATATTCGTCCCCTGATAATTTTAGCTTCTCCACAACATCTTCCATTAGCTTCCATTCATTAGGATACCTCGTGCCACTTAACCAATGAAAAACCATGCTGGTTTCTTTATCACACATTTCAGCAATTTGGGCGCCGGTAAGATTTCTTCTGTTTTTTATCATCATAAAATACTCTGAAAATGCACTCATATTCCTTCATCCTCACCATTCCATATAAACTCCCACAACAAATGAGCACTTCCGGCTTCTTTTATACATACCGCCAAAGCACTGTCTTTCTTCATAATCCAGATACATCCATTTTCTTTTTGCCCGAAAAATAGGATACCTGATTCTTCATTTTCATACTTTTCATTCACTGACTGACTCTTTGATTTTTGAAATGTTTCTATACCACCCTCTGCAAAAATTCTGCATTTTGCCTTCATTCTATCAAATGAATTTTCATAATATGCACAGGGGATACTCTGACTTGAAAAAAAGCCTCTAGATAACTTTTTATTAAAAAATACGATGCCTTTATCTGTAATAAGATAGTATTTTTTGATTTCTTCATGTGCATTTTTATTGGCTCGTTGATAATAGTAGTATACAGTTGTCTGTTCTCTTTGCAGCAAGAACGGTAACAGACAATTGATATTACGCATTTTTTCTTCTCCATGCAGCCATTCCCTATGCTCTAAACATATAATCTGTTCCCTATGCACGATTCCCTTCATATCCCAAAATACATTTACAAAATTTTCATTTTGTTCAAACTGATGCGGTGAAAAGTACATTTTTATATATTTAGCACCTTTTTTTACATAATTGATAGCTTCGATGAGCGAATTTTCTCCATACAGCTCACAGGACATATCAGGAGTAAAATTTGCTGCTATGCCTTGAATCATATCAGCATCCACTTTTTTTCTAACCATATGTTTTTCGTTAATAATGGAAGATAATATCGTATAATCAGTATGATATTTTTCACTGATTTTTGTTCGTTTGTATGCTTCATATAATTCTTTTTTCTCCTGCGGCGACATATGCAAACCATCGGATAATTTTGTAATTATATCCCGACTCGGCAGTTTTCTGTTCCCCTTGGCATATCGTCCCAGACTCGTCCGATCGATTTTACACATTTTTGCCGCATTACTATATGAAATATTTCTTATATCCAGATATTGTTTAATATATTCTCCAAAACTTTCCACTTTCTCTCATCCTTACTATCTTATTGTAAAAAACATAAAAACAAACTACAAAGTAGTATAGCATTTGTCAAATTTCATTTCAATTAATAATGATTTGTATACACGATTTCAAATTATGTATGATTCCTAAAAATATATAAATTCCACAATACAATCTGGAGAAAAAATTATTTACCCGAAAAACTGACTTTTACACCTTTTTTCTGAATTCCTCTGGCTTTTAGAATCTTTTTGTATGCTTTATATTTCTTCTTCGGCAGCTTTACATATACTTTTTTAGCAAAGCTTCCTCCAGGCTTTTTAAATACATTTTTCCCCACTTTACTTGCCTTTAATTTGGATGAATTTATCGTAATTTTCCATAAATAATCGCAATTTGAAAATGCATTTTTTCCAATAGATTCTACATTTTTTCCGATAACAACCTGCGTAATCCAATCATTATTTGCAAACACTTTTGCAGCAATTGCTGTAACCGGATATTTTTTACCATTTACGGTCACTTTTGATGGAATTTTCACTACATTTCCTTGAAAATTTTTAGACTTCCCTACCAAGGTCATTTTTCCATTTTTGTGCTTATATACAAAATCACCTACTGTATATTTTTTGCCATTTTTCAATGGTTCTTCTGCCGGATAGAAATAATCCATGTCTAATCCGGTAAGCGTCACATATTCTGCATTGGATGCTTTGCTCCAAACCTTATCATTATATGCATAGACAACATATTCACAAACATCTCCAACTGTATAATAGCTTATTCTGTCATTGTAGCTTGTCTGTTTTGGATTTGTAATTGTAATCTTTTTTACACTATAAGAATCTGATTTTACAATTCGTCTAAGAATGTAATATCCATCTGCTCCTGATATTTTATTCCACGATACCCCTACAGAGCCATCAAAGCCTACAGAAGCCTCTACGGTAATATCTCCCTCTAAAGTTAGTACAGGTATTGTATTAAAATTTCCCTGTACATCAATCTGCCGAAAACGCATACCTTCCCTGTTACATTCATACCATGTAGCTTTTCCATTTATCACAACCGGAGTGCAATCTGATAACCATGATTTTACTGTTTTAACAGAACTAATTGGAATTCCCGCTTTATCTAAAAATACATAAGACAAATTACCAGTCTGATATAATGAGCGATATTCGCTATATCCTGCGATTTCTTCCCACATCACTAGAAATTTATCATTTTCCATTTTCAGAATATACGGATTTGATGCGCCGTAATTTCCATCCTCCGGATAGCTAGTCAGCCAATGTATTGTTGCCGGCGTATTTAAATTGCTTCTTGGAATAACCGAAACAAATGCATTTCTATTCTCTGTATTGTTCCAATCGATACTCTCCTGATCTATGGAAGTCCCTACTGCAAGATATGTGTCTGACGAATAGGCTAAACCGCCAATAGATGCCCTCGTCAGGTTTTGTCCATCAAAACCACCAAACTTAAGCATGGAAGCTGCACTATTTTCAAACCCCTTCACAGCAAATGTATCAGTTCCTGCTTTTTCATCAAAAACACGCAGTACTGCATCACGGGGATTACCATCTCCATGATCTAAGGTGACAATATTTTTAGCATCATCAATAAGAATAAATTGATTGAACGAATGTCCTGTATCCCAATCGGAATATTGACAGGTATAGGATGAACCATCTGTAAATTGCAGGGTATGTTTATATGGTACAAAAGACATATCTGATGTACGAATTTGTAAAGACAGATTACTCTGATGATGTAAGCCATCATCAGGCAATGCATATGCCTCATAGCATGTACGAATATACAAATAACCGTTATATTCTGTCATGCGCAATCCACCTCCATCAAAAGGCATATAGATGCGCTCACCATACAAACTAGCATGAGATATGCGATTCCAATTCAAATCATATTTCACTACACGGATAACTTCTTTTGTATCATCCTCCGCAGGATTTTCCTGCCCATATACCAGATAATAATTTTCTGTTCCTGCATAAAATCCACCAAATAATGGTAATTCATCTGCTATATATCGTTTGGAGATTACCTTAAAATTGGTATTATACTCCTCGATAAGCATCTGATTCTCCATGTGTTCAACTCGCACATATCCATTTGCAGTTTGAGCAAGATTCATTTTTAATCCACTTGCATGTATTGTATAATTATGCAAGAATTCCGGTGTTGCATATTCTGCATACTCGTTATATATCAGTTCCGGTTCTAATACATCTGCTTTTACATATATGGAACTAAACATACCTACCAAACAAAAAACACAAAAAGAAATCACACAATACATTATTTGAGTTTGCAAATGTTTCATTTGAGTTTTTTCATATAACATTTCATCATACCTCCACTTTCTCTTTTGTTTTTATTATTTAGAATAGCACAATACATTTTTCTATACAATTCAAATCATCAATCTTATTTTTTTACAATTCCCCATTTGTCATATCCGAATCCATTCATAAATTTCACATTAAACCAAAAGGTACTTCACAAATTTTATCATTCATAAAGTACCTTTCCTGTTAAATCCTATATATTCTATTTCTCAATCTTTAAAACCCTAACTCCTTTAGCCTCAAGCACCATCTCACCGTCTGCGTACTCTTCACCGGTAATCAGGTCTTTTCCGCTCATTGGCAAGTGAATAACCGTTTCTGCATCATTATGATTCATAATAAATATTAACTGCTTTTTATCATTCTCTCTGCTGGTAACCTCAATGCCCTCTGGCACATCAAGTACAGGTTCAATTCCCATTTCACCACAAAGTGAACCGATAAACTCACGATAAAATGCTTCGTTTGATGCAGTTGCCACATAATATGCCGCACCTTCACCGAAATTGTTTTTGGTAAGTACAGGCATACCCGCATAGAAATCCTTTTGATAACCACCTTCGTCTATCTGCTTAGCACCTTCTAAATGCAGCAAATCGCACAAAAGCTCTGCCGGATATTCTTTTCCATGATAGATAAACTGATTTTTCTCTCCATTTGGAAGCGCATCCTGTTCTTCTACCCAGATACCAAGAATATCCCGTAATCTTCCCGGATATCCACCTGTAATGACGAGGTCATTTTCCTGTACGATACCACTAAAGAATGTCGTTACAAAGTTTCCGCCATTTTTTACATAATTACGAATATTTTCATCATCGTCATATTTTACCATATATAAAAGAGGTGCAATAACCAGTTTATAAGAAGATAAATCCATGTCCGGCGATACGATATCTACATTGTAGTTCATATTTCGTAATGTTTCGTAAAATCTGCCAAACTCTTTTAAATATCTAAGCTCCTGACTTGGACCTGCGGAGTATTCAATAGCCCACCAGTTTTCCCAATCCATCATAAGCGCAATGTCAGACTTTGTTTTTAAGCCAAAAATTTCCGGTCCGATTTTTTCTAATTCTTTCCCTAAAGCACTTATTTCTCTAAATACTCTGGTATTTTCATGTCCGGCATGATCAATTACCGCACCATGATATTTTTCACAAGAACCTATACTTCTGCGCATCTGGAAAAACATGACTGTATCTGCACCATGAGCAACCGCCTGATAACTCCAAAGCCGCATTACTCCCGGTCGCTTTAATGCACAATAGGTATGCCAGTTCGTTACACTTGGTGTCTGCTCCATCAAGGCAAATGGCTCGCCATTTTTGATACCACGCATCAAATCATGTGCCATTGCTGTTTTTGCATAGGTATCTCCCACCGCAGGATAATTATCCCAAGAGATAAAGTCCATATGCTTTGCCCATTCAAAATAATTTAATCGTTTATAAAATCCCATAAGATTTGTGGTAATCACAGCATCCGGAATAATCTTCTTAATAGCATCGTATTCTCGTATATACATCTGCATAATAGCATCGGACATAAATCTGTCATAGTCTACAGCAATTCCCTGTGCCATGACAAAGGTATCTTCAAAAAATTCTGTTCTGCTGTCTGGCAAAACTGCATCATCCCAATCATATAGGGTATGTCCCCAGAATGCCGTATTCCATGCTTCGTTTAATTTGTCAATGGACTTATAGCGTTTTTGCAGCCATACGCGGAACTGCTTTTCGCAATTTTCACAATAACACTCTCCACCATATTCGTTAGAAATATGCCAGGCTACAATATTGTCATACTCTTTATAGCGCTCTGCTAATTTTTCTGCTAATGCCACAGAATATTTTTCATAAGTAGGACTTGATGGACAGGAGTTGTGTCTGCCGCCAAATTTGCGTTTTCTTGCCTGAAAATCTGTTCGCAGAACATCCGGATATTTTCTTGCCATCCATGCAGGATGTGCTCCGGTGGAAGTTGCCATGCATACCTTCAAACCATTCTTTTTTACTAACTCCATAATCTTATCCAGTTTAGAAAAATCATAGGTGGTTTCATCCGGCTGTAAAGCTGCCCATGAAAACACATTTAAAGTCACAATATCTATTCCTGCCAGCTTGAACAGGCGCATATCTTCTTCCCAAATTTCCTCTGGCCACTGTTCAGGATTATAATCTCCTCCATAAGGAATTTTTGTCAGTTTATTATACGGAATCATCTTTATCCTCCTTAACTACGACATTATCCATCGCTTCCTGCATTTTTTTCTGTAATTTATGCTGTCTTTTTTTGTTAGTTTTGCGTACAAATACAACAATCACAAAAATAATCACTGCATAAATCATCAATACCGGTAAGTTTCCAATAAACCAAAGTGCCAAAGAACGCGCAGCATCCTTTATGGAATAAATGCTGTCCATAAACGCTGTTTTTGCTTCTGACCAGAACCCTTTTTCTGCTACAACCGTTACCCTTGCCACTTCTCTGACAGAAAGATTTACAGTACTATAAGCAACCTGATTATCCATCACACGAAGCTGAGATTCATAGGATTCAATCTGATAACGCACCTCTGTTAATCTTGCCTGAATCTCAAACAAATCTGATAATTTACCTGCTTTTTCTAAAAGAGATAACAATGATTCTTCTTCGATTTTCAGTGCATTTAAATGACTTTCTGTATCTACATACTGTAGCGTAACATTTTCGGTTGTCTTGCTTTCATAAGTTACTGTACCCTTTTCATCCACAGCCGTAACCAGATTCTCTAGCTGTTCTGCCGGAATACGAATGGTCAAATGTCCATTACGGTCACCATATTCCGCCTGTCCGCTGATTTCTGAATACTCAATATATCCGCCTAAATCCTTCACTTTCTGATTGACATTTTTCCAGAATGCATCAAATTCCTCTGTTTCTACATCCAGATTTTCTGTAATAATCAGCTTTTGCTCTGTATTCTCTGCCTCGAGCGAATCAATCCCTTCTTCCATAGCTTCTTCTGCCGCCGGAGCTTCTTCTTCCGGCATAGCATAATCAGAAGTCACATCCATAGCTGCCTCTTCATAGGATTCTTTTGCTCCTGCAAAATCCATAGATGCTGCCCCGCAGCCACTGATGAGCAATGTTCCCAACACTCCTAAGGTCATAAACCATGTTCTCATTTTCCTCATATGTATACCCCCTTTGTATAGCCTCCTACAGGCTTGTTCGTACCTGTTTGGGCTTATACTGTGCTTTTTCTAACGCCTGAATAATCTGGCGTTTATGCTCTGTTCCAAAGCACTCCAATGTAATACGCAATTCTACTGCCGCATTACGATTGATACTTACGAACTGGTTGTGCTCTAATTTTATAACATTTCCCTGCTCCTTGGCAATAGTGTCAGACACTTTTGTTAATTCACCCGGCTTATCCGGCAATAATACGGATACGGTAAAGATTCTATCCCGAAGAATCAATCCCTGCTGTACCACAGAAGACATGGTAATTACATCCATGTTTCCTCCGCTTAAAATAGAAACTACGCGTTTTCCTTTGACATTCAACTGCTTTAATGCAGCTACTGTTAATAAACCGGAGTTTTCTACTACCATTTTATGATTCTCTACCATATCTAAAAAGGCGACAACTAACTCATCATCCTCTACAGTAATAATTTCATCTAAATTGCTCTGTATGTATGGGAAAATATTTTCTCCCGGAGTTTTTACGGCTGTACCATCTGCAATCGTGCTTACAGTTGGAAGCGTTGTAACCTTTCCTGATTCAAAAGAAGCCTTCATGCAGCTTGCGCCTGCCGGTTCTACACCGATTACTTTAATCTTTGGATTTAATAATTTTGCCAAGGTAGATACCCCTGTAGCCAGTCCGCCGCCGCCGATAGGTACTAAAATATATTCTACCAATGGAAGCTCCTTGAAAATCTCCATTGCAATCGTTCCCTGTCCGGTTGCCACCGCTAAATCATCAAATGGATGAATAAAGGTATATCCTTCTTTTTCTGCCAGTTCATATGCATGGGCACATGCCTCGTCATACACATCTCCATACAGTACAACCTCTGCACCATAGCTTTTTGTACGATTTACCTTTATCAATGGGGTCGTAGTAGGCATAACGATAACAGCCTTCGCACCATAGCATTTTGCTGCATAAGCCACGCCCTGCGCATGATTTCCGGCAGAGGCTGTAATCAGTCCTCTTCCTCTTTCTTCATCCGTTAAGGTACTGATTTTATAATATGCACCACGCACCTTGTATGCACCGGTAAACTGCATATTTTCCGGTTTTAAATATACTTTATTTCCTGTCTGACTGCTCAAATAATCACTATAGACTAATTTTGTTTCTAAAGTGACCTCTTTTACCTTTTCACTTGCTTCTTCAAATTTATCCAATGTCAGCATTTTCTTACGCCTCCTCATTCTCATCTTCTACTTTAAATAATGCATTTACAAATTCATCCGAATCAAATTTCTGCAAATCATCAATAGTTTCACCTACGCCGATATATTTTACCGGAATATTAAGCTCAGACTGGATAGCTACTGCAATTCCTCCCTTGGCAGTTCCATCCATTTTGGTTAATACAATACCGGTAATATCTGCCACTTCTCCGAACTGTTTTGCCTGCGAAAGAGCATTTTGTCCGGTTGTACCATCTAAAACAACCAAGGTTTCTCTGAATGCATTCGGAAATTCTTTATCGATAATACGGTTAATTTTCCGTAATTCCTCCATAAGATTTTTCTTATTATGAAGTCGTCCTGCTGTATCACAAAGAAGTACATCTGCACCTCTGGATTTTGCTGCTGCAACCGCATCATAAATTACAGAAGCCGGATCTGCACCGTCCTGTCCGCCAATCATTTCTACTCCGGCACGATTAGCCCATTCACTTAACTGTTCTCCTGCTGCTGCACGGAAGGTATCTGCTGCTGCAATCACTACCTTTTTGCCTTCGCCTTTTAACTTTCCTGCCAATTTTCCAACGGTTGTCGTCTTTCCTACTCCATTGACACCGATAACTAATACAACAGAAGTTTCCTTTTCAAAACGATATGCCGTTTCTTCCACACGCATCTGTTCTTTGATACTGTCAATCAAAAGTTGTTTGCATTCTGCCGGTTCTTTGATTCTGTTTTCTTTTACCTTTGCTTTTAAGTTTTCAATAATTTCTTCTGTGGATTTTACACCTAAATCTCCCATAATGAGAATTTCTTCGATTTCCTCATAAAAATCATCATCAATACTAGAAAATCCACTAAAAATCGCATCTATACCGGATACAATATTATCTCTTGTTTTGGTAAGTCCCGCCACAAGTCTGCTAAAAAAACCTTTTTTCTCTTTGCTCATATTTTTTTCCTTTTCTCTTTTTTATTTATCTAAATCATGCTCAATCAGATTTACGGAAACCATGGTTGATACACCTTTTTCCTGCATGGTAATACCATACAAACGGTCTGCCGCTGCCATTGTTCCTCTTCTATGGGTAATAACGATAAACTGCGTATTTTTCGTCAGCTTATGTAAATATCCCGCAAAACGACCAACATTTGAATCATCCAATGCCGCTTCAATTTCGTCTAACAGACAAAACGGCGATGGTTTTAAGTTCTGAATAGCAAACAACAAAGCAATGGCCGTTAAGGATTTCTCTCCACCGGAAAGCAAAATCATATTCTGCAGTTTCTTTCCCGGCGGCTGTGCAATGATGCGGATTCCACTTTCTAAGATATCCTCATCCTCTACAAGCTCTAAAGTACCCTTTCCACCGCCAAACAGCTCTTTAAATGCCTTGTCAAATTCTCTTTGAATCTCAGCAAATTTTTCTGTGAACTGCTTGCGCATACCTATATCTAATTCTTCAATTAACTGTACTAAGGTAGCTTCGGCCTCTACTAAATCATCATGCTGTGTCTTTAAAAACTGATATCTTTCTGATACTGTTTTATATTCGTCAATAGCATTGACATTGACATCTCCTAAGTTTCGGATATCCTCTTTAATCTGTGCAATCTGTTTTTTAAGCTCACTTAAATTTTCATAAGCTTCATTACGAAGCTCCATTGCACTGTGCAAAGTAAGCTCATATTCTTCCCACATATAGTTCGTCTGCCGTTCTCTTGCCTCATCTAATTTTTCCTTCTGACTGTTTAAACGGAAAATTTCTTTATCCAACTCACCCATACGATTGGAAATTTCTTCTCGTTTTGCAAAAAAGCTTTTATGCTCCACAGACATCTGCTCTTTTTTTGCAAGCATTTCCTGCAATTTGCCTTCTAAGCGGCTATACTCTGTATCTGATGCTAAAATCGTCTGTTTAATTTCTTCGATATCCTGTTTTTTCTTTTCGGCATCTTCTTTTGCAGTAGCTACTTCTATCTGCAATTCTTCTACCTGCAAATCACATTTTTCAATTTCAGACTGTACACGGGCAATATTCGTTGTTGCAAATTCACTTTTCTGACAAATATTTGCTTCTTCTATCTGTACCTCAGAAACAGTTTTATTTACACTGCTCTCTAAGTACATCTGCTCATCCAAAATCTCCTGATAACGGCTAGTTTCTTCTGTAATCTCTTCTTCTCGTTTCTTTGCCGCTTCAATTTCCTGCAATGCCTGTTCCTTTTCAGCTTTTACATCACGAATCTCTCTATCAATTTCTGCACTTTCTATCTGTAAACCTCTGAAAAGATTATCGCTCTCATCTTTTTTCTGTCTGGCACTTTCTACATTCAGCTTAGCGGTATTTTGCTTAATATACTGCTCCTGTAATTTGCCCTTAACCTCTTCCATATCATCATCGATAAGTGCCTGTGCAGTCAAAATCTCTTCCCGCCGATTTTTATGCTCTTCTAGCTTTTGCCTTAAAGCTTGTAATTCCTCTGTCAAATCCTCTATTTCCCGGTTTCTGCCTAAAAGATTACTGTTATTTTTAAAAGCACCACCAGTCATTGAACCGCCCGGTCGTAAGGATTCTCCTTCTAAGGTTACAATGGATAAAGAATAACGATATTTTTTTGCCAATGCTATCGCATGATCAATGGTATCCACGACAACAACTCTGCCTAAAAGGTAGCTTGTAATACCATTGTATTTTGTATCATTTTGTACCAATGTGTTGGCAAGTCCAATAACTCCTTGCTCTTTTAAAGCCTCTGGATTTTTAATTCCTGCTTTTCCATCTACAGAAGTCAATGGCAAAAATGTTGCTCTTCCCAGACGATTTTGCTTCAAATAAGAAATCATCCGTTTTGCAGTCTGCTCATCCTCTGTAACGATATTTTGGATACTTCCGCCAAGTGCGGTTTCAATGGCAGTTTCATATTTTTTTTCTACCTTGATCAGGTCAGAAACTACACCCAGCAAGCCTTTTTCCTGTTCCTTTTGCTCCATGACCTTACGGATACTATTCCCATATCCATCATAGCGTTCTGCTATATTTCGCAAGGATTCCAGACGGGAGGAGGCTTTATGATAGTAAGTTGTATCTTCTTCATATACACGACTCAGTTCTAAAAGCTTTTTCTTCCAGCTTCCCTGCTGCTGCAGTAATTCTTCTTCCTGCTGCTTTAAATCAGAAATATCTGCTTCTATTGCAGCTAAAATTTCTTCCTGCTCCTGCAGTTGTGCATACAAGTCTGTTTCCGCACTTTTTCCCTGTAAAAGTCTTTGATTTAACTGGGCTTTTCGGATATTAGTCTGCTCTATTAAAGTATCATATTTCTGCAAATTCGCCTGAAGCGAGGCTTTATGCTGCAAAAGCTCCATCTGCTCTGCCTTTCCGCCTTCAATTCCTGCATTGCACTTTCTCACAGATTCCTGTAAATTTAAAAGCTCTGCTTCTGCTTTTTTTCTGCGAACACAAATATCCTCTAACTGACGGTCTAACTTGGCTTTTTCCTGTTCATAAGCCTCTTTTTGCTTTGTCTTTTCTTCTCTTTCCTTTTCAAGCTCCTCCACACGGCTTCTGAAATGCTCATCCGACATCTCCGCAGCCTTTATCTGTTCATTTAAGACATTAATCTGACCTTCTAACTTACCTTTTAAAAGCGTTGAATTACTGATATTATCTTTTGTCTGTGCTATTTCCATATCCATCTGCTCTAGCACAGCTTCCATCCGGTCATACTCTTCACGAATCTTCTCAAAAGAAGCCTTTGTATCTGCCAAATCTCCCTCAGCAATCCGATGATTTTCATCCACTTCCTTCACCTGTGTATCAATGCGTTCCACCTCTAATAAGAACATATTGACATCATAGGCTTTTAACTCTTCCTTTTTCTTTAAGTAAATTTTTGCTTTTTCAGACTGCTTTTCCAATGGGCCAACCTGTCTTTCTAATTCGCTTAAAATATCCTTTACACGAATCAGATTTTCCCGTTCTGCATCTAACTTTTTCTGGGCAGTGACCTTACGGCGCTTATATTTTACAATACCCGCTGCCTCATCGAACAATTCACGACGCTCTTCCGGTCTGCCGCTTAGGATTTTTTCAATCTGTCCCTGTCCGATGATGGAATAACCTTCTTTTCCGATACCGGTATCATAAAACAATTCCTGCACATCCTTTAGACGGCAAGGACTGCCATTTATCAGATATTCGCTTTCACCGGAACGATATACACGCCTTGCTACTGTTACCTCTTCAAAATCAATATCCAGACAACGATCTGAATTATCCATAGTAATTGCCACATAAGCATAGCTTAGAGGCTTTCTGTTTTCTGTTCCTGCAAAAATGACATCCTGCATGCTTGCACCACGAAGCTGCTTCGCACTCTGTTCACCTAATACCCAGCGCACAGCATCGGATACATTACTTTTTCCACTTCCATTTGGTCCTACAATTCCTGTGATACCATTATGAAAGTCCAGTACAATTTTGTTGGCAAAGGACTTAAATCCATGCACCTCTATACTTTTTAAATACATAGCTCCCCCTGCTCTTTATTGCTTCTTATCCGCCGCTTTCAATTCATCCGCTTTTAAAATCAAAAGTGCCTGATAGGCAGCCTCCTGCTCCGCAGCCTTTTTAGTCTGTCCGCAGCCTGTTCCATATACCTTTTCGCCAATTCTTGCTTCTACGGAAAAATTCTTATTATGATCCGGTCCACTTTCTGCTACCAATTTGTAATTAAGCTCTTCCTCATAATTCCCCTGAACTAATTCCTGCAGGATAGTCTTGCTATCATAAAAGAGTTTTTTGTGTTCAATATCTGTAAGTATAAATTTCAAAATAAACTCTTTTGCATTAGTAAAACCACCATCCAGATAAATTGCGCCAATAACGGCTTCTAAGGCATCGGATAAAATAGATTTACGGGTTCTTCCCCCTGTCATATCCTCACCTTTGCCCAAACGAATAAAATCGCCCAAAGCTAACTGTGGTGTACAGGCAGCTAATGTGGGTTCACACACTAAACTAGCACGAAATTTTGTCAAATCACCCTCGGAAAGCTCTGGGTAATTTAAAAAAAGAAATTCGCTGGATACTACTTCAAGCACCGCATCACCCAAAAATTCCAATCTTTCATTATCGGAATGTTTCTTCATATGCTTTTCATTTGCATAAGAGCTGTGGGTTAATGCCTGCTGCAAAAGTCTTGGATTTTTAAATTCATATCCAATAATTGCTTCGAATTCCGCTTGTTTTCTCATGATTCTTTCTCCTGTTCTTTGATAGAATTCGAAAAAGCCCTTTTCCAAGGGCTTTATCTATTCTTCGTTAGAAATATGAATTTATTAGTTTAAAGCATTCTTGATCTGTTCTACTGCATCTGCAACTGTTACAATCTTTTCAGCATCTTCGTTCTGGATTTCAATATCGAATTCCTCTTCGATACCCATAACAATCTGAAAAACATCCAATGAATCTGCACCAAGATCATCTACAAAAGTCGTATCCATAGAAATTTCATCCGCATCCACATTTAGTACCTCTGCAATAATCTGTTTTAACTTTTCAAATTCCATAAGATTTTCCTTTCTACTCCTCTGTCTGTACGGAGTCTATAATATTCTTCTTTATCTTACCATTGATATCCTGTTCTTTGAAGGTCACACACTGGATAATGGAATTCTTCACCTCATTTGCTTTTGAATTTCCATGTGTCTTTACCACAAGACCATTCAGTCCTAACAATGGTGCTCCTCCATAGGCTGACGCATCAAAGGATTTCAATGTATTTTTCAAAGCTGGCATAATCAAAAGCGCTCCTAACTTACTGCGCAGACTGCTCATCAAACCTTTTTTCAGCAATCCTTTAAACATACTGCCCATGCCTTCGTATAATTTTAAAATAACATTTCCGGTAAAAGCTTCACAGACAATGACATCTGCTTCTCCATGCGGAATTTCTCTTGCTTCAATACTGCCTACAAAATTGATGTCTTTACATTCTTTTAATAATGGAAAGGTTTCTTTTACCAATGCATTTCCCTTTTCTTCTTCCGCACCAATATTTACGATGGCAACTCTTGGATTCTTGATACCTACTACATTTTCCATATAAATCGAACCCATTCTTGCAAACTGTACTAAATGAGATGGTCTTGCATCCACATTCGCGCCACAGTCAATTAAAAGCGAAACACCTTTCTCTGTCGGCATCAGCGGAGCTAATGGCGGTCGTTCAATTCCCTTGATTCTGCCGACAATCACCTGTCCGCCAACAAGAATCGCACCTGAACTGCCTGCAGACACAAATGCATCTGCTTCCTTTTGCTTTACCATATTCATACCAATTACAATGGATGACTGCTTTTTCTTGCGAATTGCCATAACCGGCGGCTCTGCGGTTTCAATCACTTCCTCTGCATGAACAATACTAATCTGCTCCTGCGGATAGGTGTATTTTTTCAATTCTTCTTCCACAGCTTCCTGCTGACCTACCAAAAATACCTGAATGTCTTTACGGGTATTAACTGCTTCTACTGCACCTTTTACAATCTCGCCCGGTGCATTGTCTCCACCCATCGCATCTACAGCTACTTTAATTCTATCCTGCATATCTTTCCTCCTTGTGCAAACGATTTCTGCACATCTATTAGAAATATACTATAAGTCTTTTCAGAAATCAAGACTACAGTTTGCTCTCCATATCAAGCTCCTTCTCCCGTTCCAAATCTTCCTTTGACATATATTTGCGGAAAACACTTTCCAACACCATACTCATTGCCCATGTAAAAACGGCTGGAATCAGCGGTATGACAAATGGCACAAACATTCCCAAAAGAACTCCCACAACAAGAATCACAAATAAAAGAATTGTCTTTGGCAGATTTGCAATGGCTATAATTCCACTATTTTTTAAAATCTCTTTCGTAGAATTTTCAAAACGGGCGGTATAAGAAAAAAGGTATACTCCCCATAAAATCAAAAAAATAAATAAAATAATAAATATGTAAAATAAAATGCCAAGCGCATACCCATTTAATAAGAATATATGCGTAATATAAATATCTACTCCAAATAATATGCCAACTGCCATATAAACCAGCCAGATAATTGTTGCCTGCTTAAAATTAGACCGAAAAGCTCCCCAAAAGCTTCTCCACACATAGCTCCTGTTTCCACGAAGCACCTTATTAACCGCATAATACATGGCTGTTGCAGAAGCACCTATCGTCACTATCGGAATAGAAAAGAAAACCCATAATATACTTATATAGAAGCAATCCATTAGTTTACCTATAATTTGGAAAAATTTATTGTCATAACTAAAAATATTGCTCATTGTAATTCTCCTTTTATCTCTCTGTTCATATGTATTCAAAATAATAGCATACCCATTGCATAAAGTCTATGTACAAAAGTTAAATTACTCCTAAAAAATCCTTCATTCTCCTTTTCCCGCAAACCGGATTTGAACGCTCTTAGAAAATCTGCAAATCGTTTATCCTTTTAATTATATACATACCTTTAAACCAAAGTTATTCGGTGTAAAAATATACATACAACAAATACTTACTCTCATATACGGCTAATATTTTTAAATTGGGTTAAGAATGGGGTTAAAATAAAGAAAATCAAGAGTTGACATTCTGTCAAACCCTTGATTTTCCTAATACTTTTAAAATTAATCCATAGCGATGATTTCTTTTTTATTATAAGAACCACAGTTTTTGCAAACTCTGTGAGGCATCATTAATTCGCCACATTTGCTGCATTTTACTAATGCTGGAGCAGTCATTTTCCAGTTTGCTCTTCTTTTATCTCTTCTTCCTTTGGAA
>JAGALK010000026.1 GCA_017625255.1 Lachnospiraceae bacterium
AACACCCCAAAAGCAACTCATATTTCATATGAATTTTGTGGAAATATTTCGAGATTTTGGGCAAAGAAAAAGATACTACACATTAAGCATAGTATCTCTATAACCTGTGAAGTCATTTAATAATGTTCAATACAAAAATCAACCCATTCTTTAACTTTCTTTCCAACTTCATCCGCACTCAAATTATCCACATTCAAAACATCTACATTTTCTTTTCCTATAAACCAGTTTCTTTTTAATGGTAATAGATACTTCAAATGATGTTCAAAAAAATTTCTAGTACGGGTATTATCATTTTCCTTGTGTTTTAATAATACTTCATTTGAAGCATCTAAAAATAATATTCTTGTTGGCATACATTGTCGAACTTGTTCAAGTTCCTTATGTAAGGCATTTTCAATTTCCCAGTCTTGTCCTATCGTTTTAGGGTAATTTAATGTGTAAAATTCTATTTCCTCAGCTCCAAAATCCATAACACTACACCTAAAATCTTGGGCTTTATTATAGCGAACAACTTCCTTTTTTAACCATAATTTTTGTATTTCTAAATAATCTTCATACCTATTTTTATCTAACTGACGTCGTTTTACTTCATCAATAATATCCGTATTGATTTCATAGCTAATATTTACATAGGGAGCATTTTCTTGCAAATATCGTACTGCTGTTGTTTTTCCTACAGCCATACAGCCTTGTAATGAGAGTATCATTTTTTACCTCCTCAAATTCTTATCTATCAAAGTATATTATATCAAATATCTTCATTTTTACAATCAGATTCATCGGCTTTGTTCCTGCTGATACATCACTTCATAAGCCTTTTCTCTGTTCTTTCGTTCCAATTCGGTTTTATCATCAATGAGTTTATTATATCTGTCTGCCAATTCGTTGTATTCCTTTACCATATTCTCCAATTTTTTGTTAAGTTCTTCTTTTTCCTGCTCCATTTTCTTCTTATATTCCTTTGCAGACAATCCGCCCTGCTTCTTTTCTTCGGTTTCTTCATATTCATCTATGTTAAAACCGTGCTTTTTAAGTATAATCGGCATAATTCGGTGCATTGAAGTTATAAAATCTCTTGTTATAAGTGTTTTTGCTGATAGTCTGTTGTCTTCGGTAATCATTAAAATATCTAAGTGCAAGTGTGGAAGTCCACCCTTTCCGTCAACACTTCCTCCCTCGTCCAAATGACATACTGCACTCACTACATTATTATTAAATCTTGCATTCATATATTTTATGATTAAATCGTTGTACTCGTCCAAGCGTTCAAGTGGTAATTCTTCGGGGTATGAAAATATCGCCTCACAAATCCAATTACTTGCTTTGGTAATTCTGCCACCGCTTGCCACAACTCGCTTTTCTATTTGTTCCTTACAATCTTTATAAAGAGATTGCTTCGGTGCAATATAAATGCGGTTTTGTCCGCTTCGTTCCGTATCTATGTCGGGATTGCTGATATAATTCTTGTTTAGTCTGCGGTTATGCTTATCAATCCCTCCAATCTGTCCTGCTTTATAGCATTGACAATGAAAACTGAACTTTGCCATAATTCCCCCTCCTCTCAAATACTTGGAGCAAGACCGTCTAAACTTCTAAATCTTGCCCCAAGGTATAAGCCCCTTTACTTTGCTCGCAAAGTTGGGGCTCTGTTATCGTTCCTCTTCGGTCTGCCTTTGATATTTCTCAACCTTTACAAAATCGTCTTCTGTATCTGTTGCAGGTTGTTTATGTTCTTCTGCTTCATCTTGTGCTACTGCTTCAAGTAAAATATCAAGAGAACCCTTATAAAACATTTCATCATCTATGTCTATTTTTGCCACATCAAACACCTCCCCTCACCCTTAATATGCCTTTTGGCTTGTGGGTAGGGTATAAAATCTATACACTGGAAAAAATCAATTTTTGATACGTTTCGGGCAAAAATATCTTTAAAAATCAATTTTCTTCTGTATAGCCTTTTTTATTCAAAAATATCCCCAAAACAACGCTAAAACCGCCAAAATACCACCTTTAAAAAATCAATTTTTTATAAAATCGGACTCAAAAAAATTTTTTTCAAATTTAATAAAAGTTTTTGCTCCAAACCATTCTCCATCGGTCATATTGTTTATGACAAGTAAATAAATTAAAAAAGCCACCGCTTTGGTGGGTGTAGTTGGTGAAGCAATTACAAGGACAATAGACAGTTTCAAACTGTAAAGTTTTATATATAGAGTTCTGATGTGCTTCACCACCTCAGGACTTTTTTAATGGGTGTACGATAAGAAAAAACATCACCCAAAGTAAACAAAATGTTAAATGTCCACGGCGGACAACCTCAAAAATAATGCCGAACCAAGTGAGGGCGACTTGATTATTGAAAGATAATGAACGGCTACGGCATTGGATGACGTGTGCATTATATGAAAAGTATAATGCAGTCTGGTACATATGAAAAACAAGGGCACGTTGCGTATAGTAATTAAAAGATCGACTTTGGTGGTATCGCCATATTACTGTTATGTATAGAAAATGAAACATCTCCGAAGTGTGCGGGGTTAAACACACTCACAGGCGAAAATTGTTTTATTACAGACTTGACCATTCGCAATCGTAAAAAGTATAGAAATTTCTATATTTTTGGTTGCGAGTGGTCAAGACTTTCTCTCATTATTTGACTAGGCGAAAAGGTCGGTTTTACTGGTTCTAAAAAGTTAATTGTTGAAACTGAACTTGTGAAGTTTCAACGCTGAAAGGGGGAAAGGGGGAAACCGCCAGAGTGTCCCCCCTATTCTTTCTTTTGCTTCTTTTCTTTCTTAAATGACAAAAGCAGGAGTTTTTATGCTCCTGCTTGTTTGCTATTTATATTCAATAAGTATGTCTTCGGGTGGGTTGCCTTTTAAGCGTTCTGCCTTGGCTTTTTCCAATCGTTGCTGCTTCTGTGCCTGCTTTATGGCTTTTTCCAGTTCGGTCATCATTTCCTCTTCAATCTGTCGAACCTCACAAGCAAACCGCCAACATTCTGCAATATCGGTATAAATAGCCTCATTCCAAAATCTTGTAATATCCCACCTATCGCCTTTATCTTCATTATAGACAGTATTAGATACATTTTGCATTGCTCTCGGTAGGGTATGACCTGCACTTTCATACACTTGGAAGAAAGAAGCAGGAGCAATAATGCTCTTATCGTCCTTTTCTATTCCGTGTAATAGCAAAGTGATATATGTATGTCGTCCGTCGTGTATTCTGCCATAAGGTAATTCTTCCTTTTTGGCTTTTGCTCGGCATTTGTTGAGATAATTATAAATTTCTTTCCACTTGCGAGATACTTTTCCAGTGTGGCATACATAGTTTTGTAATAAATTTATTTCCCACTGTAAAACAAAGGCTTCGGGTGCTACTGGTCTGCCCAGTATAGCCTCCTGCCATTCCTTATATATCTTTAATGTGGTATAGCCAGCGTTATGCAGTTCAATCTCTCGAACCTTTTCACGCTTTGGAAGTTTTACGGTGTCTTTCGTTACCAACTGAACACGGTTATGGCAAATCGTAACTCTTTTGGTCTCCCAGTTTATATCTTTCCACATCAAACCACACAATTCCCCTCGTCTAAGTCCTTGTGTCATAGACATAACAACAAGATACAGAAAACTCGGGTCTTCCATTGTAGTGGCTTCATAAATCAATTCATTTAATTGCTTGTAATCAAGTGCCGAGGCTTTATATTCCTTTTTCGGTGCAGAAATTTCAGCACCCTCAACAACATTTTCACTTACACCATATCTTACTTTATCTTTCAGCATATAAGCCCAAATCTGCTTTAAATGGGTTTTGTATTTCTCGATTGACTTCCTTGAAATTCCCTGCTTTTCTTCAAATTCAAAATATGCTTCAATCTGTGCGGTCTGTATGGTCTTTACAAATGTGGTACGCTCACCATTAAAGAACCGTTTGAAATGGTCTGTCTGTATGCGGAGTTGTTCAACATAACTGTCTTTAATCTTTCCCTTTTTGGCTTGCTTGCGTTTCAGTTCCAGAAATTCATCAGCCACATCAACCAAACGAATACCCTCATTTTTGTAAATGACTTTTTTCTCTTTGGCTTCTGCCTTTTGCAGTTCGATTTGATGAAGCCATTTTCTTGCTTCTGCCAATGTCTTAAAGGTCTTTCTTCGTTTGTCCTGCTTCTTAACAAATTTCTTTAATTCTTCGTCATAGATTTCCACCCTGCCAAAATCAGCAGTAGCCTCATAAGAAAACTTCTTTCCGTCTTTCAATTTCCGCCTTATGCCCTTTTCAACTGGTTCATAAGTGATTACTTCTTTCTTCTTTGGTGCTTCGCTTTCGTCAAAATTAAATACTAATTCTTCCATAGCGTTCTCCTTTACTTCGTGAATTTCAGCCTATGGTAATATTTTTGGTAATATTTTATCATATATTACCACATAACAAAAGCGGTTTTCCTTAGTGTTTATGCGGTGTTCAAGGCTTTTTGTTCTTTCTTTACACCTTAAATCGGTACCCCACACCCCAAATCGTCTCAATATACTGCGGTTTTGCCGTATTGATTTCTATCTTTTCACGAATCTTCTTTATATGCACTGTCACTGTCGCAATATCTCCGATAGATTCCATATCCCAAATTTCCCGGAACAATTCCTCTTTTGTAAAAACATGATTTGGATTCTGCGCAAGAAATGCCAATAAATCAAATTCCTTTGTAGTAAACTGTTTTTCTTCATCATTTATCCATACTCTGCGGGCAGTTTTATCGATACGGATTCCACGAATTTCAATCATATCATTTTCCTGCTGACTGCTGCCGATTAACCGTTCATATCTGGCTAAATGCGCTTTCACTCTCGCCACTAATTCACTAGGTGAAAAAGGCTTAGTAATATAATCATCCGCACCTAAACCTAAGCCCCGAATCTTATCAATATCATCCTTTTTGGCTGACACCATAAGAATTGGGGTATTTTTCACCTCACGAATCCGTTTGCAGATTTCAAAGCCATCTACACCCGGAAGCATCAAATCCAAAATATACATATCAAACTCTTCGTTTAATGCCCTCTCTAAACCTACATCACCGGCATTTTCAATCTCAACTTCAAAACCACTCAATTCCAGATAATCCTTTTCTAATTCTGCAATAGCCACTTCATCTTCAATAATTAAAACCTTACTCATTTTGTATAACCTCCTGATATTTTCTGATAACAAGATACATCACTGTTCCTACTGATTCCTTACTGGTTGCCCATATTTTTCCACCATGATCCTCTACAATTTTCTTTACAATGGAAAGTCCGATTCCACTGCCTCCGGTAGCAGAATTTCTGGATGCATCCGCACGATAAAATCGTTCAAAAATATATGGCAAATCCTTTGCCGCAATTCCTCGTCCATTGTCTTCTATTTCAATCTGAATAAAGTCACCCACATCTTTTATTCGAATATTAATCAGACATTGCCGCTTGTCAAAATATTTGACAGAATTTCCTACAATATTATTGATAACTCTTCGCAGCTGCTCCGGATCTGCAATAATTAACACATCATTATCCACATAGTTAAAATAGGTTAACCCCACATTCTTTGCCTCTAAATCCATGCCGATTTCTTCTATACAATCATTAAAATACTCCGCTACATTCAGCTTATTAAAATTGTACGGAATGCGATTTGTATCGATTTTGGCATATAGGGTCAACTCGTTCAGCAATGCATCCATTTCATTGGCTTTGTTATTGATTGTACGCAGATATTTTTCCTGCTTTTGGGGGGTATCTGCTACACCATCTAAAAGCCCTTCCGAATATCCTTTTACCGCAGTAATAGGAGTCTTTAAATCATGGGCAATATTGCTGATTAATGCCTTATTTTCTCTTTCACTTGCCACTTGCTGCTCTGCGGATTCCTTTAACCGCTTACGCATCTCTTCAAAGCTGGCGCAAAGCTCACTAATCTCGTCATTTCCCTCTGCTTCTATTGTAAAATCAAGATTTCCCTGCTGGATATTCACAGTCGCCATCTCAAGCTTTTTAATCGGTCGGATAATACCCTGATAAATCCAGATAATTAACATCGCTGCCGTAAATAAAAGAATTAGAAAAATCGAAATACAGGCATCAAAAATCAGCCCTTCTACCTCCGGCAAAATTTCATATGCTGTTGTAACAATAAATACACTTCCTCTGCTGGCATCCACAAATTCAAAATCAATCTGTTTAATTAAAACCTGTTCATCACCATCTACATATGTACCGGAAACAGCATTCAGCTCATCTTCGCCATAATCCGGCAGACTTTTCGCATCTAAGGTGGAGTTTTTATTTCCATTATAAATAAGCTCTGTATCTTTTCTTACAATCAAATAAGAATACTTATTTAAAAGCTCTGCATTGACCTGTTCAAGATAAGTTTTATTTTCAAATACTTCCGGAGAATGCTTCGTCAATTTCGCTAATTCTTCATAATTTTTTCTGGTATAACGATTCAAAAGCTGCATGGAATTCATCAGATAATTATGATCTGTTTCTTCTATACCATAGGTCTGTTCAATAGCCTTCACCTGAATTTTCTGAAATGCAAATACCGTAAATACTGCCAACAAAATCGGTACAAATATAATAATACAAAATGATATGGTCAGCCGTGTTCTTAACTTCATTCTATTTCCTTTCTAAAAGTTATTTAGCATTTAAAAACCGTAGGAATTTATACAAATCCCTACGGTTTATTATAACATGAAAAAAATCAAATCCTATTAAATTCTCTCAAATATATTCTAAACTTTTCATAAACCAGCTTATACATATTTCTTTAATTCTTCTACCTTGTCTAATGCTTCCCATGGAAGATCTAAATCATTACGGCCAAAATGTCCATATGCTGCTGTCTGTTTGTAGATTGGTCTTCTTAAATTTAACATCTGAATAATTCCAGCCGGACGAAGATCAAAGTTCTTGCGAACAATTTCTACTAACTTATCATCAGATACTTTTCCTGTTCCAAATGTATCTACACGAACAGATGTCGGCTGTGCCACACCAATTGCATATGCTACCTGAATCTCACATTTGTCTGCAAGACCTGCTGCCACAAGATTTTTTGCTACATAACGAGCTGCATATGCTGCTGAACGGTCTACCTTTGTACAGTCTTTTCCGGAGAAAGCTCCGCCGCCATGACGAGCATATCCACCATAGGTATCAACAATAATTTTACGACCTGTAAGACCTGCATCTCCCTGTGGTCCACCGATTACAAAACGACCAGTCGGATTGATAAAGAACTTGGTATCTGCATCTACTAATTCAGCCGGAAGAATCGGATCAAATACATATTTCTTAATATCTGCATGAATCTGTTCCTGTGTAACTTTTTCGTCATGCTGTGTAGATAATACTACGGCTTCTAAACGAATTGGCTTGTCATTTTCATCATATTCTACAGTAACCTGAGATTTTCCGTCTGCTCTAAGGTAAGGAAGTGTTCCATCCTTACGAACCTTTGTAAGCTGTAAAGCCAGCTTATGTGCAAGAGAAATGGCATATGGCATATATTCCTCGGTTTCATTGGTTGCATAACCAAACATCATACCCTGATCTCCAGCTCCGATAGCTTCAATCTGCTCATCAGACATTTTATTTTCTTTTGCCTCAAGCGCTTTATCAACACCCATCGCAATATCCGGTGACTGCTTATCTAAAGCAACCATAACTGCACAGGTATTTCCATCAAATCCCTTTTCAGAGCTGTCATACCCAATTTCTTTAACTGTTTCTCTAACAATTGTAGGAATATCTAAATTTGCCTTTGTAGTAATCTCTCCGGTAACTAAAACAAATCCTGTACAAGCTGCTGTCTCACAAGCAACACGGCTCATCGGATCCTCTGCCATACATGCATCTAAAATCGCATCAGATACTGCATCACAGATTTTGTCCGGATGTCCTTCTGTTACAGATTCAGAAGTAAATAATCTTTTTTCCATTTGTATTCTCCTTTCAAATTACCTATAAATTTTTGCTTTTGCATAAAAAAATCCGCTTACACAGCATAAGCGGACCAGATTTCCTGTATTGTAAATCAAATCCTCTTATTGTTCGAAATTACTCGCTCAGGCTGGCACCTTCCGGTTAAGGGGTTGCCGTGACTTCACAGATCCTATGTATCTCCATCACTCTGAATAAGAGAAAATATATACTTTGAACTATAACCTACTCTTTTTTATTACATTTGTCAAGTTATTCCGACAATTTTTCAAGAATAATCCATTGCCATTTTATTCAATTCGTTTTATAATTTAGTTAATTATATTTACTGGCCTTTAGGCTAGTGGGGTGTATACACACATAAGGGAGTCAAATATGAGAATTGTTAAAACCACAAAATTAGAAGCAGGTATGGTTACTGCCGTTCCAGTAAAAACCAAACATGGACAGTTAATTGTCAGCAAAGGAGTCGTTTTAGACGATTCATTAATTGCCAGAATCAGCTTTTATGGCATCGATTGTATTCGAATCGAAGGTGAAGAAGAGGTTCCTGTCGCACCGGAAAAACCCGCACCACCCAAAACCGAAGAGCTTACATATTCTGAGCAGGTAAAAAATTCTGACAGCTTTAAAAATTTCCAGTCAGAATATACCAGTTTTTCTTCCGAATTTGAACACATATTATCATCACTGATATCTTCGGGAGATTCTGTAAACAAAGATGTTCTAAACAAAATTGTTTATCCGCTTTTAAACAAAGCACCAAATACGATTGAAATGTTTGATATGCTGCATAATATGCGTACGGTAGATGACAGCATCTATGCACATTCTTTGAATGTAGCATTGATTTCCGGTATGTTCGGCAGATGGCTGCATCTTGAACAGGAGGATATGGATATCCTGCTTCTTGCCGCATTACTGCATGATATAGGAAAAACACAGGTTCCGCCAAATATTTTAAATAAACCGGACAAATATACAGACGAAGAATTTGCTATTGTAAAAAATCATCCGGTATTTGGCTATCAGATGTTAAGTGCATATGATAACATTTTAGATCCCCGCATCAAAAATGCAGCTTTGAAGCATCATGAAAGATGTGATGGAAGCGGTTATCCAAACAAGCTTACCCGCGAAGAAATCGATGATTTTTCACATATTATTGCTATTGCAGATGTATACGATGCGATGACTGCTGCAAGATCTTATCGTGCGCCGCTTTGTCCGTTCCAGGTCATTGCTGCATTTGAAAAGGAAGGCTTGCAAAAATATCATCCAAAATATATCCTGATTTTCTTAGAGCGCATTGCCTCTACATATCAGAACAATCGTGTTCTGCTTTCTGATGGCAGAGCCGGAAAAATTGTCATGCTGAACAAACAATATCTCTCCAGACCTATTATTCAGTTAGACGATGGAGACTGCATTGATTTGTCCCGTACATCAGGCTTATCTATTCAGGCACTATTATAAAAGAAAATAAAAGGAATGCTTGCATTTTAGCAGCATTCCTTTTATTTTTCTTTATTTAAGATACTTTTAATTTGAATTTCTGAATTTCTTTTTCAGTGGATACCTTTTCAATCTGTGCACCTAAAAGTGCCAGTTTTTCATTAAATTCCTCATATCCTCGTTCAATATAGTAAATATCGTCCACAATGGTGATTCCCTCTGCAGCTAAACCTGCAATAACAAGGGCTGCCCCGGCTCTTAAATCCGGTGCACTCACTCTTGCACCTGTATAATTTTTCACACCGGTAATAATGGCAATATTGCTCTCTACCTTTATTGCAGCTCCCATTCTAGTCAATTCATCTACATACTTGAAACGATTTTCAAATATACTCTCAGTAACTGTACTTGTGCCCTGAGAAATAGCCAAAACGGCTGACATCTGTGGCTGCATATCCGTCGGAAATCCCGGGTATGGAAGTGTTGTTACCTGCGTGTGTGTCAACGGCTTAGAAGCCACTACACGAACAGCATCATCCAACTCCTCGATTTCACAACCAATTTCCAATAATTTTGCTGAAGTTGCTTCTAAATGCTTTGGAATAACATTCTTGACAGTTACATCTCCACGGGTCGCTGCTGCTGCAAACATAAATGTTCCTGCTTCAATCTGATCCGGAATAATAGAATATTCTGTCTTGTGAAGCTTCTCTACACCGGAAATACGAATAACATCTGTTCCTGCACCGCGGATATTTGCTCCCATACTGTTTAAACAGTTTGCCACATCCACGACATGAGGCTCTTTTGCCGCATTCTCAATAATAGTTTTACCTTCTGCCATAGCTGCTGCCATCATAATATTAATGGTAGCTCCAACGGATACTTTATCCAGATAAATATGTGTACCCTTCAGCTGCTCTGCTGATGCCGCAATTAAGCCATGCTGAATATCTACATTTGCACCAAGCGCACGAAAGCCCTTTAAATGCAAATCAATTGGACGGCTGCCAATATCACAGCCTCCCGGCAAGGCAACCTCTGCCTTTTTATACTTTCCGAGTAATGCACCTAAAAGATAATAAGATGCACGAATTTTTTTAATATATTCATAATCCACACTTAAATCATGAATCATTGAACCATTAATCTTTACTGTGTGATTATCTATTCGTTCTATAATTCCTCCGATTCCTTCGATAGCACTAAGCATTACATTGATATCGCGGACATTAGGAAGATTTTCTATTGTAACGGTTTCATCTGTCATAATCGCTGTTGCTAAAATCGCTAAGGCTGCATTCTTTGCGCCACCGATTTCCACTTCGCCAACCAGCGGATTTCCACCTTTTATAATATACTGTTCCATATCGCACCTCTATGCTAACTATACAAATCCATTTCTCCACATACAAATATTAATTATAGTGATGTACCATTTCTTTTGTCAAGATTTTTTCTGCATATGTAAACAAGTGTAATAATTTGGTAATATTTTATCACATTTTACTCCTGTTCTTCAATGCTATTATATGCAAATCCCACTTTTTTGTTACTTCTCCAGCCTTGTGCGCAACGCTAACAGTAACACTTTTCCCCATTTTAGTCTTCTCTATTCCTGTATCTGGCGTAATTTTTCTATGAGTGCTTCTACAGTATCCTCTACCCCCATATTCTCTTCTTCTACCACAATATCTGCATAGGACTCATACAGGGGTGTCCGTTCTGCGTATAATGCTTGTAAATCCTGTCCGCTTTTAAGCACTACACCTCTGCCTTTGATGTCTTTTAACCGCTTTTCTAAAATTGGAAAAGAAACATGCAAATAGACAATTATTCCTGTTTTTTTATAATGCTCCATGGCATTTTTTTCGTACACAACGCTGCCGCCGGTGGCAATTATTGCCCGTTCTGCCTCAATTTCACTGTTGATTCTTCCTTCGATTTCCAAAAAACCATCTGTTCCTTCTTCTTTTATAATCTCGTGCAAAAGCTTACCCGCTTTTTGCTGAATCACTAAATCTGCATCTATAAACTGATAACCGATAAGCTTTGCTAAAACCACACCTATCGTGCTTTTCCCCACGCCGGGCATTCCAATAAGTACAATATTCTTTTTCACTTATTTTCTCCTTCACAGACTAAATTTCTTTTACGAACCAGAATTCACAAACTGGCTGTTATATAGTGTGGCATAAAATCCATTTTTGGCAAGTAATGCTTCATGGCTGCCCTGCTCTAAAATATGACCATCCTTCATCACTAGGATAATATCTGCTTCTTTTATAGTAGAAAGACGATGTGCCACAATAAAACTGGTTCTGCCTTTCATCATTTTAGCGAATGCATTTTGAATTTTCAATTCTGTTCTTGTATCAATAGAAGAAGTTGCTTCGTCTAAAATGAGCATCGGCGGTAATGAGAGCATAACTCTTGCTATACATAGAAGCTGTTTTTGTCCCTGCGAAAGTCCACCGCCCTCTTCGGTAATTACCGTGTCATAGCCATTTGGCAGTCGTTTGATAAAGCTGTGGGCATGGGTGGCTTTTGCCGCCTGTATGACATCTTCACGAGTAGCATTTTTTGCTCCCATACGGATATTTTCTAAAATCGTCCCTTCCCTAAGCCATGTTTCCTGCAAAACCATTCCATAAGAAGAACGGAGACTCTTTCTGGTAATATGGCGGATATCCTCAGCATCTATCTGTATGCTTCCCTTATCCACATCATAAAAACGCATGAGCAAATTAATCAATGTGGTTTTCCCGCAGCCGGTAGGTCCAACAATAGCTACCCGCTGTCCGGGATGAACCTGTAAATTGAAATCCTCGATAAGAGGCTTTTCTTTTTTATATGCAAAATCCACATGCTCTAAAGACACATTTCCCTGTGCATCCTTGAGTATTACGGCATCCTTATCATCCGGAATCTGCGGTTCTTCCTCGATTAATTCTAATATTCTGCCGGCGCAGGCTAAGGCATTTTGTAATTCTGTTACTACTCCGGAAATCTCATTAAACGGCTTTGTATACTGATTTGCATAGCTTAAAAAGCTTGCAAGCTGACCTACACTAATACCTCCCATCACAGCAGAAACTGCGCCAAAAATTCCAACTCCGGTATACACAAGACTATTGACAAAACGAGTACATGGATTCGTCAAAGATGAGTAAAATGTAGCCTTCAAGGAATACTCCTTTAACTGCTCGTTTACTTCATCAAATTTTTCTAATACTTCCTTTTCCTGCCCAAATGCCTGTACCACCTTTTGATTAGAAATCATTTCTTCAATAAATGCTGTCTGCTTTCCTCTGGTTTCCGATTGCAGCTTAAACATAGAAAATGTATGTTTTGCAATAAATGCTGCCACGAATAAGGATGCCGGCGTAATACAGATTACCACAAGCGCAATCTTAAACTCGATGCTTACCATAAAGCACAGAGTCCCAATAATGGTAATCACCCCTGTAAATAATTGGGTAAAGCCCAACAAAAGTCCTTCTGCCACTTGATCCGCATCTGCAATCATACGACTTACCAATTCCCCATAAGAATGCGAATCCAAGTATTTCAATGGAAGCTTCTGCAGCTTGGAAAACGCGTCCATACGAAGATCTCTCACCACATGATAGGTAATTTTATTATTGCAGACATTCATCAGCCATTGAGCTATGGCAGTTACCAAAACAACCAACAGCATAGTTTTCAAAACCTCAAAAATCCCCTTAAAATCTACATTGCCTTTCATCACGATACAATCGATTGCCTGACCGGTCAATATTGGCACATATAAAGTCAAAATTGCAGAAATCGCCGCAAAAAGCAACGACAAAACAATAAATGGTGTATATTTTTTCATATAATACAGCAGTTTTTTTATGGTTGCTGTCTGTGTTTTACCTATTTTAGACATTTGTCGCTCCTTTCTGTTTTTCCGGGAACTGGGAATAATAAATCTCCTGATATGTTTCACAGCTCTTTAGCAGCTCCTCATGTGTGCCAATACCTGAAAGTTCTCCATCATCCAACACCAGAATCTGATCAGCATGCTGAATGGACGATGCCCTCTGAGATACAATAAATACTGTTGTCTGCCCTCTCATACCTGCAATTGCCCGCCGCAAAGCTGCATCTGTAGCAAAATCCAATGCAGATGCACTATCATCCAAAATCAAAATTTCCGGCTTTCCTACCAAAGCTCTTGCAATCGTAAGTCTCTGCCTTTGCCCACCGGAGAAATTCTTCCCTCCCTGTGTGACCTCTGCGGACAATCCCCCTTCTTTTTTCTCTACAATCTCTAATGCCTGCGCAATTTTTAATGCTTCTGTCAATTCCTCGTCTGTGGCATCTTTTTTTCCCCAGCATAAATTCTCACGAATCGTTCCGGCAAACAATACTGCCTTTTGCATGACAATACCAACCTTATTACACAATTCTTCTTTAGAATAAGAAGAGATATCTTTTCCATCTATGCGAATACTTCCTGCCGTATGAGGATAAAAGCCCGGAATCAAGTGCACAAGAGAGGTTTTTCCTGCTCCTGTACCACCAATAACTCCGATGGTCTGCCCTTTTTTTGCACAAAAGCTGATATCTGTCAGGGATTCTGCTCCTGCATTTTCATAGGTCAGTCCCACATGGGAAAATACCACCATTTCATCCTTATCGACAGTTGCCGTATCTATGCAGTCATTCTTTACGGGATTTCCCACCGGAATGTCAAATATGCCTTGAATACGATTACCACTGGCTATGGCTTTTGTAATAAGTACAATTAGATTTGCCAGCTTTACCAGTTCAATTAAAATCTGTCCCATATAATTTACCAGTGCTACCACTTCACCCTGTGTAATAAAACCCAAATCCACCTGCAAAGCACCTTTATATATCAGATACGCAGTCGCCGCATTGACAATCACATAGGTTACCGGATTCATAAGCCCTGAAATACCGCCAACAAACATCTGGGCATCCATAAGCTCCTCATTATCCTTGGCATAGGATAACACTTCCTCTTCTTCCTGATGAAATGCACGAATCACTTTTACACCGGTGAGATTTTCTCTTGTGCTCAAGGTCACTCTGTCTAATTTTCCCTGTACTTTCCGATACAGCGGAATTGTCACATACATAACCCCAAATACCACTACAGACAATAATGGAATCGTAATCACAAATATCCATGCACTCTTTACATCAATGGTAAATGCCATGAGCATTGCACCAAATACAATGAATGGAGAGCGCAAAAATAACCGTAACACCATGTTTACACCATTCTGTGTCTGATTAATATCGCTAGTCATACGAGTAATCAATGTAGATGTCCCTATTTTGTCCTGATTAGAAAAAGATAGGTTTTGTATGTGGGCAAAAAGTGCATGACGAACCCCTGTCCCAAAGCCCGCTGCCGCCTTTGCAGAAAAAAACTGAGCCGTACAGGAGCAAACTAAGCCTATAATACCAAGAAGTATCATAATCAGGCACATTTTAATAATATAAGAAATATCATTCTCTACAATTCCCACATCAATAATTGCAGCCATAACAAGCGGCACCAAGAGCTCAAAAATTGCTTCTAACATTTTAAACAACGGTGCTAATACACATTCTTTTTTATAATTTTTCAGGTAAATTAATAACTTTTTCACGAATATCTCCTTATGAAAATTTTTCCAATAAAGCCAGAAAAGCTGCAAACCAGGATTCATATCCCCAGTTTGCAGCATCTAATTTAAATTATGCCATTTTAGCTTTCTGTTTCTTCAACAACTTCTTCTGTGCTTTCTTCTACCGGTGTAGTGAAATGGTCTTCAAAGGTAACCTTTGCCCATTCCTCTTCATTGATTGTCCAAGTAGCTTTCTCTTTCCAGCCAGAGATTATATCATTATAATAATCATTCTGCTTCTGTTCGATTAAAGTTTCCTTTTTAGCAGCGGTAGCTTCTTCATCATACTCGCTGTCTAAACGAACTACATAATATGCATTTTCTGTTTCAATAACGGCTGAAATTTCACCTTCTGCCAAAGCATCTGCTGCTTCTAATACGGCTACATCCATAGTTGCATCTTCGTCTGCTGCTGAACCGTAGGAGGCTGTGCTAACTGTATAGCCCGCATCTGTAACTGCTGTATCAAAATCTTCTGCTGCTGCAATGGTTTCAGCTGTAGCTTTTAATCCTGCTAATTCTTCCTCTGTATACTCTACAAGATTTGACTCTTCATCATAATAGCCGCTTGTATCAATCAATACATAGCTAAAGGTTCTCTGTGCAGCTTCTTCATCAGAAACCTCTGTATCTGCATCTTCCACAATTCTGTCATACATCTTTGTCTGAATAGTATTCAAACGAAGCATCTCTATAACATTTTCTCTATTCTCAGCTCCAACCTGCTTAATTGCTGCCTTGGTATTTGCTGCAATAAATTCATCTGCAGCTGCTGCAATGGCAGCTTCTTCCTCTTCTGTTAAGGATACACCATATTCTTCCATATGCGCTTTTAACAGATACATATCCTGTAAACCATCTGCAATTTCACTCTTGACATCCTGTGTCATTGTACTGCCTGTACCATAGAGATCACTTTCCCACATATTCTCTCCAAAGTATGACATATAGAATGAATCATACATCGCCTGCTCGTACTTTGCACAGAAATTTGCGACTCCCATCGTAATTGTTGTATCGTCTAATGTTGCAAATGTTGCATTCTCATCAATTTTATTTCCGCATCCGCTTAAAAGTCCTGCCACTACAGATACTGTAAGCAATAATGCTGCTACTTTCTTACTTCTCATATGTTCCTCCTGAATCTTATCCGATAATTGTCGGCAATACTTGTTATATTATAGTGCTTTTTAGTATTTATAGCAAGGTTTTTCACGCTTTTTTCATAAATCGGTTAATCTACTGTTACGATTTAAATACTCTCTGTATTCTGCAAAGCTCCATCGATCTGAAGCAGCTTTGCATCCTCTAACACCTGTGCTATAACCTCCATTGCCTGTTCCTTCTGCTTAGAATTCATTTTTAGATTATAGACAAAGTACGGCATTTTTTTATCTGCATAGAACTTCATTTTTCCATTATAGAGCTTTACAAAGTCTGGAATTTTTGCAGGATTAATTTTTGCCCGTTCAAATAACACAAACTGTATTTCCTGTCCCTTTTGACTTACCTCTGTAAAATAGCGGCGATGCGCTCTAGCCTTATACCAGGCTAACCGTAAAAGATTCTGTACGGATTTTGGCGGTTCTCCGAAACGATCTAAAAGCTCTTCTAGCATCTCATCCTTTTCTTCTTCATTTTCAATGGCTGCAATCCGTTTATACACATCTAACTTCTGCAATTCATTTGGAATATATTTTACAGGAATATATGCATCTATATCTACATCTATAGCGGTTTCAAACCGTTCAATCGTTTCTATTCCTTTGGCCTGACGAACAGCTTCATTCAGCATTTTGCAGTATAAATCATAGCCAACTGCTTCCATATGACCATGCTGCTCTGCTCCAAGCAGATTTCCCGCTCCACGGATTTCTAAATCCCGCATGGCAATCTTGAAGCCGCTGCCAAGCTCTGTGTATTCACGAATGGCTGCCAGTCTTTTTTCGGCAACCTCTTTTAACATTTTATCCCGTTTATACATCAAAAATGCATAGGAGGTTCGGTTGGAACGACCCACACGCCCCCTTAGCTGATATAACTGTGAAAGTCCAAGATTATCTGCATCATGTATAATGATGGTATTGACATTGGAAATATCTAAACCGGTTTCAATAATTGTGGTAGATACCAACACATCAATTTCCCCATGAATAAAGCGGTACATAATCTTTTCTAATTCTACTTCTTTCATCTGTCCATGAGCAAATTCCACAACTGCTTCCGGCACGAGAGAGGCAATCTTTGCCGTAATATCTTCAATCTGTTTTACACGGTTAAACACATAATATACCTGCCCATCTCTGGCAAGTTCTCTGGAAATGGCCTCTCTGACCATTTCTTCATTGTATTCCATGACATAGGTCTGTATCGGAAGTCTATCCATCGGCGGCTCTTCTAAAATACTCATATCCCGAATGCCGATAAGGCTCATATGCAGAGTTCTTGGAATCGGTGTAGCAGTAAGTGTCAGCACATCCACATTATTTTTTAACTGCTTGATTTTCTCTTTGTGTGTAACACCAAAACGCTGTTCTTCATCGATAATTAATAATCCTAAATCCTTGAAAACCACATCCTTTGATAAAACTCTGTGCGTACCTACCACAATATCTACCATGCCTTTTTTGAGCTTTTCAATGGTCTTTTTTTGTTCACTGCTGCTTCTAAAACGACAAAGCAAATCTACATTTACAGGAAAATCCTTCATCCTTTGGGCAAAGGTGTTGTAATGCTGTTGGGCTAAAATAGTGGTGGGCACTAAGTATACGACCTGTTTTCCTTCCTGAACCGCCTTAAAAGCTGCACGGATAGCAATTTCTGTTTTACCATAGCCTACATCTCCGCAGACTAAGCGATCCATAATCTTTTTGCTTTCCATATCGCGTTTTGTAGCTTCAATGGCAGCTTCCTGATCCTCTGTTTCCTCAAAAGGAAACATTTCTTCAAATTCTCTTTGCCATACTGTATCCGGCCCGTAGACATATCCCTCGTTCTGTTGTCGTTTGGCATAAAGTTCTACTAAATCTTTTGCAATTTCTTTTACCGCAGTCCTCACACGGGTCTTAGTTTTTGTCCATTCCTGTCCGCCTAAACGGTTTAGTTTTGGCTTCTTGGCATCTGCTCCTGCGTATTTTTGAATCATATCAAGCTGTGTAGCTAAAATATATAAATTTCCACCCTTGTCATACTCGATTTTGATATAATCCTTAACGGTTTTTTCTACTTCTATTTTTTCAATTCCACGATAAATTCCAAGTCCATGATTTTCATGCACCACATAATCACCAATAGAAAGCTCTGCAAAGCTTGAGATTTTTTCTCCATCATAGGTTTTGCGTTTTTTCTTTTTCTTTTTTTCAGAGCCAAAAATATCACTTTCAGAAATTACGGCAAAGGACAATAAAGGATATTCATATCCCTTTTTTACCTTTCCATAAAGCACCATGATTTCTTTTGACTGTACTTCCCGATTAAAATCCTCGGAATAAAAGCTGTTTAAGCCCTCATTCATCAAATCCTCTGCTAATCGCTTTGCTCTGGTTCTTGAACCGGACAAAAGAATCACTGCATAGCCTTTTTTCTTGTACTGCTTTAAATCCTTCACCAAAAGCTCAAAGCTATTATTATAGGCACTGATACTTCTCGCCTGAATAAAATAATGATTTTTTACTGTACAATGAGGGATTTTCTGCTCTAAAGCAGCAAGTGCTACGCATCTTCGCATCTGGATTTTTGCCGCTGTTTCTTCACAGGAATATAATGCCTGCATCTGCCCCGGCAGGATGTATCCCTTTTCTAGACGATGCTTCATGCTTTCAGAAAATTCCTTTTCTGTCACCTGTCCTTTTTCTACACAACGCATAGGCTCATCCATAATGACAAGCGTATCTTCTTTTTCAAAATACTCTAATAGCGAAACCGTATGTTCACAAAAATAAGTCAGATAAGCATCTATTCCATCCACGCCTGCCCGTTCTTTTAATTCCTCTGTAATTTCTCCCGCTGCCGTTTTTATACGGTAGGCTTCTTCTGTTTTCATTTCCTTGCGATACTGTTCGTACAGCTTATCCGCATCCTTTAAAATCCGCTTTAACCCCTGTTCCTTTTCCTGTTCAGATAAAAGCATTTCTGCCGCCGGATATATTTCAATACTTTCTAAATTTTCGATAGAACGCTGATTTTCTACATCAAAGCTTCGAAGGGAATCAATTTCATCATCCCAAAGCTCTATTCGATAGGGATTTTCCTCCGTCAATGGAAAAATATCAATGATACCGCCGCGGATGGCAAATTGTCCTGCTGTTTCTACCTGATAGGCAGACTCATAACCCATTTCTACTAATTTTTTACGAAAAGACTCTAATTCGATAATGTCACCTACGGCATAGGTTTTTACTGCACCAATGAACTGCTGTGGTTTTGGCATACGGTTCATTAATGCATCGTAGGTTGTAATTATGGTCGTATTCTTGCCTTGAGCAATCGTTTTTAAAGCTAAAATTCTCTCTCTAGTCAGTACATTTCCACGCAAATCGGACTGATAAAACAAAATATCCTTTGCCGGATAATACACGATTTCAGGATTAAAAAAACGATATTCCTCATAAATTTCTCTGGCTTTTTGCTCATTAAAAGTAACAATGATTTTATACTTAAAATCATTGCCTATGCCATACATCATATGTGGTTTCTGTGAATCAATACAGCCGGAAATCATCTGCATTCCCGGCTCTTTTTTTAGCTGCTCTTCAATTTTTTCAACTTCACTAAGCCGCCGCAGCGGTTCTACAAATGCTCTCATATTTCTCCTGCTTTTTATGGTTCTGACTACAAAAATCTACTTCACTTTCTTTACATTATAATCATTCATTGCTTTATCTGTTTCTCCCAAAACAATCAGTTCTGTGGCACGAGAAGCATCTGCAATAGCATCTTCTACGCATTCTCTTTCTTCTTTAGAAAACCGTCCTAATACATGATCTGCTAAATCCCAACCATCAGGCTTTTCTCCTACACCGACTTTGATTCTGGAAAAATCACTGCTGCCACATCTTGCAATTATACTCTTGATACCATTGTGTCCGCCGGCACTTCCCTTTTTGCGAATACGGATATTCCCCGGTGCAAGACTGATATCATCAAAAATTACCAATAAATCCTCTGCGGGATCTAATTTATAAAAATCTAAAACCTCTGCGATGCTGTCTCCGCTAAGGTTCATGTAGGTTTGCGGTTTGACTAAGAGTACCTTTTGTCCGGCAATGATGCCTTTACCGCAGATGGCTTTGTGCTTCTTTTCATTCATACTTATATTATATTTATCCGCTAATGCATCAATGACATCAAATCCGATGTTGTGGCGGGTATTTTCGTATTTTTTATCAGGATTACCAAGTCCTGCGATTACATACATGATTTTTTCCTCCGGTGATTGTAATTTTTCTTTACTTAGTTTGTCTAAAATAAATCGAATAATTCCCATACAATTTGCAGAAGCTCCTTTGCACAAATAAATACGCCGACTGCACTAATAATGAATAGAGTCAGACCTATAAAAAACAGAATTGGTGAATCTACAAAATATATCGATGCAGATACCATGAGTGCCCCAATTACTGCAAATGCTAAGAATAATTTTCCTAATGTTTTTTTCATATTTATTCACCCACTTTCGCATACTCATAGATTCGTTTGAGCATTGTACCATCTCTTTTTTGCTGTTCACTAAAATATTTTCAATCATTGCCTGTACATGATCTGTCCCTTTAACTGTGCTCCTTATTTTAGCGTAAATTTTAGGCTTTGTAAATGGGAGAAAAATATGCTTCACAAGCCATATAACCCAAGCATTGCGAAGCATATTTTTTACGCTATTCTTATTTTACAGTTACCTGTATTTTAACCTTCTTACCACTGGCACTCTTAATGGTAATCACTGCCTTACCTTTCTTCTTCGCAGTCACCTTACCTTTACTGTTTACTGCAGCAATCGATTTCTTAGAGCTTGTATAGGTAAGCTTATCTGTTGCTGTCAGTGGATTTCTTTCTACCTTTAGGATAATACTCTTCTTTTTCTGTAATGTAACCTTATTTTTTTTCACATTGGTTACTGTCAGTTTTTTGGTTTTTACAGGCTTTTTCTGTACTTTAATGGTACAAGATGCCGCTGCACCCTTTTCTGTGGTTACGGTAATTACTGTTGTACCGACTTTTTTGGCTTTAATTTTTCCATTATTGGTTACAGTTGCTACGGCTGGTTTTGAACTTATCCACTTAACCACCTTATCTCCGCTGATTAATCCACTTGCCTTTAATACTTTTGTGGATTTCTTTACCTGTAATGGAAGACTTTTTGCATTTAATATGACTGTCGGCGTTACTTTTTCTGTTTCCGGTGTTGGCCAAGGAGTTACAATCGGAGCTTTATTTTCCTCTTTATTTTCTTCTTTATTTTCTTCTTTGTCCTCTTCTTTTTGTGTATATGGATTTTCCTCTCCAATGGATACGGCATGAGTTCCGGAGCCTAAGGTTACAAACAGATATGCTCCATCATATTTTGCCGTCATTTTCTCTCCGTCTACCCAGAGATATCCCTGATTTTTACCGGAAACCGGAAGATATACAGTTGCTTTACTATTTGTCGGAATCATCACTTTGGTTACAAGCTTATCTGCGGCTAAATCTTCTTCGCTTCCATTCATATAGGAAACCATTACTGCGCCTTTTATGGATGGCGCTTTAATAGTTGCCGCTGGAATTCCGCCCGGCTGCAGCTTAATGGAAAATTCATCAAATCCGGCTGTGGTTGGCATAATACCAAACATACCCTGCACAATGGAACATCCCGGTGAAGCTCCCCATGGGTGAGAAAGAGTCATATTGCTCTTCCAGTTATGTCCCCAAGCTTCCGGTGTAATGGTACAATTTAAATCATCCAAAAGAGAAGCAAAGGTTTTTACATTTTCTCCTACTGTAGGATTTGTCATCAGTTTCTGTGCCATTTCTCCATGATTACCTACATATAAGCCTTTTAAGATAAAGTAAGTAACATATACACTTCCTTTGAACTGGTCTTCACATTTTTTATAGACAAATTCACACATAGCATCTGCCATTTCCTGACTGTCATATACCCCATATGCAAGAGCATATGCGGTTGCATGAGTGGATGAATGCTTTGTCGGTGTATACTCTTTTGCTAATGAATCATAGAAACAGCCATTCGCTTCATCATAGGCTTTTTCTAATAGGGTTTCTTTTAAAAGCTCAGATTTTTCTCTATAGTAATCTGCATCCTCATATTCGCCTAATGCTTCACAAATAGATGCCATATTCAAATAAATTCCTACATATTCTGCATTAAATACCACATCATAATATCCATCTGTGTAACCATCTCTCTCGGAGGTTGGCCAGTCAATAATGGCTGAATTTCCTGCCTGACTGCCATTTGCACGAATCAGTCCGGTTGCAGAATCTTCATATTCTACTTCCAATGTCAATTTCTTTTTCAGTGCTTCATAATTTTCTTCAATAGAATCGGTATTGCCAGTATAAATGTAATCCATATATGCCATCTCTACGGAGAACAGACGATAGTCATTTGGCCATGTCGGATTATCCATCAGCCATTCATTAGAATGACGGGCTAAAGAATAATTATCGCTGACCGCATAGCTGGTATTGGAATTTACCAGTAAATCTCCTTCATATGCAGCTCTTTCTCTTGCCTGTGAATCTACAAATAAATCCTGATTGGTTGCTTTGATGGTGTATTTGCAGAATTCATATAAGCGATTTAAAAGCTCTGCTTCATCACTTCCTGCAGCAAGGAAAGAAGAATTTGTTTCATCAAATTCCTGCTGAATTGCAAAGCCTTTTACACAATTCATATCTGAGAGCATATTTTCTTTGGTTTCATTATCTAAACCAATAAATTCCACATAACGGAAATTACGCATAGTTACTGTATCAAAGATATTGCTGCCCTCTTTTAAAGTCCAGAAATCTTCATAATCCGGTACAGCAGTAAGCTGATATTTTACAGTACCATCAGCATTCATTTCCTCACCCATATGTACAGTTACACTCTGTCTTTTACTGCTATCAATGGCAATTTTCATACCGCCGATAATTTCTTTGCCTAAATCTACTACGATATTTCCATTCGCATTCTTATAGATTTTCTTTGTTGGCTCATTGGTTTCTACGCGCAATGCATTTTCAGAGGAATGTGGATATAATACTCTTCCACTGCTTCCTGTTTTCTTATCAGCAACTGCTGTATTCGTCTGTGCTGTTTTCCAGCTTGAGTCATCAAAATCAACACTTTGCCAACCGGTTGGATACATTTCTCCATTGATATTTTCCTGTAATAATTTTACATACCCTGTATCAATTAAACCGCCTTTATCTCCAAAGGCATTTGTACCTTCTAAGGTTTTCCAGCCGGAATTTGTCATACCGCTATTGGTAAGAATCTCTTTTGTGCCATCCTTATAAAATACGGTCATCTGTACCAAAATTCCACGATTAGCATCACGACAGTTTCCTACCGCACTGATGACATTTCCATCACCTTCGGCTAAAAGCTCTGTCACATCATAAGAATTGTAATATACTTTTGTATAACCACTTCCACCATTGGCTGTTCCTACATTTGCAAGCTCTCTTGCAGAGCCTGCTCCAATACAGTTTCCGTTAAAATATAAATCAAAAATCACACCTCTGTCTTTAGCTGTTCCACGACATGAGGCACTAATAATAGCCTTATCTACAGCATCCTTATCTGTAATAGTAAGATACGGACTGCGGAAAAAAGAGAAATTTCCTAACTGTGTAAGATTATTTGGATTTGTATATACGGAAAATGCACTTTTTCCAACAGAAAGCTTTCCAGAAGATACACTTAATCCGTTAAAAGAACCGTCCTCGGCTGCAAAATCAGATGTATATAACACTTCTCCACTGCCATCTGTTACCTTCATATCGTCAATAGTTCCACTTTCATATCTGCCTGTACGAAATCCCGGCATTCCTGCACCAACCACAGAGGTTGCTTTTGTCAAATCTACTGTACCTGCGGATTTAAAGGTGTCCGTACCATCATTTGCATTTGTATCAATTTCCACACCAATTGCAGAACCCTCTGCCACAAATCTTACCTTGAATTCGCTTTGATCTGTCGGAAGTGTAATACCGCTGCTTGACAGATTTAAGGTCTGAAATGCGGTAGTATTTACTGTTCCTCCTGCAATATGATGACATTTGATAACATTATCTGCATCTCTAAGCTGCAGCATATATCCAGTATTTGTTCCATCCATACGCATCATAACCGCAAGCGCATTTCCTGCTGTGATACTAACTGTCATTTCTGCAGTATAGTCTGTCCAAAGCTCTGCGTTTGTCTCGGTTTTTGCCCAGATGCCATTTAAGCTCTGCCATTCAGATGCAATATCTGTCATAAATGGTGCTGCTTCTGATAATTCGCTAGAAGCTCCGGCTTTATCCTTTGTCTGTACCTGCCAGTAATATAACTGATTATCCTCTAAAATATTCTCTAATGCAGGCACATGCACAAAAGTACTTTTTGATGAACTTACCCAGTCTGTATCATATACATCTCCGGATAAATCACCGGTTTTTGACACTACTATACGATATGCACTCTGTATTTCATCCTTGTCTGCATCGTTTACCACCCAGGAAAATGCCGGATTTTTCGTATCCATACCGTATGCTTCACTTAGCATTTCCGTCTTTAGATCCGTCGGTTTTCCCGGTGTAGTATTTTGAGCTGCCTGTACCTCATTTACATCTCCTGCCACGATTCCAGACAAGCTGCTTACCATTAAGCTCGCTGCTAAAAACCATGAAAGAAATGATTTTTTTCCTTTTGCCTTTTTCATAAGTTCCTCCTTTTAGGGTAATATTTCACTTATGCAATATTTTAATAAAAAATGATTACAGATAACATGCAAAAAGTTATTTTTTCATGCATTTTATTACTCCGTACCCTAATTCTGCTGTGATGAACCTAATATATGATAGTTTTCATCCATAGTTAATACTACTTGTCCCTCATAGCCTTCTAAATTTGGTAATTCTTTGCCCTCTTCCGTAGTCTGGTAGCGTTCCCCATTCCAGACTAACAGTGTATATTCGTCTTCATCCTCCCGAAGAATCAAATCCCGGTAGCCTTCTGTCATATGATAGCTGATATATACCGGCACATCTGCATCTGTAAATTCCTGTTTTATCGCATTGGAAATGACATTCTCATCCTCTATGGATATCCAGAGAAGCTTTTCCTCATCCACCTCGTCTGCCTCGTTCCAATCCTTGTCAATTTCTACTATACATGCTAAAATTTCATCCTTGCTATCTCCGTTTAAATCCACATAATTATAATAATAGCCTATGCTATCGTACCGATTTTGCGGAATATTATACTTTTGTACAATCACCTTTTCGACCATCTGGTTTGGTTTTGCTTCTGATACAATTTTTTCAAATCCTTTGGGAATTTCTACCGCATATCCAAGCTGCAGCTGACTTGTAGTGGTATTGTTGGCATTTTCTGTATTCATGCTTTCTGTATCGATTCCTTCCGGCTGCGTTTCTTCTAAGGATGTACTTTCCGGCAATGCATCTTCTGTGGTATTTTCCTGTACCAATGTATTTTTTCCACCTGCTAGTTTATTTGGCCCACAGCCACATCCAAGCATTACCGTTGTCATAAATGCTGCTGTAAGAAACATTATTACCTGTTTTTTTCTCATATCCTTTATTCTCCTGCTTATGAATATTTTCTTATCCTCTAATATGTACAAATATCTATAAAATATCCCTTCTTGCATGACTTTCCTTTATAGTGCTATAATACAAGAATTCTAATATCGCAGATATTTTAAAATGGAGGACGACTTTACATATGAATAAAAAAGATGTTTTGGAAATCAAACGCCGTTTCAAAAAAGAAGAATGTACTTTTACCCGTATGTGTGGCTGCTATGTAGATGGCAGCCGTAATCGGGTTGTAGAATTTGGCGAAACCTTCTTAAATTTGGAGGATGAGGAATTTTATAAATATTTAGAAATTGCAAGAAAAACGCTTTCCGGCACTATCGGAAACAATCTTTTGGAATTAGAATTTCCATTAGCCGAAGAATCTGTCGGCGGCAGACAGCAATTTCTCATGGGGTTAAGAAGCAGTGCTCTGCAAAACGATGAACTTTTAGAACGCTTCTACGACTTAATTATCGAAAACTATGATTATGCCGGAAATTATTTAATTTTAGTTTTCCACGATGCTTATGATGTTATGACAAAAACCAGTGATAATAATAAATTGGACGAATCCGAAGAAGTATACGAATATCTGCTTTGTGCCATTTGCCCAGTCGTTTTAAGTAAACCGGGACTAGGCTATTTAGAAAATGATAACCGTATTGGACCACGAATCCGTGACTGGGTTGTAGGTGCACCTGAAAGCGGCTTTATTTTTCCTGCATTTACCGACAGAAGTACAGATATCCATTCTGTTATGTGCTACCACAAAAATGCTAAAGCTCCACATGCCGAGCTTATGGAAGGCGCACTAGGCTGCAATGCCAAACGCACCGCTGCCGAACAAAAACAGGTATTAGAAGACATTGTCAAAAATGCCTTTGGCGGTGATGAAGATGCATCCAGAGAAGTATTTTATGATATTCAGCAGGGATTATCGGAAATGGCTTCCGAAAATGACAACGATGAAAACGAACCTGTTCGTTTAACTGCAAAAAATATCGGAGAAATTATGGCAGAATCTAATATTCCAAAAGGTGCTGCTGCCATGATTGAAGAAGCGTATCTTGAAGAGTTTCAGGATGATGCTCCGGTGCTTGAAAACCTGATTGATTCTAAAGTCGTTGAAGCTGCCGGAAAGCTCAAACAGGAAAAGGAGCTTGTACAAAAGGTTGAAATTTTAGAGCAGCAGCTAGAGGATACCCGATTGATGGCTGGTATCCCATCAAATAGTGAAGAAGCACCTACTGGAGATATTAAAACCTATGATGTTATCCTTCGAGTTAAACCGGAAAAGGCTTCTCAAATCAAATCGCAAATGATCAATGGGCAGAAATGTCTGGTTATTCCGATGGAGGAGAATGAACATGCGGCAATTAATGGGGTGAATACTGTGGTATAGATTCCGATTTAGCGATTAAATGATATCCCAGAATGTCGTCGTGAAACGGACGACAGATGTACTCTGTGTAGCTGATAAGTTTCCGTCCGGTTTTTATCATATTGTGTAATACTGTCAGAACGGGCAGGGGCTGTGGGTAGGCGAAATGTCCGGGAAAGAAGGGTTTCTAAGCATTTTTATATCAATTGTGGTAACGCACACTACCACTGTCAACACGGCGTCCCTGCCGTGGTGACAGTTTGCACCGACATCCGTGTCGGTGCATAGTTGTATATTGCAAAAAATGCTAAGAAACACTTCCTTTCCCTACCAAATT
>JAGALK010000027.1 GCA_017625255.1 Lachnospiraceae bacterium
GCTGCTTTTGCTTTCGCTCCACGCTTTGCCATGTCGATTTCCCTCCATTAACAAACTAACTTATGCTCCACAAACCAAAAATTTTTCCATTGCTTCTAATGCTTCTTCTTCGTCATTTCCGTCAGTAATAATATTCACTGTCATTCCCTTGGATGGATTGAAAGCCATGATTCCCATAATGCTCTTAGCATTAATTCTGCGGTTCTCACTTTCCAGGGTGATATTACTGTCGAACTGACATGCTACCTGCACCAGTTCAGCAATTGGATTATCATGTTCTTTTGAAACATTGGATACTACAATTTCCTTTTTGCTCATGTTTTCTTTCCTCCTAAAGTACATTTTCTAATATAAACTATTCACTTTAAAATAACAACTAATTTTCTAAAAATCAGCAATTTCCCACGAAAGAAATTCTTTCCATCTAAAAAAATTGGTCAATTTATCTACTGTTTTCCTCTTTCTGCCATACGGATGCTTTCAAATGCCCTTACATCTTTAGCAGCTTCTTTGCTTAATGCCAAAAGACAAATCAAATTTGGAACTGCCATCAATGCATTGGCAATATCCGAAAACCCCCATACAATATCTAATGCAGTGGTTGCTCCCACATAAACCATCAGTGAAAATACAACTCTGTAAAGCATATTATATTTATGGGTATGTACTAAATATTCAAAGGCTTTTTCGCCATGATATTCCCATCCAATAATTGTAGCAAAAGCAAATAATACAATCCCTATGCTTACCAGATAGCCACCCGTTTCTCCCAATACGCTTTCAAATGCCAAAATTGTAAGAGCAGCTCCTTTTATGGGTGTATGTTTTTCATATGCCCCTCCTTCATAAAAAAAATACTGATTTCCTGCAGAATCACTCCAGCAATTTATGGACGAATCATACTCTAGTTCCTGTCTGAATAAAGTTTCCTCACCAGCACCATACAAAGTGACGCTTTCTGCCATTTTATTTACTGCGTATTTTCCTGTTTCCTTCAATTCTGTTGTGCCCAAAACCCCGGAGGTGGCAATACAGATTCCTGTAATGGTACAGACTACAATCGTATCCCAAAAGGTGCCTGTCATATTTACATATCCCTGTCGAACCGGATTATCTGTTGCAGCCGCTGCTGCCGTAATTGCCGCTGAGCCCATTCCGGCTTCATTAGAAAATACTCCCCTTGCCACACCATAACGCAAGCTGTTCATCAAGCCTGCGGTAATCGTACCGCAAAGCCCTCCTCCAACGGCTTTTACAGAAAACGCCATCTGAAAGGTCATACTCAGTCCGTCCCAGAGCTTATCTATATTTCCAAGGATTACGATTACTCCGCAAACCATATAAAAAATTGCCATCACCGGAACGACTACCGCGGATACCTTGGCAATATTTTGTATTCCACCCACAATAATAATAAGCGCCAGTATCGTCACCACTACACCTGTCATTTCTTCCGGTATAAAAAATGACTCCTTTAGTGCCTCGGAGATAGAATTTGACTGGGTCATATTCCCGACTCCAAAGGAAGCAATCACTGCAAACAAGGCAAAAAACCAACCCATTTTACTTCCTAACCGCTGATTTTTGAAGGCTTTTTTCATGGTATACATAGGCCCGCCAATCATTTCTCCATTGGCATTTACCTCACGGTATTTTATCGCAAGCATACATTCGCTGAATTTTAAGCTCAATCCGAAAACAGCCGATATCCACATCCAGACCAATGCGCCCGGTCCGCCAGATACCATCGCTGTAGCCACTCCTACGATATTTCCCGTTCCTATTGTTGCTGCCAAAGCCGTCATCAGGGCAGAAAAAGAGGAGATGTCTCCATCTCCTTTTTCCTTTGTCCGTGAATCTTTGCTTAATGTAATTTTTAATGCATAGCCTAAATTCTTCCATGTGGCAAACCGAAACCGAATGGTTAAATATATTCCTGTTCCCATTAAAAATATCAGCATAACCGGTCCCCACACGATATCATCTGCCGTTTGAATCATACAAGCAAGCTTCTCCACGAATCCTCCTCTACTTATCCAAAGATATATAACCTAAAAATACATTTCCCGCATTATGAAACATTTCTGTTGCATCATTCATTCCCATTTTTTCTTTTTCCCCGGTCAGCGGATGAAATAAAATCACATTCTGTGCATCATAACCGATTAAAAGCACAGCTTCCGTATCACTTCGCATAGCAAATACCGGTGTTTCTAAATTGATATAATACAGAACTTCTTCTAACTCACAGCCTCTTAAATCCAATGTCGTAAAATCTGTCAAAGTTGTTTCTAAGATTTCTTTCGGTGTTTTTCCCTGTGCCATTAAAGCTGTTACACCTGTATGCACACCTTCTCGTTCTAAAATGGCACTGATACATTTTGCAACCGAATTTCCATTTATATCTTCTTCCCCTACAGAAACTGTCAATGCATTTTGAATGGTCTTTCTGGCTCTTTTCCAGATATACTGCTGTTTTGCACTGATAACAACACCCATTTCATCATTTGCCACAGCAATCACATCCGTCAAATCATCCGTAGTTTCTAATAAATCACCTCTTGCGTATGCATAATAAGCCTTTTCTTTTTCGGATGAGTTTAAGGCAATCTCTTTGTTTTCCTCTAGTACAACCACCTTTGGTGTCAAAATCTTTACTTCTTTTTCAGAAACAATATCTACTAAAGATAACTGTACCTGTGTTTCCTTTTCCTCTGTAACCGTTGTATGCACATCTACAATGGTTGCACTGTCACCTTCTCTGTTCATAATAGTATCCTGCAGTGCTTCTACATAAGCTATACCATTGTATGCAATACGATTCAGATACATGATATAATCTTCAATTTCAATATCCTCTACAAAATATCCCGGCTTTTCATAGGATTTTAATGTTTCTAAGGAAGCAGCATCCGCAATACGAATCTGATACATTGGAAATGTAATATTTCCCGCTGCATCTTGAAAAATATCGTTTTCTTTTGCTATGCCATACACAAAATCCTCTTCCATAAAGCCCAATGCCTTTAGATACTCTCCATCTGCAGCTGTAATTTCCTGCTCTTTTCCTGTATCTAAATCTACAATAGAAATCTGCTTGGCACTATAGATATCCTCCCCCTTTGCCCACGCAAAGTATTTGTGAGAATCTGAAATTGCATATTCGCCTTCTTCCAGGTCTGTAATATATTTTTCTACAGCCATAGTTGCAAGGTCAATACGATATACAGTACCATCCAACAGGATAAAGAAAATCCCCTGATTATTTTCATACATGAGCTGTCCTAAATCCGCTTTCATCACCTGATAGGACTCATCAGAAGGAATAAACAGCCCTTCCTCTATGGTATTTGCCACGCTGTCATAATGATATACACAGATGCCTACCTGTCCTTCATGAATGCCCGCATTCATATAACCATAGACGACAAAATTTACACTTCCCATTTCATCAATATTGACTATACGGATATCATGCTCTCCATAATTTTCCCTGTCATCAATACCTTCATTGCCTCTGAAGCTAAATACCTGCGCAAGCTGATGGGTAGATTCATTGTAACACCACAATTCTCCTTCCTGCACAAAGGTAATGATATCCCCTTTTTCATTGGAATCAAATTCCACATCCGTACCACGAATGCCTAACTGAACATACTTATCATAAAATTCAGCACTTTCTGCCCTAAAAATCTGATTCATGGTTCTTTCATAATTTAAAAGATACATTCGCTCATTGGTACGACGCACACGATAATATTCTTCTACATTATAATATTCCATTTCACCGCTTTCACGGGTAGATGCTACCAAATAATTTAAAAGAATCACACTATAGGAGGTGTTTACTTCTTTTATGGATGGAACCGGTGTGGTCAGTCTCTCTCCGTTAAAATCCGCCCATGCCACCTGTTTTAAATTAGAATGGATGTCCACCTTATGAAGCGTAGAATTATCTCCTGAAGCATTTGGCTCTAAATAGGTTGCCAGACTCGCGGCTTTTGTATCATCAAAGGTTTTTTCGTGAAAATCCATTACAAAATCTACACACTCATTAATATAGAAATCCTTCTCTTCCATGATTCTTGTATAATAATGTACGGTTTTCTCACCGGTTTCTAATTTTATGATAAATAAGTATTCTTTATTTTTTTCTAAAATATTCTGAATTGCTAATTCAGCCGTAATACTGCCCTTTTCTTCCCTATACTTATCAACCACTGCATCTGCTACAAGTCTATCCATATCCATACTGCGGATTTCATAGGAAATCTTATCAATCTGATTGTCATAGGTCTGTATCTGCATCGGCAGAATACGCTCATCGCCAATAGGTGTTATGGTATCCCGCATATATACTGCATTCATTTCTGTGGTATAGCCATAAAGCTCGTTGATTTCCCAATTACTTGTCCCATTTTGCATATATAAAGAAATAACCGGAAGTGTGGCGTCTGCCATTTCCGTTGTCAAATCAGCATTAGCATGATCATTCATCTTTCCAAATACTACAATTCCCAGACAGAAAACTGCCAGTAATACCAGCACTTTTATAATTCCTTTTTTCATTAAGTCCATCCCGCCTTTCCTGCCGTCTTTTTCTATGGCTTTAGGATAAATCCCAAAGCCACAGTGCATTTCTATTGTATAGTCTTTTTGGGAAAAACTCAATATGTACCGGAATTTTTTACCACCATCTCCGGCAGCAGCGTCTATGTCTGCCCCGCCGACGGTACATTTCATCATATAAAAGCACTTGAATTACTTCTAAGAGGTTTTTGTCTCTTTCTCTTCTTCCCTCCGCAGCTTCTTTCATCGGCATGGCTTTGTCATAAATCTGATTTGCCATCCGATAAAGCATCACTCTGTCCGGATATTCGTCATACATTCTGCTGCCTTCATATTCCATTTTGTCACATTCTTCTTCAACATATGCAAGTAATTTTTTCATTCTTTTCGGATATAGTTCCTTCATCCGTTCCATATCCCTTTCATATTCTCTTTCTGTCTGATATACATTTGGCATAGGATATGTCTGGTAAAACGGAACCGGACCTGCATATTCCATCGGCATCCGCATATAAGGCATTTCAAACTGGTTCATGTTTACTGCTCCATTTTATCTGTCTATATAGCATATGCTAACCGGTAAAAAAAGTGTATAATCTATTTAATTTCTTCTAAGTGCCTCAATCGGACTTAATTTTGCGGCTTTTTTCGCCGGATAAATACCAAAGAACAATCCGATTGCTGAAGAAAACAGCGTAGTAATAAGCACCGTACTCACACTTACCGCCGGCGTAAAAGCCAGCATCGGATTTACCGCTGCAATAATTTTAGCAATCAAATACGCGCCGGATACACCCGTTATAATACCAATCAATCCACCAATCATGGTAATAATCGCCGATTCTGATAAAAACTGTAACATAATGGAACGAGTCTTTGCACCTAATGCCTTTCGAATACCAATCTCTCTGGTTCTCTCTGTTACAGATACCAACATAATATTCATAACCCCAATACCACCTACAATTAATGATATCGCTGCAACCAAGGATATTAACATCGTAACCAAATTGATAACGGTATCGACAATGGACATATAATCATTAAAGCTTTCATACTGGTAAATATCTTCCCCATAACACTGATGTCTGCGCTCTAACAGATTGACTACATGAGTAGTAATCGCTGCTGTATCCGCATCATCCTCTGCTAAAAGATAAATCATATAATAGTCATCCATTTCCATACCATAGACCTGAGATAAAACCGTCAATGGGAAATAGATATAGATTGGAGAGTTTTCATAGGTAAAGGTAAACATGGATTCTTCCTCTGCTTTTTCCACACCTACAATGGTAAAGGATACCTCTGTTCCCCATAGAGTTACATCTAAAGGCATACCCACCACATCTGTAGAACCAAACAGGCGCAATGCATCGCTTTCCCCAATCACGCACACCGGCTGACCTGCTAAATATTCGGTTTCATTAAAATATCTTCCCTTTAAGATTTCTGTAGTAGAAAAATGCTGATAGCAAATCTGTCCGCTGGCAGACACCTGAAATTCACCTTTTTTAGTACTGGTAGTTCCGTCAGCACTCATATAGACATTGACTGCCTTGATGCCTTCTACCTCTTCTTCAATAGCCGCAATATCATCATTGGTAATATAGTAAGACCCGGTTTCATCATAGGTATACAGCGCAATCTGTCCGGCTGCAATTCCTGCCATTTGCTCTGTGATAACATTTTTTGCACCATTTCCTAAGGACATAATTAAAATCACAGAGGAAATTCCAATAATAATACCAAGCATCGTCAAAAATGACCGTACCTTATTCGCCTTGATATTAGAAACCGCCATTTTTAGATATTCATATAATTGTGACATAGCTGCCTCCTATTCTGCGGTTTCTGCTTTTACTTCCAGTTCCGGTTCGTCGGATTCTTCTTTAATCTCAGCCGCCTCTGTACTTTCTGTTTCTTCCGGTATATTTTCCATTACCGGCATACCTTCTACAATGGCAGAATCTACAGTAGTAATAACTTTTTCTCCCTCTTCAATTCCAGTTTTAATTTCCATATATTCATCCGAAGTCATTCCTGTAGTGATATATTTCTTTACAACCAGATTATTCTCTACCAGATAGACAAAATCTCCTTCTGTATCTGAGTTTACAGCAGATATTGGCACCATAAGTGTATTTTCTGCTGTGCCAAGCTCTACACTTACCTTTGCATCCAGACCAAGAATTAAGTTATCATCCGGCGCATCAATGTGTACCTTTACCTGCACCATAGCAGCTCCCGATTCTCCGGTTGTAGCAATTTTACTGATATAACTGACAGTTCCTGGATATTCCTTATCCTGAAAGGTTACAGTTGCTTTTTGATCTAATTTTAAGTTTGCAAGGTTATATTTGGATACCGGAATTTCTACACACATTTCGTCTGCATTAGCAAGAGATATTAATGCAGCTCCTTCTGCCGCCATAGTTCCTGCCGCAGTCTGTACTTCTGTAACAATACCGTCAAAATCTGCCGTAATTCCTGCTTTTGCCTTGGATAAATCCTCCGCACTCTGCTCTAAGGTAAGCTTGCTTGCCTGCTGACTATAGCTGATATTTGCCTTTGCTGATTCTGACAAAATACCTGCTTCTGCGGCAGCCTTTTTAGACTGAGCCTCTGCTAATTTACTCTGCACATCTGCTAACTGTGTATTTTTTTGACTTAATTGTGCCTGAATATTGGTCAGATTATTTGCAATATCTACTGCTTTCTTCAAGGATTTTTCTTTTTTCTCTAGTTTCTTTTCCTTAGATTTTTTGGTATTTTTTAATTCTTTAAGCTTTTCCTTTTCTTTATCTGAAAGACCTGTGGATGCTTTTTGGGTTTCTAATGCACTAATTTGTGCTGTAATTCCCTCAATTTCCGCCTGCATTTTTGCTATTTCTTCATTAGTGGCTGCATTCTTGTTGCTGTCTAATTCATTTCCTGTTGCCTGAGACTGTAAACTGGAAATTTCAGCATTTAAGGTATCTGCCTGTGCTTGTAAGGTATTGATATCATTGGTGCTTGTGGCCAAATCCGTTGCACTTTCATTGCTTTTTGCTAAAGTATCACTGGTAGTGGCATTTTCTGCTTTTGCCTGTAATTCGGCAATATCATAGCTTTTCTGCAAGGAAGTTGTATCATAGGTCAATAAAAAATCGCCTTTTAATACACTTTGACCAACGGCTACAGGAACTTCGCCTACCTGTGCACTTACCGGTGACGCATATACTCGTATCAATTCACTGGCAATCGTTCCGCTGGTATCTAAAGTAGAAGTAATATCTCCTCTTGTTACCTCTGCGGTATCCACCATTGGAAGCATTTCTTCTGCATCCCCAAATAATGCACCAGAAACCGCATTTAACACAACGATAACTGCTACAATACCTACGATAATTTTCCACGCTTTTTTCTTTTTCTTTGGTTTTCTTTCCACAACGGCTGTCTGATTCTCTTTTTTCTTAAACATATTTTACTCCTTATCCTGCTCTGCTTCTATTTTTGCTGCTATTTTTTCAATATCTTCTCCTGCCTCTTCTAAAAGACTGGTATCCGATACAATTTTCCCATCCATGATGCGAATTACCCGTTTTGCGCTTGCTGCAATCTTATTATCATGTGTAATTAAGATTACGGTTCTGCCTTCCTCATGCAATTCCCTTAAAATCTGCATAATTTCCTTACTAGAGCCGGAATCTAAATTTCCTGTAGGTTCATCCGCCAAAATCACAGGCGGTGCTGCTGCTAAAGCTCTTGCAATGGCAACCCTTTGCTGCTGTCCCCCAGACATCTCTGCCGGTCTATGCTCCATACGATGCTCTAAGCCTACTTTTTTCAAAGATGTTACCGATAATTCTCTTCTCTTTGCTGCCGGAACATTCCGATAAATCAATGGTAGCTCTACATTTTCTAAGGCTGTTAAATTCTGAATCAGATTGAATCCCTGAAAAATAAAACCGATTTCCTGATTGCGAATTTCAGATAATTCATCATCGGAAAGCCCTGCCACATCCTTACCATTTAAAAAATAGCTCCCAGATGTAGGTACATCCAAACATCCTAACATATTCATAAGAGTTGACTTTCCAGAACCAGATTGCCCGATAATGGCTACAAACTCTCCCTTTTGAATCTGTAAAGATACATCATTGAGTGCCCGGACTTCATTTTCTCCGGGATTGTAAATTTTCATAAGATTCTTTACTTCTATTAATGTTTCCAATCTTATCCCCTCTCTGTCCACATGTACTATTGTATTATGTTGTTAATACAGTAATACAAACACTTTCCATTGTCAACCATTTTTTCCATTTTCTAAGAAATGTTCATAAAATCTTAAAAATGTTTATTCATATTGAGTGTTTTTTGTAAAATTCTTAAGAAATTTTTATCGAAGTTATCCATTGATTTTTTAGGTCATAAGTTTTATTCTTGAATGCATAAATGTTGGAATAACACAATCTTTATCTATATATATTGACTTAAGGAGGAACTACTATGAGAACGCGTATAATAGACTTTTTGAACCGTTACTCGCTCATATTTCATATGATTTTATCTATGCTGCTTTGTTTTATAATAGAAGCAGTTTCCAGACATTCCATTATTTCGGCTTATGCTTTTTTTGATCAGCATACCTTGGCATTTGTCTACAACTCTTTTATTGTTTTTGCTTCATTATCCTTAGTATATCTGGTGCGCAGAAGAGCATTTGCACGAATCATTTTAAGCGGATTCTGGTTATTTTTAGGTATTGTGAATGGCTGTATTCTTTCTAATCGTGTAACACCCTTTGGCTTTACAGATTTAAAATGTATTCCGGATCTTTTATCCATGCAGGATACCAGCTACTTCACTGCTGCTGAAGCAACTCTTGTGGTGACACTTGTGGCTTTATTTATAGGATTTTGCATTTACATCTATATTAAAGGCCCAAAATTTCAGGGTACAAAAAGAAAATATATGACACCTTTTTTGGTATCTGTCTGTTTTCTTATGCTTCCGGTAACAACACAGGCTGCACAAAATTCCAATATTTTAGCTTCTTATTTTTCAAACATTGCTCAAGGATATGAAAACTATGGCTTTGTCTATGGATTTTCTACCAGTGTGGTTGACCGCGGTATGAATAAACCGGAAAACTATTCAAAAGAAACGATAGAAGCAGCACAGGAAAATTCCAAACAGAAAAAAACTACAAACCCGGATAATCCAAATATTATTGTGGTACTTTTAGAATCCTTTATGGATCCAACGGAAATAAATTTCCTAGAGTTTTCTAAAGATCCTATTCCAAACTTCCGTAAACTGACGGAAAACCATAGTTCCGGTTATCTTACTGTTCCGGTTGTAGGCGCAGGAACTGCCAATACGGAGTTTGAAATTCTTACCGGTATGAGTATGCAGTATTTTGGAACAGGCGAATATCCTTATAAAACTATTTTGAAACAGACGGATTGTGAAAGTATTGCTTCTGATCTTTCAAAAATCGGGTATGGCACCCATGTGGTACATAATAATGGCGGCAACTTCTATAGCCGTGCAAATACCTTTTCCATGATGGGCTTTGATACCTTTACCAGCAAAGAATTGATGAATATTCAAGAATATACGCCTCTTGGCAGCTGGCCGACAGACGATATTTTAATTGGCGAAACTATAAAGGCTTTAGACAATACAAAAAATCAATCCGACTTTGTCTACACCATTACTGTACAGGGACATGGAGACTATCCTACAGAAAAAGTCCTTGATAATCCTGAAATTCTAGTCAGCGGTGCTGCGGATGATGCCACAAATTATCAATGGGAATATTATGTGAATATGATTCATGAAGTGGATAAATTCATCGGCAATCTGACAAAGGCTTTAGAAGAAAGAGATGAAAATACTATGGTTGTATTTTTCGGCGATCATCTGCCGACTCTTGGTTTGGAAGATGCCAATATGGCTTCCGAAGATATCTTTAAGACAAAATATGCTACTTGGAATAATTTTGGTCTTGCTAAAGAAGATGCCAATCTTGCCGCTTATGAATTACTGGCTAATACAACCAATCAGTTAGGTATTCATGAAGGAACAATTTTTACCTATGAACAAAAAGCATTGGATATCGGCATAACTAACACCCAAAGCTATTTAGAAGGCTTGAATCATTTACAATATGATTTATTATATGGAGAAAGATATGCTTACAATGGAGCAGACCCATATCCTGCTACAGAATTGGAAATGGGCGTAGAAGATGTTCTGCTTTCTGCTGTTTATCCTTCACAAGCGAATGGCTATGTGACATTAATAGGTGAAAACTTTACCAATTGGAGTCGTGTATATGTAAATGGCGAAAAGGTTTCCACTACTTTTGTCAGCAGTTCAAGACTTCGGATAAATATTGAAGATATTGAAATAGGTGATACCGTTGTGGTAAATCAGATGGGTTCAAGTAATACAATATTTAGAAGTTCAAATGAAATGGTTTATTAAAAAATGTCATAGAGGATATCTTGTATATATCCTCTATGACATTTTTTCTTACATATCAGCTTTTACTTTTCTTACAAATTCCTCTGACGGCAATGGTTTTGAGAAATAGTATCCCTGAATCACATCACAGCCAAGCTGCTTTAAGTATTCATACTGATGCTCAGTTTCAACCCCCTCAGCCACTACAGGAAGATTCATCACCTTCGCTAAATCTAATACACAGGAAATAATATTTCTGCCCTTTTCATCATTATAGTCATCAATAAAGCTCTTATCTAGCTTAATCTGATCGATTGGCACAGATTTTAACATCATAAGCGACGAATATCCTGTACCAAAATCATCCATCAAAATCCTAAATCCATAGCTTCTAAGCTCTTCTAGTGTGGAACGGAACAAATCCAGATCTTCAAACAATGCACTTTCTGTAATTTCCAGCTCTACAAAATTCGTTGAAAGTCCCATTTCCTGTATCATATGGTAATAATCCTCTGCAAAGGTTTTATCGTACATTAACTGTCTGGATACATTGACAGAAATAGGAACCGGTTCACATCCTTTATCCACAAAGAATTTTTGAATACGACATACCATATAAAACATTTCCCTGTCTAATTCCCGTATAAAACCATTGTTCTCTGCCAACGGAATAAATTTTCCGGGGAAAATAATATTGCCATCCTCAGGTATCCAACGAATAAGCGCTTCTGCACCACAGATTTTTCCGGTATTTGCATCATATTTGGGCTGGAGATATGGCACAAACTCGTGATTTTTTAATGCTATTTCCATTTCATCCTCAAAATGACGGTTTTCATATAGTGCATTTCTGGAATTTTCATCATAGTAGGCAATAATTGTGCCGTCCTTCTGCTTTACAGTTTCGTGGGCAGTTCTTGCCTTACTCACCATATCACCAATACTTTCACTGCGATCTTCTACAATATACACACCCAAGGACGGACGAAGCATATTTTCAAACTTCGCATGATCATGCAGCATCTTTGTAAAACGCATAATGCTGTCCTCAAGCTCTTTAATTTCATTAAAGAAATACATCACACAAAACTGATCCGAATTGTTCCTGCTTATGATTCCTTGTTCTCCCAAGCATTCCTGAATCAAATTGTGAATGCGGCGAATGGAATCATCACTTTCCTCGTTGCCATACAGCGTAGATACCAGATTAAAATTGTCCAAATCCAAAAAAGCACATGCTGCCATCTTTTCTGTCTGTCGTGCCAAACGCTCCTTAGAATCAATTTCGAATTTGGCATATGTTCTTCCACCCGTAAGCTTGTCCACATATAAGGCCTGCTCTAATAGTTTATTTTTTTCTCTTTGAGAATAACGAATACTTAAAACTACAAATACTGCCACCAGGGATACTCCTATACAGAAAATAATAACACTAAACATCACAGCTTTCTTGGTATCTTCTGCTATACTCTTTGGTACAACACTTACCACAAACCAGTCATTAATCTCTAATGGCTGATAGCATGCCAGCTTATCTCCGCTTTCTGCATTAATTTCAAAAAAACCTCTCCCAACACCCAAAAGCGTATCTTTGACTTTTGCCACTTCTTCTTTACTATGTCCACTTTTTTCCATATAGGAAAAAACATTTTCTAATCCTTTCACTGCATTGACATGATTTGAATCGATAACAACATTCCCATGAATATCAATAATATATGTATATCCCTCTCCATCAAACGCAGTAACAGATAATAAATTCTGGAACATTTCACTACTATATACGCAGGATAATACGCCTAAAATTTCCTTCGTTTCACTATCATATACAGGCATGGAATAGACATTTATCCATCCTCCATCTAATTCATCCTTAATAACATTTGTTAAAAGTTCTTCTCCCTGTATCGCTCTTTCAAAATTATCAATGCCTTTTAAATTTGCTGTCATATGATCTGTGGTGATGGTATTTCCATCTGGTGTTGAAAAACCAATGCGTTTCATTCGATACCGTTCTGCAGTCGACACCATTCTTTCCATACTTTTCTGTGGATCAGATATTAATGTAGCAGACATACGCATGGCAAGCCCTTCGAGCATCAGCATATCACTCTCATACTGCCTCTCAATCATTTGGGCACAAAGTGCTGCCGAATCCTCCATAGTATCATATGTCTGTTTGCTCATTTTCTCTCCAATTAAATTAGAAAATAATAATGTAATCGGAAGCATCGCCACCAACATCACATAGGATATGATAATAAATATATCTTTTTGCTTTCTCCCATTTTCCATCCCTGTTACCTCATGTAAAGTTACTTATCCATTACCTGACATACGCCTTATCTATCTGAATCACAGCAAAATACTGTTCTCCTATCTGTTCAAAAATGCTTTTTCTTATCTGCTCCATAACCTCTTCGTCTTTTAAGGCGCTTTTATAAGGCACAACTACATCAAAAATCAGATTCGTATGTGTATTACCCGGAACCATACGAAAATCATGCATTGAAAGTTCTTCTCCGACCTGTGATACAATTTGGGCTACTGCTTTTCGCATATGTGCAGTTCTTTCATCTGTAACAATCGGATCCATATGTATAACTGCTTCACAATACAATGCACACTTTAATTCTGCTTCTATCTGATCTATCATATCATGAATTTCTAAAATATCTCCATCTGCCGGAACTTCAGCATGCAGAGAAATCATTTGTCTGCCCGGACCATAATCATGTACTACCAAATCATGAATACCAATAATCCCTTCATGAGCCATAACAATTCGGTAAATCTGCTCCACAAATTCCTCTTCCGGTGGCTGCCCCAATAAAGGGTCTAGTGTTTCTTTTGCAGCAGAAATACCGGCATAAAAGATAAATAATCCTACCAAAACACCACAATAGCCATCAATATGCAGATTTGTAAAATGCCCTACAAGGGTTGCTGCCAGTACCACAGCCGTAGAAATCGTATCACTTAAGCTATCCGTTGCCGTTGCACGCATAGCAGCCGAATCAATTTTATTTCCTATACTTCTATTATAATAAGACATATATAATTTTACCAGTATTGACACAAGCAGAATTCCCACGGATACCATATTGAAATCAACTTCTGCGGGATGCAGAATCTTATCTACAGAATCGGTAACCAGTTCAAATCCCATAATTAATATGACGGCAGAAACCACAAGTCCTGATACATATTCAATTCTGCCATGACCAAAAGGATGCTCCGTATCCGGCTTAGTTCCTGCTAATTTAAACCCAATCAATGTCACAACCGAAGAACCCGCATCGGATAAATTATTAAAAGCATCTGCTGTAATGGCTATGGAATTGCTGAGTATACCGGCTGCAAATTTTCCTACAAACAGAAAAATATTCAGCAAAATCCCTACTACACCACACAGCATACCATATGCCTGCCGCAGCTTTATGGGACTATCCGTTTCTTTGATAAAAATTCTTGCCAATACTGTAACCATACTTTTTCACCCTCCATTATAAAATACATAACGACTCAAAGCCGGCAAAACTGCCGGCTTTCATTTGCTGATTTTAATGTAATTTTCCTGCTTCTTTAATCGGATAATAACGGAAAACGGCTTCACCTAATATCTTATCCCTATACACATAGGTATTATCCCAGTATCTTGCATCATAAGAGTTATTCCGATTATCTCCTAAAACAAAATATGCATCCTCTGGCACTTCAAAAGCATAAGGACCTGTTGCCACTATCCATTCATCCTTTAAATAGTTTTCTTCCAGTGGTGTCTTAGAACCATCAATGTAAATCTTTCCATCTTCAATCACGACCGTCTCTCCCGGAAGACCAATTACACGCTTTACATATGTTTCGGTCTCATCATCCGGAAAGGCAAATATGACGATATCACCTCGTTCCGGCGCATGATTTTTATATGCTAACCGGTTACCAAACAATCTGTCGCCTGTCATAATGGTATTTTCCATAGAACCAGAAGGAATATTTGCATTGATAATAATATAATTTTTAATAAATAATGCCGCTACTACCGCAAGTACAATAGTAATCACCCAACTAATCACTTCCTTTACTGCGGATTCCTCTTCCTGTCTCTTCATCTGTGCATTTTCTTTCGACATACTCTCTAATCCTTTCCTTATCTGCTCCTTTTAGTATAAACCCATATGACATTATTTGCCACCTTTTTTTGATAAGCGAATAGATTCAAAGCAATACACAGTCGTCATTGTACCCCATATAATCGTAATTAATGCAATCGGCAGAATACCAAAATCCCAGATAAAGCCGCCCATCAGACATAACAGCCAAAGTACCACGCATTCAATCTGCACCACATTGTAGGCTTTAAATGCACATTTATAAATCTGCAGCTTTTCTGCCTCATCACAGCTTGCTTCCCATTTTTTCTGAAATTTCGTATCAAAAACACTGCCCTGTTTTTCAGGATTTATCTGTTTAGTTAAATTTACAAGCTTCTGCTGTTCAACAGATACCACCACAAGACCTAAAATAAAAAATAGCAATGTCCATACAAGTGTGCTAAAACTGCCGTCATTATACTTTAATTCTTCCCACATATCACCGGTGAAGGTTGCTCCAAAAATAAAATATAACCAAATCATATTCATAGAAGTAAGCCATACTGCATAGGATAAATATTCCTCGGCTTTATCCATAACCTCTTCATCGTCCCCATCCCAAGATAAAAACATCTTCTTACCTTTATTGTATAAAACTACTACAACAATCAAAATAATAGCGGTCACCACCGGCATACCATATGGCAGCACAATATTCTGCATAAACCCTGTCAGGATACTGACAATATCGTCTGCAAAGAAAAACTCTGCAAGACTTGTCATCATACCTGCTAATACGCCAATGATCAATGCTGCAATCATCCATATACTAAATCCTTTTAATGCTTTTTTATCTTCCTGTTTAATTCTCTTTACTTCCTGATTCATCCTCTTCCTCCTGATATTCAAATATGTCTTCTACAGAAACCCCAAAAATTTTAGCAATCTTCAATGCTAATGTTACAGATGGAGAATAATCTCCTCTTTCAATCTGACTGATAGTCTGCCTTGAAACACCTACCAATCTGCCCATTTCGTGCTGATTTACAGATATCCTTGCACGATATTCTTTTAATCTGTTAAGTAAGGGCATATTCACACCTCCTATTTGACTGGATTTCTTGTCACTTTGACAATGTTTCATGTCAATATGACAATTATTGTTGTCACTTCTTGGGTGTAGTATACATGTGACAACTATTCTTGTCAATAGTTTTTTTCGTATTCATAAATTCTTAAAAAATTTCGGTTTGGGCGGTTGAATGATATTCCAGAATGCCGGAGTGAAACGGACGACAGATGTACGCTGTGTAAGGTTTCCGTCCGGTTTTTAGAACATTGTGTAGTGCTGTCAGAACGAGCAGGGGCTGTGCAATGTTTTCTGGAAATATACATTCACAACCTCCCCTGTATCATTTTCACATCATAGATTGTCATAGTGTGTAGGTATAGGTGTGGGCAGATGACCTTTGGTAAGGAGTTAGATTTACTTAATATTCTTATCACTACCAGCGGAAATCTGCCATGGATGGCAGATTTAGGCGAAACCGCCTTGGATGGCGGGTTTGAGCCGACGCGTTCGTTTCCAATATATGTCATAAGAATATTTAGTAAATCTTACGACTGGACAACCGGAATCTGAACACACCTATACCTACACACTATGACTTACTACACACCAAAAAATGATACATTTCAAATCCTTACACCAACCCATCCCGAAACGCATCTATCATTTCCCCCGTCAGACTAATAGACGCTTCCGAACGCTCTGTCGGCAGATTTTCCCTGTCAAACCATTCGGCTGCGGATAACTCATCCTTATCCATGACAATTTCGTTATCTCCATCTACCTCACAGAAAAATCCTACTAATAATGCATCACTAAAGGACCAGGGCTGACTCTTATAATAACGGATATTTTTTACTTTCAGTCCTACTTCTTCCATTGTTTCTCTGCGCACTGTAGCTTCTAAGCTTTCTCCAACCTCTGCATAACCTGCTACTAAGGCATATTTCTTATATTTACTATGATTGCTGGCATATTTAGTCATTAGAATACGATTGCCATCGGTGATACCGATAATGACACTTGGACAAATCTGCGGATAGCTTATTTTCCCGCAATGCTGACATTTCATTGCCCGTTCCTTTTCTAATGCCTGCATCTTAGTTCCACAGCGGCCGCAAAACTGATTATCTGTATACCATTTATGAATCTGAAAGCCTGTAATAGCAGCAAAGGCTTTCCAAATCGGTCTGACATTTCGAATGCTATCCTTAGATAAATATGTCCACTTTCCAAACTCACAGATTTTAGGATTGCGCAGTTCAAAATAATCCTTTTTGTCTATGCGAAAAAGAAATTTTGCTTTTTCATATATATTAGGAACAATTTCTGCAATTTCCTTTACTGTAGGATATATAATTTCTTCCTCCTCCATATGGCATAAAAGACTACCATTCTGATAAATCAGCATGATATCACTGTCTTTTGCCTCTGTTTTCCGATAAGTCACATCATACTGATGTGGCGCAATGTCCTGTATCATAATGCCTCCTGTTTTCCTATAATACCTCTATATTTGATAAATAACCTGTATCCAGATTCACAATAGCACCCTTTATCTGTTCTATAAATGTCTCCTGCTCGCCGTCGAAATAATATTGCTCTAATTGTTCCTTGCAGCCATCTAATGCATCAATATCAAATTCTTCCGCTGCGGATTTTATTTCTATGAATATTTTCTGTATCTCTTCTTTGTACTCTTTGGCATTTTTCCTCTCCTTTTTCGTATCGGAAAATACCCTTAACTGTTCTTGGCATTCATACCAATATTTTAAGAAAATCGGTGTTAATTGGTTCACTACTGTTTCATCCCCATTTTTTGCAGCATCTTCAAGCACCTTTGCCATACCTGATAGTGGAACAATTCCGATATTTCCGGCTGAGCTTTTCATGCTGTGCACCTTGATACTATAATTTTTCATGCCCTCTGCTAAATGAATCTTTTCAAACAGATTTTCCAACTCTTTCGCTTCATATGCCATAGCAGATACAAAAAATCTTACATTTTCAATCAGTGCTTCCTTATCATTAAAATGTGCAGACGCATAAGTCCAGTCAAGCCCATCTACAACAGGTAAATCTGACAAATCATACCGTTTACTCTCTTCCTGCGGATAAATCGTTCTTGTGACATAGTGCAGCATTTTTTTATCCAAAAGATTTTCTATCATATTCTCTAACTGCTGGGCATCAATAGGCTTGGATAGGTAGTCCTTAAATCCTTCGTTTAAATACCGTTCCTTAGCTCCTAAAATAGCATTGGCAGTAAGTATGATGACCGGAGTATTTGTATTTAGACACGCTTCTGAACTCTTTATAACCTGAAAAGCTTCTATTCCGTCCATTTCCGGCATCATATGATCCATAAAAATAATATCATATGAATATTTTTTTGCCTTTTCAATACTTTCTTTTCCACTAGACGCCTGATCAATCTGAATTTTCGTATGCTTTAATAAACTGCAAAATACCCTACGATTCATTTCATTGTCATCCACTACCAGAATTTTAGCATCGGGCGCTTCGAATGTCTGGTACTCTTCTGTAAACTCTTCCTCTTCTGACTGTATCTGCTTATGAAAATCTCCCACTGGTGTTTTATCTATAATTTCCTGCTGTAGGACGAATGAAAATACGGAACCTTTTCCATAGACGCTTTCAACTTCTAATTTACTGTTGAGCAAATCTAAAAGCTGCATACTAATGTTCATTCCAAGCCCTGTACCTTCGATATTACGATTTCTTTTTTCTTCAATTCGCTCAAAGGGAATAAACAGCTTTTGAATATCCTCTTCTTTGATTCCAATTCCCGTATCTTTTACCGAAAACAAAATGCTTGCAAAATTCTCTTTTTCTGAAGGCATTTGATGCACTTCCAATGTAACCGAACCTTTATGCGTATATTTTACTGCATTATTTAAGATATTGACCAATATCTGACGAATACGCACATCGTCTCCTATCATCCTGCCAGGAATGGTTTCATCTATATTTACGATAAATTCTAACTCCTTGGCTTTTGCCTTAAAAGATATCATATTCGTCACATCATGAATCATTCTAAAAAACACATATTCTGTCGGAAAAATCTGCAGCTTTCCGGCTTCAATTTTGGTAATATCTAAAATATCATTAATAATACTCAGCAAGGATTTTGCTGCTCCCGAAACATCTTTTGCATATTCCCGTACATCAGGCTCCCTGCTTTCTCTTAATATCATTTCATTCATTCCAAGCACTGCATTGATAGGCGTTCTGATTTCATGTGACATATTTGCAAGGAAGTTGGTTTTTGCCTGATTGGCAACATCTGCACGCTTTGTTTCCTTTTCTAATAATTTTACCAATCTTGCATCCTGATTCTCCACAGTCATATATAATCCTATAATCAGCAATACAATACCAAGGCAGGAAATCAATGATGTAGGAACAAATATCTGATAGACTGCCACAGGCGCTTCACTAAGCATCGCTATCACAACAGCCCTTCGCTTTTTCTTTGGAATATCTTTACCATGTTTAATTAGAAGTCTGACAATTAAAGCTATACTCCATGCAACGCACACATATACCCCAAAAACTGCCGGACCGTGAGAATAATTTCCGTTCGGTGTTTCTATATATTTAATAGGTAAAAAACATAGACTAAATCCTGCTAACACTACAGGAACTATCGCATATTTTATTCTGTAAATACATCCTCCTTTTTCCTCTTCTATCAGTGCTTCAAGATACTTATATGCGATAAAAAAAAGCATCAGCATCAGCGTCATAAAGAAGAAATGTACCATTTTGTTTAAAATCGGTGAAATAGTTTCCACACGATTAACCGTATAAACCGAACATATATCAAACAAAAGCTGTACAACGGCTGTAATCAATAACAACGAAAACCATTTTGTAGATGCGGTTCTTCTCTCTGAATAAAAATAGAATACCATAATAAATAAAATAATAATAATACATACTATCTGTGCTTTGTACATCATATAATTCCCCCTTTTATTTATTATATCAAATGCGCTTCTAAAACGAAACCTTCATAAAATAAGCTCACAAATAAAGTTCCCTCTATTTGTGAGCTATAGATACTTTTGCTATCTTATTCCATATCTAACAATTCCTGATAAAATCTGGAATAGTCCTCTCTTTTATCTCCCATAAATTTAATTGCAGAAGAAGGATGAGAATTTAAAACACCTGTTAAAAGATATGGGATATCATACCCCCATACATTTCCCTTTTCTCTTTCTGCCTGAATATATTTCTGAACAAAATCCATAACCGGTACAAGATTGTACTTTGGATTTCTCAAGAAAGCAAGCAAGGACTCCATAAAACAGTTTCCTGCTCCACGACCCATACCGCTTACAGTTGCATCTAGTAAGCTTGCACCATTACTTAATGCTTCAATTGTATTGGCAAATGCTAACTGCTGGTTATTATGGGCATGAATACCAATTCTCTTACCATGCTTTTCTGCAATATTCATATATTTATCCGTTAATCGGCGAATCTGCTCCGGATAAAATGCTCCAAAGCTGTCTACTAAGTAAATAATGTCTACATCACATTCTGCCAGAAGCTCTAAACCATTGTCTAATTCCTCTTCACGAACCTTGGAAATAGCCATGATATTTACAGTTGTTTCATATCCCTTTTCATGGGCATCCTGAATCATTTCAATGGCTGTTGGAATCTGGTGAATGTAGGTTGCTGTACGAACCAAGTCGATGACACTGTCCTCTTTCTTTAAAATATCATTTTTGTAATCGGTTCTGCCCACATCAGTCATAACTGCAATTTTCAAATCAAAGTCATTGTTGCCGACGATAGAACGGATATCCTCTTCTTCACAGAATTTCCACTTGCCAAAGTCCTTTGGATCAAAAATTTCTTTGGAGGCTTTGTAGCCAAATTCCATGTAATCTACGCCAGCCTTAATATTTGTACGATATAAATCCTTTACGAATTCATCGGTAAAACCAAAATTATTTACTAAACCACCATCACGAAGTGTACAATCTACAACTTTGATGTCAGGTCTAAACGCAATCAAATTTCCTTTATTCTTTTCCATATTACCTATTATCCTCCAAATTGTGTATCTGGTTTTATTTTCCACTTTAAACCGTTACGCTTTAAAGTCTTAAAGTATACATAGAATATCGCGTTTTTTAATAATTGTCAATATCCTAATACAAACTTTTTTATCACTAAAGAAAAGTCCTATAAACACTTAGTCTATAGGACTTATTGATATTATACACAATTTTAACAATCTGTCAAATTAGCACACACCCTGTGCAATCATAGCTGTAGCAACCTTTTCAAAGCCTGCAATGTTTGCACCCATTACATAGTTGCCTTCCTGACCGTAGCGTTTTGCTGCATCATCAATATTGTGGTAGATATTTACCATAATCTGCTGCAATTTAGCATCTACTTCTTCGAATGTCCAGCTTAATCTCTCGCTGTTCTGAGTCATTTCAAGAGCAGAAGTTGCTACACCACCTGCATTAGAAGCCTTACCACAGATAAACCATACACCGTTCTCCTGTAAGTATTTTGTAGCATCTAATGTTGTAGGCATATTAGCACCTTCACAAACTGCTTTCACACCGTTTGCAACTAATGCTTTTGCATCATCAATTAATAATTCATTCTGTGTTGCACATGGTAATGCGATATCACATTTTACAGACCATACTCCACGACCCTCGTGATATTCTGCACTTGGACGAGCTGCTGCATATTCTGTTAAACGAGCGCGTTTTACTTCTTTTACTTCTTTTAACAATGCAACATCAATACCTTCTGCATCATAAATCCAACCTGTGGAATCAGAACATGTCACAACCTTTGCGCCCATCTGCTGTGCTTTCTGGATAGCGTAAGTAGCTACATTACCAGCACCGGATACAACAACAGTCTTTCCTTCCATAGATTCACCATGGCATTTCATCAATTCCTGTGTGATGTATAATAAACCGTATCCTGTAGCTTCTGTACGAGCTAAAGAACCACCGTATGTCAAGCCTTTACCTGTCAGCACACCTTCATAAGTACCACGAATTCTCTTATACTGTCCATATAAGTATCCGATTTCTCTTGCGCCTGTTCCGATATCACCTGCAGGAACATCCACATCTGCGCCAATGTATTTGCAAAGCTCTGTCATGTAGCTCTGGCAGAATGCCATAATTTCTCTGTCAGATTTGCCCTTTGGATCAAAGTCAGAACCACCTTTACCACCACCGATTGGAAGTCCTGTTAAGGAGTTTTTGAAAATCTGCTCGAATCCTAAGAACTTGATAATACCTGTGTTTACAGAAGGATGCAATCTTAATCCTCCCTTGTAAGGTCCAATAGAATTATTGAACTGGATTCTGTATCCAACATTCACCTGAACCTGACCCTTGTCATCTACCCAAGGTACACGGAATTTGAACTGTCTGTCTGGCTCACAAATTCTTTCTAACAAAGCTTCTCTGCGGTATAATTCTTCATTTGCATCGATAACTGGTCTTAAGGATTCTAAAACCTCTTCTACTGCCTGAAGAAATTCTGGTTCAGATGCATTTTTTGATTTTACTTTCTCAAGTACTTCATCAACGTAACTCATTTTCTCAATCTCCTTTTATTCTTATTTATTGTTGGTGTAAAACTCCAGCTTTTGCAAATTTCAAAACCGGAATCTACGATACCCCTATATTAGTACAAAATGAAAGACTTGGCAATCTTTTTTTCTTTATTTCTTTAAATCTTTGCAACTTCATCGTATAAAAGTTATTTTTTTGCAAGTTTTGATGTACCAAATTGCATTTTACTCCTAAACACTTGGATTTTTATCTGTAATCCTGCATTTTATAGATATTTAAACATCTCTTTCGCATCTTCTTTTCGAATGGATTCTGCCAAAGATAATACCTCAACCTTTACCGTTTTTTGCCCAAATGCAATTTCAATAATGTCTCCAACCTTAACATTTACAGAAGCCTTTGCCACTTTATCATTCACCATTACTCTTCCTGCATCACAGGCTTCATTTGCTACAGTACGCCGTTTAATCAAACGAGATACTTTTAAAAATTTATCTAATCTCATCCGTTTTCTCCTAATTCAAAAAAAATAAGGGCGTTAATAACGCCCTCGTCATTTCATCAATTATGCATTGATCATATCTTTTAATGCTTTTCCTGCTTTGAATCTTGGTGCTTTAGATGCTGGAATTGTGATTGTTTCCTTTGTACGAGGATTTCTTCCTGTTCTCTCAGCTCTTTCAGAAACTTCGAAAGTTCCAAATCCTACTAACTGGATTTTCTCACCTTTTTTTAATTCTTCAGCAACTACATCTGTAAAAGCTTTTAATGCTGCTTCAGCGTCTTTCTTAGATAATTCAGTTTTCTCAGCCATAGCTGCAACTAATTCTGCTTTGTTCATTTTAAAAATTCCTCCTGTGGATTTTATATACTTGAGGTTTTGCTTCCTACTCTAAGAATACCTACAAATCTATTTATACTTGTTTTACCTATGTTTGTCAAGGAAAATCATGGATTTTGGCAATATTGTGCACAAAATATTCCATTTCCTTAACCGTCGTGCAAATCGTCGTAGTTATTCGTTGTTCCTGAATTATTAGTATTGATAGAATTTAACAGATTATACAGTGTCGTCAGATAGTCTGTGGAGCTCTCATCCGTCGAATTATTCTCACTAGAGCCATCATTATTTGTTCCGGTATTCTCGTTATTTTCATTTTCTGCTTCATTTGTATTTGTATCCGTAGAACCATCGTCCTCCTGCTTCGTTTCTGTATCGTCTGTTTTTGTATCCTCGGTTTCCTCTTCTATAACATCACCGGCTGCAGAGGTCAGTGCAATTTCAATCTCTGCTTCTTTAGAATTGACCACTAATTTTTCAGAAATTGTATCATATCCCTCTGCGCTTACCGCAATCTTGTGCACCCCATACTGTACCTCTACCGGTTTAGAATAGTCCACATCCTTGCCGTCTATCTGTAAAATTGCACCTTCTACACCAACCTTAAAGGTAATTTTGCAGATTTTAGGGCCTTCGCCTTTTAGTCCGTCCAAATCCAGTCTTGTAGTCTTATTCCTTTCAATGGTCACTTCCCTGCTTCCGCCATATCCGTTATTGGCAACTGTAACCAAATGAGTTCCTTCCGGTACTTCTACCTGCATATTAGCCGTTACTTCCTGAAAAATCTTTTCACCAATACAGATAAAGCTGCCTTCAAAAAGCTTTGTATTTGCCAGCGCAAGATACCCATGTCCTTTGGTAATTGCCACAGATATAATCTCTTTATCTATACCCACTACACGAATTTCATCCTTTTTGCCAAGACTCCGAAGATTTACTTTTTTATCTCCGGAAAATACCTCTAACCCTTCAGCATACTGATATTTCGTCTTTCCTATGACAAAAGCTTTTATATTTTCATCCACGGAATAATTTGAAATTTCATCCTGTACCCAGACTTTTTCCGAAAGCTGTATTTGCTTTAGAGGATATTCATTGCCTGTAGCCTGAATTTCTACCACATCCCCTGGCACAAAAGCTGTCATCGCTTTAGTATTTCCATATTTATCCAGAAATTTTGTTCCGGTATCATATACATATTCAAATTGTCTGCCGCTTCCTACTTTTTCTACGCAGATTTTTTTCTCTTCCGTATCTATTTGCGCTACAACGAAAAGCTCATAGGATACCTCTTCTTCCTCTTCTTCTGTATCCATAATGGCTTCGGTATCGGTTTTTGCAGCCGTTCCTGTTCCTCTTCTTCCCTGTACAATCTGACTTTGACTGCTGACTTTACTTTGTCCACAGGCACATATCCCACATAAAACAGCCATAAGCACCAGCAAAGACAACTGCTTTTTTATCTTCATCTGTATTTCTCCTTTTGTGTTTATCAACCTGTCACAGTAGCATTATAGCACACTACTTTTGACTTGTGAAATGAAATAACATCCGCAAAAACTGCTTTCGTTGTTCTTCCTGCGCCATAATCTTTTGCAGTTTTTCGATATCTCTGCCGGAAATCCAGGATTTTCTGGAATTATAATAGTGATTTGCGATTTTCCAGTATTTATGCGGATATGCCAACCGTAAATACAGCTGCTCTAATTCTTCCGGCAAAAGCTTTCGAACTCCATCATAAGCCATAATCATTTCCATGCCAAGCCCTGTATTCCAATTATGCTTTTCCAATATTTTCCTCATAAAATTGGCTAAATCCTGCACCTGTACATCATAAGACATCTGCTCAAAATTTTGCAATGCCCATTCTCCTTGAAAAAGCACAATATTATGTTGATTGTAGTCTCCATGACATAATCCCCACATCTGACTATTTACTTCCTCTTTCATGCCTGCCATTTGCTGTTCTAACTGTGTAGTGACTTCCAGCGCCTGTTTCTGATAGCTGGTATACACCTGCATAAACAAAATTTCAAAATCATTCTTTCTGTGCTTATTACGAATATAATTTTTCACCTTATTCAATTCCCGATTATGCCGCTGATACTCATGAATAAGTCCATCCTGACTTGTTTTTATAAATTCCGGTATTCCCTGTTCATAGCATTTTGTAAGATTATGTAATCCTGCTAACTTTTTTACTGCGGCAAGAATATCATCCCGATTTTTTACATCGCACTCTTTTCCCGGAAAATAGGTTTTCATACAATAAAAAATTTCATTGATTTCATCCCTTGCCAGAATATTTTCTTCATCAAGTGGATACATGACCTCTGCCAAAAAACCTTGTTTGTACAAAAAATTCAGTATTCCATACAAAAATTCTGCCCGTTCCTTAGAACCACGAAATGACTTTAACAAAAATGTCCCCTTATTGGTGTCACAAATCAGGGCTCCGCGTCCTTTTGCTGTATTTCTAATCTCCAAATCATATTGTTCTAAAATTTCTTCTTCACGATTATACACAAAAACCCCTCCATACGCATCTATTCACACAATTTACAATCTCGTACATTCTGTGTCTATTCAACATATGAAAGGGGTATTTAAATTATTACTTGAATTTTTCTTTGGCAGCTAAAAGCAGCAGTTCTTTTTGATTTTTCTCAGGCTCTTCTAAAACCATATCTAAAAGTTCTTTTAAAATTTGACCTAATTCTTTTCCCGGTTTCATACCTGCTGCAATCAAATCGCCTCCGCTGACTGCTAAATCCTTCAGACAAAGACACTGCTTCTGTTCTAAAATCTGCTGATAACACGCTTCATATTCCTCTACATAAGCAAGCTTTTCTGTCCGTTGATGTGTACTTTGAGCAAGAATATCTGCCCGTTTTACAGCAAATATGGCAGGATAAGCCTCATTTCCTAATCGTACGATTGCCCGTCTGATACTTTTTGCGGTGATTGGCGGATTGTCATCATGCCATTTCACCAAATTACAGACTCTGTCTGTAGTATCGTTATCAAATTTCAGCCGCCGAAGGATAGCTCTTGCCATTTCACTTCCTTTTTGGGGATGATGGTGAAAATGATGCACACCATCCTCGTCTGTTGTTTTACAAACCGGTTTTGCCACATCATGTAAAAGCATGGTCAACCGAAGTACCTTATCCTTTGGCGCATTTTCTAATGCAGCAAGGGTATGTTCGCCTACGGTGTACATATGATGCGGATTATTCTGGTCTGTCTGCATCATTACATCAAATTCCGGCAGCATCACTGCTGTAATTCCTGTTTTATATAAAGTACGCATTTCTTCCGGATGATCTGAAATCAGCAGCTTAACTAATTCCACCTGTATTCGCTCTGCACTGATTTTTTCTAATGTAGGAGCAAGTATCTTGATAGCTTCAACAGTCTTTTCCTCAATGGAAAAACCTAACTGGGCTGCAAATCGAACTGCCCGCATCATGCGAAGGGCATCCTCATCAAACCTTTCCATAGGATTGCCCACACAGCGAATGATTTTCCTTCCCAAATCACCGATACCGTCAAAGGCATCTACCAAACCATCCCGATTATTATATGCCATAGCATTGATGGTAAAATCCCGACGCTTTAAATCCTCTAAAAGATTCGGTGTAAAGGTCACCTCTTTTGGATGTCTGGAGTCTTCATACTTTCCATCAATCCGATAGGTTGTCACTTCAAAGCCTTCCCGTTCTAACATTACCGTTACCGTTCCATGCTCAATTCCGGTATCAATGGTTCTATGAAATATTTTTTTCACTTCCTCCGGTGTGGCTGAGGTGGTAATATCCCAGTCTTCGGGTTTCTTTCCAAGAATACTGTCACGGACACAGCCTCCTACAGCATATGCCTCATATCCTGCCTGCATCAATGTATCTAAAATACGGTCTACCTTTTCCGGCAATGTTATCTTCATTCTATCAACTCCATCTACTAAGAATGAAAGGAACCTCTAAGAGAGCTTCCTTTCAAACATTCTGATATGCAAATTTTAGTATGCTTTGCCCCAATATACTAATTTGTGTGCCGGTTTACCGCAGCATACACAGGTGTCAGCAATCTGCTCCTGATCGTTAAATGGCATACAACGGGAAGTTGCTGCAAAATCTTCTTTAATCTTATCCTCACAAGCCTGATCTTCACACCACATACCACGAATAAATCCTGCTTTATTTGTTACAATTTCTGTAAATTCATCATAATTGTGCGCATCATAGATATGCTCATCTCTATGTGCTTTTGCCCGTTCAAACATTTCTGTCTGAATTGTTTCTAATAATTCAGCTGCCTTTGTTTCAAGTTCATCAAAGGATACCACTATTTTTTCTCTGGTATCACGACGAACAAGTACACACTGACTCGCTTCGATATCCTTTGGGCCAACCTCAATTCGCATTGGAATACCACGCATTTCCTGCTCAGAGAATTTCCAGCCCGGGCTCTTATCTGTAGAATCTAATTTCACACGGATACCACTCTTAGCCAAACGATCCTTTAACTCTGCTGCTTTATCTAATACACCTTCCTTGTGCTGCATGATTGGAATTACCATAATCTGTGTAGGTGCTACTCTTGGTGGAAGTACAAGACCAGAATCATCACCATGTACCATGATAATTGCACCAATCAAACGAGTGGTCATACCCCATGAGGTCTGATGTACATGCTGCAATTTATTTTCTTTATCTGTGTACTGAATACCGAATGCTTTCGCAAAGCCATCACCAAAGTTGTGGCTGGTTCCAGACTGTAATGCTTTTCCATCATGCATCAATGCTTCAATAGTATAAGTAGCTTCTGCACCTGCAAACTTTTCTTTTTCTGTCTTTTGTCCGCGGACAACCGGCATAGCCAATACTTCTTCACAGAAATCCGCATAAAGATTTAACATCTGTACAGTTCTTTCTTCTGCTTCCTCTGCTGTTGCATGAGCAGTATGACCTTCCTGCCACAAAAACTCTCTGGAACGAAGGAATGGTCTTGTCTCTTTTTCCCAACGCACAACAGAACACCACTGGTTGTATACCTTTGGCAAATCTCTGTAGGACTGGATGATATTTTTATAAAAATCACAGAATAAAGTCTCAGAAGTAGGACGAACGCAAAGTCTTTCCTGTAATGGGTTCAGACCACCATGGGTTACCCATGCTACCTCCGGTGCAAAGCCTTCCACATGATCTTTTTCTTTATTTAAAAGGCTTTCCGGGATAAACATTGGCATATACACATTTTCTACCCCTGTTTCTTTGAATCTTCTGTCTAATTCATTCTGGATGTTTTCCCAGATTGCATAGCCGTCTGGTTTGATAATCATACATCCCTTTACGGAAGAATAATCGATTAATTCTGCTTTTTTTACAACATCTGTGTACCACTGTGCGAAATCCACATCCATGGATGTAATCGCTTCTACTAATTTCTTGTCTTTTGCCATGATTTTGATTCCTTTCTGCATAAATATTTGTTTCTAAAGGGCTTTTATGGATATCCAACAGCAAAAAACCGCCGATAGTCTCTGCCCCTCCTATAGGGACCGAAATCTTTCGGCGGTACCACCCTGATTCATGTATTTCTATTATCTTCAGATAAATGTATACATACACTCTATTCTCCGCTAACGCCGGAAATACGCCATATTTTCATATGGAAGCTCCAAGGCAGGTTCACACAGGTTCAAACAAAGATCTCTCAGCCTGCATAGGAAAAATATCCTCATGCATAATCTTCTCTCTGGGGATTGCTTCTGTCCTACTAATCCTCTTCATCGCTTAAATATCTATATTCGTGCTTCCTATTGTAGACTCTGCTCTTTTGATTTGTCAAGACTTTTCCATATTTCATAGATAATCAATGCAGATACCGGACCTAAGATCACACCAGATACTCCATATAACTGCAGACCAATGTAAATACTCATCAATACTGCTAATGGCGGAACACCAATTCCATTCCCTACCAGCTTTGGTTCTAACATTTGCCGTGTAAAAGTACAGAGCAGATACAACACCAGATATCCGGCAGCTTTTTTGTATTCTCCTAACAAAATCATAATAATAGCCCAAGGAACAAAAACCGTTCCCGTTCCCAAGAAAGGAAAAGCATCACATATCCCCACTAAAATACCAATTCCAAATGCATACTTCGTTTTTAATAACCAAAGACCCAAAATACAGATTCCTGTAACAATCCCCATAATTTTTAGCTGTGCCTTTAGATATTCACCGGAAGCACTCCGCATATCTTTTAATAATTCCACCGTTCGCTTTCCTATGGGTGTTTTTTTTATCCCGGCGACAATCTTTTCATAGTCATTTAATATCAAAAGTGTTGCTACACAGGTAACTAACACCTTGGCTAAAACTGCCATTAATTTTACACCGGCTTCTTTGGAAAAATCAATTGCCCCATCTGTCACTCCAGCCATCTCTTCATTGACTTTTCCTTGAATTTCTGCCAATCCGACTCCGCTAATCATCTCTATCTTCTGACAACAAAGGTCAAATATTTCATCTGCCCATGCCATTATTCTGGTTATATTTTCAAGACATGTACTGCCCATACGATAACACAGATACAAAATTCCCCCTAAAATACCTCCCATAATTCCCAAAAACAGAAAATACGCCGCGGATCTGGATAATGCTCTATTTAATTTTATCTTTTTTTCTATGCCCATTGCCAACGGATATAATAATTTTGCCAGCAATAAAGCAATAAAAAACGGCAGTACGATTGGAAATATGTATTTGATTCCAAGGTATACTGCCGCTATTGTAAAAAACAGCTTTGCAATTTTGGTTCCCATTTCCCATTTCATTATATTCATCATATATTCATTATGTGTCCGGGCAAATGGATTTATGTACTTTTTTTGTGGAAAGAAATGTTAGCGGAGCAATTCAGCTAATTCGTATACGCGCTCTCTTGTCATTTCTGCTGCTTTATCATTTTCTATCAAAGGACGGATCGTTCCGGCTCCATATTCCTCACCGATTTCTGCAATGGTAGTTTCCTTTTCATTAATCCATGCAATTTCTTCTTCAGTAAGCGTTGCCATTGTCTCTGCATCTAATTTTTCCTTTAAACGACTCCAGATGGAGTTTAGCTCATCATCCCACAATTTATATAATTCTGCTGAAGTCGCGTTTAATTCTATCTGACTGAGTTCACCACTTTGCAGACTTGTATTTAAAATTTCTGCTTCCGCTTCTATAGCTGCAAGCTCAGCATCTATATCGGATGTTATTTCTGTTGGTTCTTTTGGTATATTCATGTATACTCTCTCAGTAGTTTCTTCTGTATCTACAGCCTCTGTTTCTTGCTGATTGGAATTATCCTCCGGCTGTATCAAAAGCTTCTTCGAAGAATCCTCCTCTTGTATAGCTTCTTTTTGTGCTTCTTCTTTTACCGGCTCTTCGTTTTTTATTTCTTCCTTTTGTACTTCTTCATTTTTCACTTCTTCTTTTGATATCTCATCTGATTCTGTAACTATATTTTGCTGTGTGTTATCTTCACTTTTTGTATTCTGGCATCCTGACAGCGCAAATATGCTTACCGCTATGCACAAAATACCATATGTTTTTTTAACAAACTTTTTTTTCATATATTCATTTCCCCTTAATCAGAATGTATCTTTGCACCCTTGCATGATTGCAAAGGTTTTATTTTCCGGTTCTATTTCAAATTCCATCTTTTTATTGGTTTTTGGATGTACAAAACCAATTTTTACAGAGCACAACGCCACATTTCTATCCACACCTTTTATAGGCGGCATAGTTTTTAACCCATATTTTTGGTCTCCTATAAGCGGCATTCCTGCATTCGCCATCTGCACACGAATCTGGTGGTGTCTTCCGGTTTCTAACTTTATGGAAAGCATGATAAGATTGTCTTTTATCGAAATCACCTTGTACTGTAATGTCGCTTTTTTGGCATTTTTAGTATTTGCATTTACGACTTTGGATGTATTGGTTTTTGTATCTTTCAAAAGAAAATCCGTTAATGTTCCTTCTGTGCCCTGTTGTAATAATTTGCCAGTCTGATTATACGCCACCGCATGATAATACTTATCCATATCCCGCTCTTTGGACTGACTGCTCAGCTTTGCAGCTGCCTCCTTGGTCTTGGCAAACAGCAAAACACCTTCTACAGGCTGATCTAAGCGATGGATAACGGCTATATAGAGGTCTTCCTGTTTCTTAGCACGATAATTTTTTAACATACTGACCATATCTTTTTGACCTAATCTGGCAGTTTGTACAGGAATTCCACCGGATTTATGTACTACAATAATGTCATTATCTTCATATATAATATTCTTCATTTTTTCTCCAAAATTATTCAAAATAAAACAATTCCTCAAACTTCTTATCCAGCGCAATATAAAGTATCATTGCCAAGTGTACTTGTCAATGCTTTTTTGACAAGTTTTCTTTGCACTTTATGTATCTGCCATTCGCAGTGCTTTTATCTGGTATTACACCTTAAACCGATATAGCACACCCCACCACTATTTTCTTCTCTGTATAGCCTTTTTATCTTATTTTTGGGGTGTTTAAAGGCTTTTTACAAGTTTTTGGCTATACAGAAAATTGTTTTTAACACTTTTTCTAAACTACTTTATTTTTTCTGTGGTAATATTTTTGGTAATATTCGCTCCGCCTTTTCAAAAGTGGTAATATTACTATTTCGCTGATATAAAAATTATAACTCAAAACACCCCAAAAGCAACTCATATTTCATATGAATTTTGTGGAAATATTTCGAGATTTTGGGCAAAGAAAAAGATACTACACATTAAGCATAGTATCTCTATAACCTGTGAAGTCATTTAATAATGTTCAATACAAAAATCA
>JAGALK010000028.1 GCA_017625255.1 Lachnospiraceae bacterium
ACCCATCATAAGAATATTTAGCAAATCTTACACTCGGACAACGGAATCTGCCCACACCTATACCTCCTCTATATGCCCACCACACAACAAAAAATGATACTTTCACAAAAAAATATGTTATGTCGTCCGTCCTTCAAAATAATATCGGAATACCATTTATCCCCACAACCGGAATTTTCAGAAAATAATCATAGCAGCAAGACACCTCTATTGTTATAATAGTAACAGGACATCAGAAAGGAATACACATATGACAATAGAAGAAGTAAATGCCAGATTAAGTGAGTTGGCGGAGGAAAAGAATGCAAAAAGAAGTACTGTTATAACACCTGGAGCAAAGCTTATTTTAGGAGCTCGTATTCCTGATTTGCGCAAGCTGGCAAAACAGATTGCAAAGGAAGATTATAGAACCTTTTTAGAACAGTGTCCTGATACATATTTTGAACAGCAGTGTTTACAGGCATTTGTACTGGGGTATGCCAAGGATGATATAGATACGATTTTGGCGTATGCGGATACATTTGTGCCAAAGATACAGGATTGGGCAGTAAATGATGGATTTTGCCAGACCTTTACCATTGCCAGAAAGCACAGAGAAAAGGTATGGAAATGGATGCTAAAATATGCAGCAAAAGACGATGAATATTCTCAGCGAGTACCGGCAGTTTTGGCACTTAGTCATTTTTTGGTAGAGGATTATATTCAGCCGGTATTGGAGCTGATGAATGGTTTGAAATATGATGGATATTATACAAAAATGGCAGTGGCATGGTGTGTAGCAACTGCATATGCCAAATTTCCAAAGGAAACCCATGCGTATATGCTGCAGAATGAGTTGGAGGATTGGACATATAATAAGGCTATTCAAAAAATGATAGAGTCCTATCGTGTTACTCCACAAGCGAAGGAAATTTTGCGGAGGATGAAAAGGTAGATATATAAGTAAAGTAATTGTGAAATCTGCAGGCTATAAAAGATAGTTTTTGCATCAGAAATGCTAAATGCGCATAAGAAAAACCAAAACCGGAAATAGTATACCTATATAGAAAGGTATAAAAACGGTAAAAAATATGCAGCAAAAAGACGAACAGTATGAAAAAATGATAAAAACCCCGCTGCCAAAACTTATAACAGTTATGGCTGTGCCAACGATTATCAGTATGCTGATTACCTCTATCTATAATATTACTGATACATGGTTTGTTTCTAAGCTTGGAACAAGCGCATCTGCAGCAACAGGAATCGTATTTTCTCTACAGGCAATTATACAGGCAATCGGATTTACAGTAGGGACAGGTGCGGGCAGTGTGATTTCCCGTCTGCTTGGAAAAAAAGACAGCGAAGAAGCAAAAGAGGTAGCGACTACCGCACTGGTGACATCTTTTGTTTTTGGGGGGCTTTTAAGTGGAATTGGACTGATGTTTTTAGAAAGACTTATAAGAGGCTTGGGTGCAACAGATACAATTTTGCCATATGCTATGGATTATGCCAGGTATATTTTATATGTGACACCTTTGATAACGGCTTCTTTTGTCTTGAATAATTTGCTTAGGGCAGAAGGAAGAACAGTTCTTGCAATGCTTGGTATTGGTATAGGCGGAGTGTTAAATATTATTTTGGACTGGGTTTTGATTTTTGCTGCCAATATGGGAATAATGGGAGCTGCTGTAGCGACGGCAATTAGTCAGTCGGTGGGATTTTTGATTCTTTTGATTTGTTTTTTTACCCAAAAAACAGTGCTGCGATTTTCGCTAAAATATCTGTCAAAAGATTTTTCGCTATATAAGGAATTTCTTAGTAATGGCATGCCGTCCTTATTTCGGCAGGGATTGGCAAGTGTAGCTTCTGTCGCCTTAAACCATGTGGCAGCAGGCTATGGGGATGCGGCAGTAGCAGCCATGTCTGTTGCAGGAAAGATTTTTATGTTGGTGTATTGTATTTTAATTGGTTTTGCTCAGGCTTATCAACCGATCGTGGGATACAATTATGGTGCTAAGGAATACGAAAGAGTCAGAAAGGCATATCGTTTTACCTTGTGGACGGGAAATATAGGCATGAGTGTGTTTGGTATCGTACAGTATACACTTGCACCATGGCTGTTAGAGAGGTTTGTTTCCGATGATTCACAGGTAAAGGAAATAGGCATGTTGGCACTTCGTATGCAAAGCTTAGTGATGCCCTTATTGGCATTGGGAGTAGTTTGCAATATGACATTTCAGGCAGTTGGAAAAAATGCTGTAGCGACCTTTCTTGCGGCTTGCAGACAGGGAGTATTTTTTTTACCGTTGATATGGTTTTTGCCTAAAATATGGGGAAGTATGGGAATGAAAGCAGCGCAGCCGATAGCAGATGTGGCAACATTTGTGGTTTGTCTGCCCTTTATATGGAAATTTATGCGAGAATTAAAAGAAAACAGTACAGATAAATGCTGCTGATTTGTTATGAAGGAGTATAAGACACATGAAGAAAAAATTATATGCAATAGGAGAGGCATTAATAGATTTTATCCCGGAAGAAAGTGGAAAATCCATTAAGGAGGTTTTGGGATTTCGTCCGGCAGTAGGCGGTGCTCCGGCGAATGTCTGCGGAGCTTTCTGTAAACTAGGTGGTAAAGCAGGGATGATTACACAGTTAGGAGATGACCCTTTTGGGGATAAAATCATAGAAGAATTCATAAAGTATGAAATTGACTGTGACCATGTTTTGCGGACAAAAGAGGCAAATACATCATTGGCATTTGTAGCTTTAAAAGAGGATGGAAACCGGGAATTTTCTTTTTACAGAAAGCCCGGTGCCGATATGCTTTTAAAAGCAAAATCACTGCAAAAGGAATGGTTTGCAGATACATATGCACTGCATTTTTGTTCAGTTTCGCTTGGGGATTTTCCAATGAAAAAAGCACATGAAAAAGCGATTGATTATGCAAAGGAAGCAGGGGGAATAATCAGTTTTGATATCAATTTGCGTCTGGCACTATGGGAAAGTGAGCAGGCTTTAAGACAAGCGGTATGGGAATTTATACCCAAGGCACATATTTTAAAAATATCGGATGAAGAATTAGAGTTTGTCACTGGAAAAGCTTCTATGGAAGAGGCAAAAGAAGATTTGTTTATTGGAGATGTAGAGCTGTTGATTTACACCAAAGGCGCAGAGGGAGCAGAGTGTTACACAAAGAATACAAGGGCAGAATCCGCCGGAAAAAGGGTAAAAGCAGTAGATACGACCGGAGCAGGAGATGGATTTATTGGTTCTTTTTTGTATCAGATGTTTGCAGACGGAGTGGAACTAGGTGATTTGCGAAATTTGTCTGCGGAGCAAATGAAAAGCTATTTGGATTTTTCCAATGCTTATTGTGGTAAAAGCGTAAAGAAAACCGGTGCAATTGCATCCTATCCAACGCTTAAGGAAATGAGTAATTGTTAATTAAAAAAATTTCTTGTCATTCGAAAAACACTAAACTATAATGAAGAAAGAAAAAGAGTTTAGGAGGCAGAAAGCCAATGAATCAGGAAAAAATTGTCGTCATTGATTTTGGCGGTCAGTACAATCAGTTAGTTGCACGACGCGTCAGAGAGTGCAATGTTTATTGTGAGATTTACTCCTATCGTACCAACATAGAAGAGATTAAAGCAATGAACCCGAAGGGAATCATTTTAACCGGTGGACCAAACAGTTGTTATGAAGAAGGTGCACCAACATACACAAAAGAATTGTTTGAATTGGGTGTTCCGGTGCTTGGATTGTGCTACGGTGCACAGCTTATGATGCATGTGTTAGGTGGTAAAGTAGAAAAAGCTCCGGTGCGCGAATATGGCAAAACAGAAGTGTTTGTGGATACTGCATCGCCATTATTTGAAGATGTGGCAGAAAAGACGATATGCTGGATGAGTCATTTTGATTATATTTCTAAAATTGCGCCGGGATTTAATATTGTGGCACATACCGCAGATTGTCCGGTAGCAACAGCAGAAAACCGAGAGAAGAATTTATATGCTATCCAGTTCCATCCAGAGGTACTTCACACACAGGAAGGTACCAAGATGCTTTACAATTTCGTCAGAGGTGTCTGTGGCTGCGCCGGAACATGGAGAATGGATCATTTTGTAGAAAATGCCATAAAGGAAATCCGCGAAAAAGTCGGCGATGGAAAGGTATTATGCGGGCTTTCCGGTGGTGTAGATTCTTCTGTAGCAGCCGTTATGCTCTCAAAAGCAATCGGCAGTCAGTTGACCTGTGTGTTTGTGGATCATGGTCTGCTTCGTAAGGATGAGGGGGATGAGGTAGAGGCTGTATTTGGTCCTAATGGTCCCTATGAACTTAATTTTATCCGTGTCAATGCACAGGATCGTTTTTATATCCGATTAGCTGGAGTGGACGAGCCGGAACAAAAGAGAAAGATTATCGGAGAAGAATTTATTCGTGTATTTGAAGAAGAGGCGAAAAAAATCGGTGCGGTAGATTTTCTTGTACAGGGAACCATTTATCCGGATGTGGTAGAAAGTGGTCTTGGCGGAGAGTCTGTGGTGATTAAGTCTCATCATAATGTAGGTGGTTTGCCGGATTATGTAGATTTTAAAGAGATTATTGAGCCATTGCGGGATTTATTTAAGGATGAAGTAAGAAAAGCCGGATTGGAATTAGGTATTCCGGAAAATTTAGTATACCGTCAGCCGTTCCCCGGACCGGGACTTGGTATCCGTATTATTGGAGATATAACAGCAGAAAAGGTGAAGATTGTACAGGAAGCCGATGCAATTTATCGTGAAGAGATTGCAAAAGCTGGACTGGATAAGAGTTTAGGACAGTATTTTGCAGCACTTACAAATATGCGCTCTGTTGGAGTCATGGGGGATGAACGAACCTATGACTATGCAGTGGCACTTAGAGCAGTAAATACGATAGATTTTATGACAGCGGAAAGCGCGGATATTCCGTTTGAAGTATTGCAAAAAGTGATGAGTCGAATTATTAATGAGGTAAAGGGTGTGAATCGAGTGTTCTATGATTTGACATCTAAGCCGCCGGGGACTGTGGAGTTTGAATAATTCCATGATAATGACCTTGAAATAGGAATACATCCTGTTTCAAGGTCATTTTTGACAATAGAGGATGCAAAAATCAGCAGAGAATGTAAATAGTATTTTGAAATATATTCCAAAGTGTATAGAGTGCAGCTGATAAATGTGTTACACTTAATAGGGAGAAACGAGAAGGTAAAAGGGGATATGGGAAAATGGAGCTAAAAGCAAAGCTGTTACTTTTAAAGCAAGCCTGTGAAATATGTGAAAAAACAGATTATGTAAGAGCCATAGAACGATACATTAAGAATTTTCATAATCCGATATCAATCATGCTTGTCGGAGAAGGAAAACATGGAAAAACCTGTCTGTTAAATGGTTTGTTGGGAAAAACAGTTGCAACAGAAGGATTGGGGATAAAATCTGCCAATAAAAATTATTATAGAAATGTGTCCGGGATGCAGTATGTATCTGAAAATCCATATGATATGGAGAATGGAAATAAATTTGAAATCAAAAATGATGAAGAATTACAGCATCAATATGAAAAAATTAGAAATGAAAAAAATGTAAATGCATATTGGTCCTTGAATCTGGAATGGCCCAATGAGGATATAATTGTAATAGATACAGAAGGATTTAACCAGTCCAATGCACATTTATCCATAGAAAGCTCACAGATGAATCTCACTACCGGAACACAGGTTGTATATAGTGATTTATTTGATGATATTTATTCGGAGGCCGATATCATCATATGGTGTGTAAAAGGACAATATATCGGTAGTACTATTGAAAAATTTAAAACAGTAAAAGTCTATAATAAGCCGATTTTTTTGGTCTATACATTTGCGGATTGGGATATTGAAAATGAAGATTTAGAGGAGATAGAAACGCCAGAAGATGTGATTGCAGATATGCGATTTACTTTAGGAGAAATGGCGCAGAATTGTATAAAGGATTTTGCTGGATTTGCAGGAGATTACAAAAATCCAAAGCGTAGAGAATCCTTTTTACTGCAGCTTCGTACAGAAATTTATTCCTATATAAAAAATTGTGAAAAAGGATTGAAACTAGAGGTTGGAGAAAGATTATTTAATGGAATATACCAGGAGTTGTATGCGAATATTCAGCTAAAAATTAAAGACAGATACAATGTTTTATCACAATATTATAGTTTACGGGATGAATTGATAAAAAGAATTACGGGGATTTTAGAAGAATATATACAGCGTATATCCGTTATATTAGATAAATTAAATGGGTCGATAGATCATGAGACACTCTATAGTAAAGCATTTGATGAATGTGAAAGAAACTATGACAAATCCTTTGCTGCAATTACAAAGTACTATGACGATTTGTTTGCTCAGGAAATGAATCTGCATGAAATAATAGACAAGCTGCTTCCGGAAAAAATTCGTCTGATCGAGAAGGAATTTATCAGCAGTCCATATTTTATTGATAATGGTGAGTTAGAAGAAATAGATCTGTCAAAGCTGTGGAATTTACAAAAGGAGCAATTTTTAAAATTGCGTTATGATGCGCAGGGATGGGGAATATTTACAAACTGGAAAAGTGATAAATTCAGAAAATATTTTAAAGACTTGAATACAAACTGGAGAAATACCATTCAACAGGTGTTTAAAAGAATGATTCAAAGATATGATATAGGATTAAAAGTCTGGGTAGAAAAGAATTATCAGGCAGATTTGGAATGTTATGTGGAGCAGACAATTTATCATGAATGGATTGAGCAAAAATTAAGAAGAATACAAAAAATCGAAACAGAAGATGTGCAGGATAAATATTTTGTATATGGTTTGAAACATGAAAATAAGGTTGCATGTATAGAGGGGGAACATACATATCTATATAATCGTTTTGCACAAAATCATACAAATGTATTTGCAACGGAAAGAATCTTATTTGAGCAATATATCGAAAGAGATATTCAAAAGTATGAACAAAAAATAGAGTGCTATTTTAACAATTTTAACTATAAAAATCTGGATGAAGCCTGGGCAAAATTAGACAAGTGTACATTGAGTGAAATTGTATTAATACCTAAAAGATTTGAGGATTTACAGTCAGTCAAAGAGGAAATTGATCACTTAGACAGGGCTGGGAATTTTTCTGGGGATTATGTGCAGGAGTATTATACGAATAGATTAAATATTTTGATAAAATATTGTTCTAATCACCTTAATAAAATGCGTTCAGATATAAGAAGCAAAATACAAAAAGAAGTTGTTGTATGCGTACAAACATATATTACGGATGCATTAGAGCAGCAATTTGTCCGTTGGAAAAATGGATTTTGGGATTATATATATAGCTATGGAAAAGAGTATACTGTAAGACCGGTTGTATATTATAGTTTTGAGAATTATTTAGAAAAAAATCAAGCAGAAATAGCAGAATTATATCTAAGCAATGAGGAAAAAGCACAGACGATACTTGGAAAAGCGCTTTTAGAAAAGCATATGAAGGTAAAATTGTCCGCAATAAGAGAGAGAATGCTGTTGCCTGAGATAAAGCGGGTATTAGGTAAATATAAGCAGTATGTCGAACTTGAAGAAAAACAACAACAGGATGCAATATGCGCAGTGAATAAAAGAATCTGTCTGGCACGCATGAGTGAATATCTTAGAGAGGCAGAAAAGCTGGCAATTAAAATACCTTATATGCAAATCATACAAGTAAGTGAGTACGAGTCACAGTATGGATTTATGGAAAATATAAAAGAGTTGGACACAGGGCTTACAACTGTAGAAAAAAAGCTTTTACTGGATGAATATAAAGATATAAAAGATAAATTATACGGTGATTTTTGTAAGTGTTGGATTTATAAAGAGATTGAATATGATTTAAAACAGCAGTATAAAAAGGAGAAGGAGCGAATATTAACAGATTGCATAGAGCGTATTCGCAGGGTACAAAAGAATGGATAAAATTGTGTATGAAGCTTATGAAGAATTGGAAAAATATGCAAATTGTCCGGGGGAATATGTCAGCTTTGCTGAGATGGACGAGCTATTAAAATATTTAAAGGAAAAAGAATATTATAATGAAAACCTGTTAAGGGTTGTAATGGTTGGAAGAACCAATGCAGGTAAATCAAAACTGACAAATGCTTTTGTCGGTAAAAATATTGCACCGGTCAGAGGACGGGAATTGACCTCTTGGAATACAAACTTCTGGCCATCAGATACGGAATATTGTATTGGTACAAATACCGTTGATAAGGTAGAAAAAATATCTGTTGAGAAATATGTAGATATCATGAATTCAAAGGAAAAAAGAAGAAACTATTTACAGGATAAGAAGAGTATTGATGTATTTTTTACAACAGAGGATATTCGTTTTGCAATTTTGGATGTACCGGGTTTTATGACGCAGAAAAAGGAAAATGAAATATTGGCTTTTGAAGCAATACGAGAAGCAGATGTAGTGTTATTGGTTATTCCGGGGGATGTCTCTATATCAGGAGATGATATCGCTTTATATGAAGAGTTAAAAAAGAATAAAAAACCGGTAGAAATTATTGTGACAAAAGCGGATTGCAGAACCACCGAAGAACTGCAGAGCATGAAGTCAGAAATTCAACAGGTATTTCAGTTGGAGCAGGAAATTTTTAGCATATCTTCTAATCTATGTCTAAAAGGAGACAAAGCTGCATTATCAGATAGAAAGAGGATTATTGAAAGAATCAATCAATATCAGGTACTTGAAAAAGAAACCAGAAAAAGAAGAAATGCCTCTTTTGAAAGTGAATGTATAAGTAAATTAAAAAAATTACAGGAAAAGGTACTTCGGGATATAGATAGAAAATTTGCAAAAAAATATGAGGAACAAGCCGGATTGTACAAAAAAGCAGAGCATTTAACACAGATGGTGCGGGAGGAGCTAAAGCAGTCTACCAAAGAGTTATATTGTGCACCATTTAAAGATGCTATCGTAAAGAGAATGACTTCTATTTCCATAGAAGAATGTAAAACGCAGGTAAATGCAATTATTCATGAATGTGTTCCGGAATCCTATATGATTGAATATTGGCAAAAGGAAGCGGACTACATACGAAAATTAAGTGAAGATATGTGGGAAAAAGAGATTGGTGACAGCATGGAATTAAGCCAATATGTTGATGTGCTGCGAAAAGGAAGAGAGTGGGTAGGAACTTTCCAGATTGGAACAGCAGATGCAGAGAGAGTACTTGGAGGTGTAGGTACAGCAGCAGGACTTGGAACTGTGGTCAGCTTCTATCAGGCTGTTTTAGGTCCGGCGGCTCAATATATTACAATGGCAGGAGCAATGACTTCTGTAGGACTGCCATTGGTAGCTATAGGTACGGGATTAAGTGTTGTTATCAGCATGATTTCTAATACTGGAAGAGATAAAATGTCAGAAGCTGAGGCGAAAAATATTCTTTCGGAAGAGTTGAAAAAGAATTCTAATGAAATCATTTTTTACTTTATCGATGTAATTGAAAGTCAAAATAAGGCTTATATCCATAAAGAAATACAACAGCAGGAATTAAAATTATTGCAGAGTCTTCCGGAAGAATTTTTGGATGCAGATGCAGCGATTAATGCGCTTGAGGGATTAGGCGCGCGATTATTTAACCGGGAGCTTGCGTTGGCAGAGAAGATTCATTTTTACATGAATACACCAATTGAGCAGTTGTCAAAGGTCGAATATATAGATCCGGTAGAACAAAAAATTGATGATTTTATAAGAAAATTAGATGCATTGAAAGCACCATGCTACATTGATACTTCCAATAGTATACCATTTATGCCCATATTATTTTTATCTGATGAGAATAAAGAGCATTTATTTCATGTATTGGCAGAAATATGCAGTCATAGTGTAGCTTTTGAAAAAAAGATCAAGGATACACAATTTGAATTTTCTTATATTTATGAGGATGAGATATGTAAAATATATTATTCTCATGAAGCGAATAAAAAGGTGATTAAACTAGAATATATAGATGTATTTTCGCGTGATATATCCAATGTACGATTGTTTGAAAAGAAGATTCGTGAAGGCTGTGTGCTGTCTGATTGTCAGATGCGGCGAAAAATTATCAGTGATATCAGTCGGGCAAAAGAACGGGTTGAAATATTGGTGCCGTGGATGAATGGTGCTATGTATACAAAGTCAAAGTATTATAGAGCTAATATGTTTGATACGATTGGGCAGGCATTAAAAAATGGTGCTACAGTTATTATTGGCTGTGGAAACAGTGAAGAAAAGGGCAAAGAAAATGAAGAAAAATCAAGGACAATGAAGGAAAAATTAGAGGCTGAATACAAAAGCTATTGTGACAGCAAGAAATTGATTTTTCACATGAATTCTTTTACGCATGAAAAATTTTTGGTAGTGGATAATCGAATTGCTATGTGCGGAAGTTATAATTTTCTTTCCAATAACGGGAAGTTTGAGGATAAAAGATTAGGACAATCGAATGTGAAAAAAGGCTATAATTTTGGTGGTAGTAACGGTGGTTCAAGTGAAAGTGAACATCCGGGTGAAAGCATGAAAATTACAGAAAATGTGGAAGGTATACAGTTAATTCTTGCGAGAATGAGGCAGAAATATAGCTAGTAAAAGTAAGAAATCTTTTGAAAGATAAAAATAAAAAAGAGGAGAATATAATTATGAACGAAACATTACAAACCATTAAGAACCGTTATTCCTGTCGCAGCTATACAGGAGAACCGGTCGAAAAAGAGAAAATCGAAGCCATTACATTAGCAGGTGTTCAGGCACCAAGCGCGTTAAATAAGCAGCCATGGCAGTTGATTGTATTACAGGATAAATCCTATATAGAAGAAATGGATGCAAGCGTAATGGATATGCTTTCCAAGCAGCAAGATACTTCTACCTATGAAAGAATGATGCTTAGAGGCGGCAAAGTATTTTACAATGCGCCATGCATGATTATCATTGCCAAAGAAGCCGGAACGGATTTAGATACCGGTATCGTAGTTGAAAACATGGCATTAGCAGCAAGCTCGTTAGGCCTTGGAAATGTTATATGCGGTTTAATGAATCTGAGTTTTGATACAGAAAAAGGTGATAAATTTAAGGCAAAATTAATACCGGACGGATATGAATTTGGCGTGGCGCTTTTAGTAGGCTATGCCACAGAAGACAGCAAAACGCCGCATGAACCGGATTTATCCAAAGTAAAATACATTGGATAGCATGATAAAAACCTACGACCTTTCCAGATTATTTTTGGAAAAGTCGTAGGTTTTAGTTTTTTGTCTAAAGAGAAAAGCCCTCTTTAATACTATCGTAGTGAAGGAAAATCCCCTGCGTGGCAAGTTTTTCTATTTCTTCAAGTGTAGCCAGTTTAAAATCGGCAGCTTCTTCCTTTTGAATATGTATATCTGTTTCATTAAAATTCATTACAAAACGGTAAACATCCACAAAATAATTATCACCTTTTCCCGGATTTTCTCTATGGTATGTAAATAAATAGCCACCATCGGCATTCGATACATCCAGTCCGGTTTCTTCCTTGATTTCCCGAAGTACAGCATCTTTAGAGTCTTCGCCGGCTAGAGCAGCTCCGCCAGATACTTCCCACCAGCCGGGAGCCCATGCCTTTGTCATTACGCGCTGAGTAATCAGAAATTTACCATCCGGTCTTGCGATTATACCAAGTACAGTTAAATGGTATTCATCATCCTTTAAGCACCAGTCGTTTCGCTTCATGGTACGACCGGTTTTTTCTTTGTTTTTGTCATAAATATCCCAAAATTCCATATTTTCCTCCAATAGTTCTTTTGTACTAAAAATGTATTTCTTTTCTGCTTTCTGTATATTATAATTTCTTTAAAGAAGTGTGTCAAATCTGATACCAGAAGATATGGGGGAAAAACAAATGTTAGATATTTTAAAGCAAAAATTTACATTGCAAAAAAAAGATGTAGGAGATTTTTCAAAAATTAAAGTAAAAGGGATGCATTTTACTATTGAGCAATATTATGCAAAGGGGCTTGGAAATGTATCCTTTATGCAGGCGAAGGGGTTCTTTGGTCTTATGAAAATGGATACATTTATTGTAAATCCTATAGAGCGGGATATGCCGCTGTTTTCATATGACAGGGTACATGCTATGGGCAATGATACCTTGATATTGGAATTATATGATACCTGTTTAAGTTCTGTTTCATTAGATGCAGTTTCTAAGGTAAAAGAGGAACATAAGCAGCTATCTGAACATGATTTGGGCAGCCATTGGTATGATTCTATTAAATGCAAGGAAAGTACAGCTAAGAAAGGAAAAAAGAAGGATACACCATCCTTTGATAAGCTGGCAGAGCAGTATTTTTCGGCTTACATAGAACTGGCAAAATGCGCAAAAGCCTGTGAGGCAGATAAGAAAAAAGAGAAAGCATCTGTTTATGTGGAGGGTTTACTGTCACATGGCGGGCCATCTACCGATATTTTTAAGCAACACTATGGCGAAGAGAAAACTGCAGATTTGTTTCGTAATATTTTATTTGGAATTGTAAAAGAATAAAAGAATGTATACATAATTTGATGAAAAAAACATATCATTAATAGGCATTGATTTAAAAGAAGAGTTATGCTATATTAACTTTGGTTAGAAAAGACTAACTAAAGGTGTAAATTATGTAGGATTCTTTTCATGCCGTAACTGCTGAATGCGGCAGCCGCCGGAGGAAATTACTTCCGGCAGGAAAGGAATCGGGAAGTAAAGGAGAAAAGCAAATGAATTATTTACAGATTGAAAAAGTAATTGGCAGAGAAATTCTTGATTCCAGAGGAAACCCAACTGTAGAAGCAGAAGTGGTTTTGGCAGATGGGTCAATCGGCAGAGGCATGGCGCCAAGCGGAGCATCTACAGGAGAGTTTGAAGCATTAGAATTACGCGATGGTGACAAAGGAAGATATCTTGGAAAGGGTGTCAGCAAAGCTGTCGAGAATATAAATACAGTTATTGCAGAAACAATTATCGGTATGGATGCATCCGATATTTATGCAGTAGATAAAGCGATGATTGAAGCAGATGGCACAAAGGATAAATCAAAGTTTGGAGCAAATGCAATTCTTGCAGTTTCTATTGCAGCAGCAAGAGCAGCTTCTGTTGCTTTGGATATTCCGTTATATCGTTTCTTGGGAGGAATTTCAGGCAACAGACTTCCGGTTCCGATGATGAATATTTTGAATGGTGGAGCTCATGCAGCAAATACCGTAGATGTACAGGAATTTATGATTATGCCTGTTGGCGCAGAGAGCTTCAAAGAAGCACTTCGTTGGTGTGCAGAGGTTTTCCATGCTCTTGCAGCATTGTTAAAATCCAAGGGTCTTGCAACCTCAGTGGGTGACGAGGGTGGATTTGCACCGGATCTTGCAAGTGATGAGGAAGCTATTCAGTATATATTAGAAGCTGTAAAAAATGCAGGATATGAACCGGGCAAAGATTTCATGATTGCTATGGATGCAGCTTCTAGTGAATGGAAGGGCGAAAAGAAAGGTGAGTATGTACTTCCGAAAGCAGGTACAAAATTCACCTCCGAAGGCTTGATTGAGCATTGGAAACAGCTTGTAGAAAAATATCCGATTATCTCTATCGAAGATGCTTTGGACGAAGAAGATTGGGAAGGCTGGCAGAAGCTTACCAAAGAACTTGGAGACAAAGTGCAATTAGTAGGGGATGATTTATTCGTTACTAATACAGAAAGATTGAGCAAAGGTATTGAAATGGGATGCGGAAACTGTATCCTGATTAAGCTAAATCAGATTGGTTCTGTATCTGAAACCTTAGAAGCTATTAAAATGGCACATAAAGCCGGTTACACAGCAGTATCTTCTCATCGTTCAGGAGAGACAGAAGATACTACAATCGCAGATTTGGCAGTAGCTTTAAATACTTGTCAGATTAAGACAGGTGCACCGAGCCGTTCCGAGCGAGTAGCAAAATACAATCAGTTGCTTCGCATAGAAGAAGAATTAGGTGCAGGAAGTGTTTACCCGGGAATGGGAGCATTTAATGTAAAAAGATAGACATAAATAATACAAAAAGATTCGCTGCGTGGGCGAATCTTTTTTGCATTATTGTTCTGGTTTGTTAGGCGGTCATTTAATGGATAAAACCGGAATTAGCAGTTGTTCATAGATATACTTTTATGCTATAATGAAACACAGCATTTGCTTTAAGGGAGAGCAATATTGCTTGATTTACAAAAAAGATAAATAGGAGAGGGATTTATGAAAAAAATAATGATGTGGGGAAAAAGAAATCATGTATTAGTGATGCTGATGGCGATATTGCTGTTTGCAGGAATAGTCGGAGAAAGCCGGATAGTTACAGCGACAACTGTAGATACGACAACCGAAATGACGGGAAATGATATACCGGATACAGAAGAAACAAAAGAGGAATCCATAAAACTAAATAAAACAGCAGTAACCATGTCCCCTGCTACAACCGTAAAACTAAAATTAAACGGTGCAAACGGCAAGGTAAAATGGAACAGCGAGGATAAGAAAATTGCTACAGTTACAACTGCCGGAAAGGTTACAGCCAAGGCAAAGGGAAAGGTTCATATCAACGCTGAATGCAATGGAAAGACCTATACCTGTGCAGTAACTGTAAAATATCAGACCTATAGCTCTAAGGATGGAATGGAATACAAAGATGCAAAGGGTACATTTGGTTATAGTGGGAGATGGTTTAAAAAGAGTATTAGCGGAGGAAAATACTATTTTACAAATACGGAGGGAAGTGCTATTTATTTTAAAGTAACAGGTTCAAAATATGTCAATGTCAATTTTGTTTCAAAAATTGCAGTAGCAACCCCTTATTTTGCTTATTCCGTGGATGGTAAGTCCATGAAGCGCCAGCCAATTACCGAAAAGAAAATCAGTGTTGGAAATACCAAAACGCATTATGTGCGTCTTGTGATTGATAGTATGTCAGAAAGCGAAAACCGTTGGGCAGGCGAAGCTGGTGTAGGTATTAAAAGTATAAAACCGGTGACAAAAACAGGTGTAGTAACAGCTGTTAAGCCACAGAATAAGACTATTGTATTTTATGGTGACAGTATTACACAGGGGGTTCGTGCGCTTGGGATGGCATTAGCTCCGACGGATACAAGTGCGACCCACAGCTACGCATGGTATTGTGCGGATAGGCTGAATATGGTGCCGTATTATGTGGGATATGGCGGTTCTGGAATTGTAGAATCGGGCTCTTTTACTAAGTGTGGCAATGCGATTTCTAATTATTCGGCATCCAGAAAGGTATCTAAAATCAGTCCGGATGTAATTGTCATTGAGCATGGAACCAATGATGTGAAAACGGATGCGGCTGCATTTACCAGTGAATATAAAAAGATTTTACAACAGTTACATAAAAAATATCCAAAGGCCAAAATTATGGCGATGATACCATTTACAGGACTTCATACTGTAGAAATTCGTATGGCGGCTTCCGGATATAAATGGTGTACAGTGGTAGAAACTGCTTCATGGAAGATTTCTTATACAGATGGGTTACATCCAAATGCCAAAGGGGCAAAGGTTGTAGGCAAAAATCTGGCAAAGAAAATTGCATCCAAATTGAAATAGAAAGGTATCTGAATGTTGGAAAATTACATCGTAGTAGACCTTGAAATGTCAGGATTAGATCCTAAAAGAGATAAAATTATAGAAATTGGAGCAATAAAGGTTAGAAATAAGCAGGTAGCAGATACCTTTTCCTGCCTGTTAAATCAAGATTGTGTATTAAGTGAAAAGGTACAGGAATTGACAGGGATTACAGAGACTATGCTGCACCAGAGCAAAGACCCCAAAACTGCCATGATGGAGTTTTTTGATTTTGTCGGGGATGATATCTGGGTAGGACATAATATTATATTTGACTATAGCTTTATGAAGCAGTGGGCAGTAAATCACAAAATCCCTTTCCAGAAAAAGGCTGTAGATACACTAAAGATTGCAAGAAAATGCCTGCCGGAACTAGAGAAAAAGACTCTGGATTATCTGTGTGGGTATTTTCAGATTGTAAGAGAAAACAGACATCGCGCTGCAGATGATGCAAAGGCAACGCAGGAATTATACGAAATTTTAGAAAAAAGCTTTATGGAATCCCAAAGAGAACTTTTTATGCCAAGAGAGCTGCAATATAAGGCAAAGCGTCAGACACCGGCAACTCCAAGGCAAAAAAAAGCCTTGATGGAATTAATAGAATATCATAAAATAGTATGTGATGTTTCTATCGGGCAGTTAAGCCGCAGTGATGCATCCCGTTTGACGGATAAGATTATCCATCAATACGGCAGGCCTCAAGCTTTGGCAGAACCAACTTCTGAAAAGCTTTGTCCATAGAAGAAACGATGGCAATAATATTTTGGATTTTTTCCGGTGTATGGTTTTCCGTGTATAGGTTGGCGAGCAGCAGATAAATCTGACTGCTGTCAATGGAAAGCGTCATGGCATATTCCAAAACAGCAATGGCATCAGCTTTTTTTTCAATTTCAATAAGCCGTGTGGCATAGTTAAGCAGTGTAGAAGCAAGGGTATGGTAGTTATCGTCATATTCGCTCAAGATAGGGAAATTAGGTGCTCCATACATAAGCTTTAAATCGGTATTGGAATAGGAAGAAAGATTTAACAGCTTCTTATCAGCAAGCTGTTTCAGTGATTCTTCATGGGTAAGCAGTTGTTCGTCGGTATATTTACCAATGGGCAGGGCGGCAAGGGAAAAAGGAAGATAATCCAGATGGGAAATATCCTTTTTTCGAACAGAATTTGCCTGTCGCTCCCTTTCGAAAAAGTCTTCGGTGACTTTTTTTTGAGCAATATCCTGATGACGGCGTTTCATAGCGTAAACTGCTAAAAAAGCAAGAAATAGTGGAAGTATGATAGAAATTTTCATAATTGGAAATCCTTTCAAATATAAATAATAATAACGAGGTGAAAAACATGTTCAATTTTAACAACGCAAAAAGAAATCGTACAATCGCAGGTGCAATTGCCATTCTCCTGGTATTATCCATGGTCGTTGGTGTTTTTGCATCCCTTATGGTATAGTTTTTTACTTATTCTATGTTACAAATATACAGAAATAGCAGGTTTATGTCAAATATATTCGTGGATATGCACCTTGAAATACAGATGCAAAATGATTTAAAATGACAGATGTATATTGTTGATGAAGAAGGCACATAAAAACTAGTTTGGGTACAGGGGTACCACAGGAGGACAGAATGAAAAAATATATCAGACTACTGCCAGTGCTTATACTGGTATTTACGGTGGGATTTGTAGGACATTCTTTGATGACTGTAGATGCAGTGGAAGAGGATATCATACCGAATACTGTTTATATCGGAGATATCGATGTCAGTGGAATGACAAAAGAAGAAGCCCAGATGGCATTAAATGACTATTTAGATTCCGTTATGGGAACGGCTTTTACACTTTCAACCGGAGAAAAAAGCATTTGTGTAACAGCAGAGGATTTAGGTCTTTCTATTTCCAATATGGTAGTGATTGATGAGGCTTTAAATTTAGGGAAATCCGGCAATCTGATTGCCCGTTACAAAGATAAAAAGGATTTGGAAAAAGAGCCGAAAACTTATGAAATACAATTTGCGGCAGATGAAACCAAGATAGAAACACTTCTTGGTGTAAATATGGAAAACCTTACACAGGCAGCCGTAGATGGAAGTCTTACCCGTGAAGGGGATAGTTTTATTATTGTGGATGGTGTAAATGGTGTCGAAGTCAATGTAGAGGAATCGGTTGACATTATAGATACCTATATTGAACAGGAATGGGCAGGCAAAGATGCAACAATCGCCCTTGCAACCAATACAATTGAGCCAAGAGGTTCAAAAGAGCAGTTATCAAAGGTACAGGATTTGCTTGGTTCTTATGGAACAGATTATAGTACTTCCGCAGCAGGAAGACGCAAAAATGTAGAAAATGGCTGTTCTAAAATCAATGGAACACTGCTCTATCCGGGAGATCAGTTCTCTGTATATGAAATGGTAAATCCATTCACTGCTGAAAATGGTTATGAATTAGCAGGTTCTTATGAAAATGGAACAACTGTACAGTCCTATGGTGGTGGTATCTGTCAGGTTTCTACTACATTGTATAATGCAGTTATTCTTGCAGAGCTTCAGATTGATGAGAGATGGAATCATTCTATGATTGTCAGCTATGTAGAACCGTCAATGGATGCAGCAATTGCAGGAACTTCCAAGGATTTAAAATTTACGAATAATACGGATGCACCGATTTATATTGAAGGCTATACAGTGAGCAGTAAAGTCTATTTCAATATATATGGTGAGGAAACCAGACCGGAAAACAGAGAAGTCTCCTATATCAGTGAAGTGCTTAGCGAGACACCGGCAGGTGTTACTTTTCAGGCAGATCCAACCAGACCAATTGGTCATTTAGCGACTATGCAGAGTGCACATACCGGTTATACAGCTAAGTTATGGAAGGTTGTTACTGTAGATGGTGAAGAAGAAAGTCGTGAGGAATTTAACAGCAGCCGATATAATCCGTCCAATAGAGTTGTTGCAGTAGGTGTTGCCGGAGATAATCCGGATGCCATTGCACATATGCATTCTGCTATAGCGACAGGGGATGAATTGACTGTGAAGGTTGTAGCAGCTCAGTATAGAGGTGATGCAGCAGCACAGGCAGCGGCACAGGCAGAAATGGATGCAAGAAATGCGGCAGCGGCTGCAGCAGCGGCAGCGGCGCCTGCACAATAAAATTATAGATAAGAAACCAGAGAAGGCTGTCTTTTAGACAGCCTTGTGTTGCTAAAATATTTTCTGGAGAAATACGAGGTTTCTATGAAAATAGGAAAAGTACCCGAGAGTGTTTTGAAACGCTCCATATTAAAACAAATACATACAAAAAGAGCAGAGGTTTGCTTAGGCGCTAGTGTAGGGGAAGACTGCGCGGCAGTAAAGTTAGCAGAGGATGAGATTTTTGTCATATCCACAGATCCAATTACAGGAACAGCGGTCGATATTGGGGATTTGGCAATTCAGATTACTTTAAACGATCTTGCCAGTGCCGGAGCAGAGCCGGTGGGAGTTATGCTGACAGCATTACTTCCGGAAAATATTACAGAGCCGGAAATTCGTAAAATTATGCAGCAGGCAGATGCGGCATGTGCAAAGGCAAATGTTCAGATTATGGGTGGACATACAGAAGTAACTGCTGTTGTAAACCAGCCTGTAATTACGGTTACGGGAGTAGGAAAAGCAAAAGAAGGTGCTCTTGTATCTACTGCCGGAGCAAGACCGGGCATGGATATTATTGTAACCAAATGGGTGGGCTTAGAAGGTACCTCCATTATTGCAAAGGAAAAACAAAAAGAGCTTTTGAGCCGTTTTTCCGAGAATTTTATTTTTCGGGCACAGAAATTCGATCAGATGCTTTCCGTAATACCGGAGGCCGCTACCGCCGTTAAGTCTGGCGTCAGTGCAATGCATGATGTCACAGAGGGCGGAATTTTTGGTGCACTTTGGGAAATGGCAGAAGCATCCGGCGTCGGACTTGAAATAGAATGGAAGAAAATCCCTGTCAAACAGGAAACCATTGAAATCTGTGAGTTTTTTGGCATTAATCCATATGAACTAATATCCAGTGGCGCTATGTTGATGGCGGCAGAGGATGGAAACAAACTGGTATTAGAATTAAAAAAAGCGGGAATTGAAGCTACAGTGATTGGAAAAGCTACAGCAGATAATGACAGAGTTTTGTTAAATGGTGAGGAGCGGAGATTCTTAGAGCCGCCAAAAACGGATGAATTATATAAAGTAATATAGAAGGGGAAAAGAAAATGCGTGAAAAAATATTAACATTTATCGAAAAAAACAGCCGTATTGATTTGAAAGAATTAGCGATTGTATTAGGCGTAGACGAACTGACGGTTATGAATGAGTTAGAAGCAATGGAAGCAGAGCATATTATCTGTGGTTATCATACCTTGATTAATTGGGAAAAAACAGGTATCGAAAAAGTGACAGCCATGATAGAGGTTCGTGTGACTCCACAGAGAGGCATGGGCTTTGATAAAGTTGCAGAACGCATCTATAACTATCCGGAAGTAGAATCTGTATATCTGATTTCCGGTGGCTTTGATTTTATGGTAACCTTAGAAGGAAAAACCTTAAGAGATGTATCCCAGTTTGTATCCGATAAATTATCTCCATTGGATTCTATTTTATCCACAAAGACAAACTTTATTTTAAAGAAATACAAAGACCATGGTACTATCATGGCAGAGCCTACAAAAGATGAAAGGATGAAAATTACACCATGAGAAATCCATTGTCAAAAAGAATCGTAGAGATAGAACCTTCCGGTATCCGAAAATTCTTTGATATTGTCAATGAGATGCCGGATGCAATTTCCCTTGGTGTAGGTGAGCCGGACTTTGATACACCATGGCATATCCGTGATGAGGGTATCTATTCTTTGGAAAAAGGAAGAACCTTCTATACATCAAATGCAGGTTTAAAGGAATTAAAAATAGAAATAGCCAGATATTTACAGAGAAAATGCAATATTACATATGATTATAATCATGAAATTATGGTAACTGTCGGTGGCAGTGAGGCGATTGATATTGCTATGCGTGCCATGTTAGATCCGGGCGACGAAGTGCTGATTCCGCAGCCAAGCTATGTATCGTATCTGCCTTGTGCGACTTTGGCAAATGGCGTTCCTGTAGTGATTGAATTAAAAGCAGAAAATGAATTCCGTTTAACAGCAGAGGAATTAGAAGAAGCCATCACACCAAAGACCAAGCTTTTAGTGCTTCCTTTCCCTAATAATCCAACAGGCTCTATTATGAGCCGCAGTGATTTGGAGAAAATTGCTGAAGTAATTATCAAGCATGATATTTTTGTGCTTAGTGATGAAATATATTCTGAGCTTACTTATGGAGAAGAATCCCATGTGTCTATTGCATCCTTGCCGGGGATGTGGGAGAGAACCATTACGATTAATGGATTTTCAAAAGCATATGCTATGACAGGCTGGCGTTTAGGCTATGCCTGTGGGCCAAAGGTGATTATTGAGCAGATGCTAAAAATTCATCAGTTTGCGATTATGTGCGCACCTACCACAAGCCAGTATGCAGCAGTAGAAGCTTTAAAAAATGGTGACGATGATGTGGCTCGTATGCGTGAAGAATATGATGGCAGAAGACGATATCTGCTTCATCGTTTCAAAGAAATGGGTTTGGAATGCTTTGAGCCGTTTGGAGCATTTTATATTTTTCCATGTATCAAGGAATTTGGTATGACTGCTGATGAATTTGCCACAAAGCTTTTACAGGCGGAAAAAGTAGCGGTTGTACCGGGAACTGCCTTTGGTGCGAGTGGAGAAGGTTTTGTGCGAATTTCCTATGCATATTCATTGGAAAATCTTAAAAAGGCATTGGAAAGAATAGAACGGTTTATTACAAAGTTGAGAAATAAAGGGTAATGCTATGGCAGAGTTAAATATTGTATTATTTGAGCCGGAAATTCCGGCAAATACAGGAAATATCGGAAGAACCTGTGTGGCAACAGGCACAAGACTGCATCTGATTGAACCATTAGGATTTCGCTTAAATGAAAAAGAAATCCGTCGTGCAGGTATGGATTACTGGAAGGACTTAGATGTAACAAGGTATATCAACTGGGAAGATTTTTTAGAGAAGAATCCAAATGCTAAGATATACATGGCGACTACTAAGGGCAAGCATGTATACACAGAGGTGAATTATGAGCCGGATTGTTATATTATGTTTGGAAAAGAAAGTGCCGGAATTCCGGAAGAAATCTTAGTAGAGCATCCGGAAGAGTGTATTCGTATACCGATGGTTGGCGAGACTCGTTCTTTAAATCTTTCCAATTCGGTAGCAATTGTATTATATGAAGCCTTGCGTCAGAATCAGTTTGAGCAAATGAAGATGGAGGGTGAATTACATCATCTTCACTGGAAGGAATAGAGGATTTTATAAGAATGGGAATTATCAAAGCCAGTAAATTAGTACATGAATATATAAGACGAGACGAAGAGGGAAATGTAGAATCTATCCAGACAGCAATTGATCATGTAGATATAGATGTAAAGGCAGGAGATTTTATTGCTGTACTAGGGCACAATGGTTCCGGTAAATCTACACTGGCAAAGCATATCAATGCATTGCTTGAGCCAAGTGAAGGAACTCTTTGGGTAGATGGCAAAGATACAAAGGACCCGAAAAATACCTATGAAATTCGTCGTGCTGCAGGCATGGTGTTCCAAAATCCCGACAATCAGATTATTGCTACTGTAGTAGAAGAGGATGTGGGATTTGGACCGGAAAATATGGGCGTACCCTGTGAAGAAATCTGGACAAGAGTAGAAGAAAGCCTAAAATCCGTAGGAATGCTGAAATATCGCAGTCATTCTCCCAATAAGCTCTCCGGCGGACAAAAGCAAAGAGTAGCGATAGCCGGCGTTATGGCAATGGAGCCAAAATGTATTGTATTAGACGAACCTACCGCCATGCTTGATCCTAACGGCAGAAAAGAAGTACTTCGTGCCGTTCATGAATTAAACCGTAAAAAGGGTGTAACAGTTATTTTAATTACACACTATATGGAAGAAGTTGTAGATGCGGATTATGTCTATGTTATGGATAAAGGACAGGTCGTTATGCAGGGAACGCCAAGAAGTATTTTTTCACAGGTTGAGAAGCTGAAAGAGCATCGCTTAGATGTGCCGCAAATAACTTTATTAGCGCATGAACTAAAAAAGAGTGGTCTTGCGATTGCGGATGGTATTCTGACAAGGGAAGAATTACTAGAAGCACTTGAGAAGTTATATCATAGAAAAGGATAATAGTATGTCGATTATTTTAGATAAAGTAAACTATGTTTACAGTACCGGAACAGCCTATGAGATACAGGCATTAAAGGATATAAATCTTACAATTGAAGACGGACAATTTATCGGAATCATCGGACATACAGGTTCTGGTAAATCTACATTGATACAGCATTTAAACGGATTGGTAAAAGCCACTTCCGGTGCTATTTATTTTAACGGACAGGATATTTATGATGAAGATTACAATATGAAAGAGCTTCGTACCAAGGTAGGACTTGTGTTTCAGTATCCTGAGCATCAGTTGTTTGAAACGACCATATTTGATGATGTCTGTTTTGGACCGAAAAATCAGGGCTTAAATAAGAATGAGGCAGGACTTCGGGCATTTGAAGCCTTAAAAAGTGTCGGACTGCCGGAAGCCTTGTATTATCAGTCTCCTTTTGATCTGTCCGGTGGGCAGAAGCGCCGCGTAGCAATTGCCGGTGTATTGGCTATGAAGCCGGAGGTTTTGATTTTAGACGAGCCAACAGCAGGATTAGATCCAAAGGGCAGAGACGAGATATTAGATTTGATTGCCAAAATGCATAAAGAGAAGAATATGACTATTATTCTGGTATCTCACAGTATGGAAGATGTGGCAAAATATGTGGATCGTATCATTGTCATGAATGATGGACAGGTGATGTATGATGGTTTGCCTAGAGAGGTATTTCGTCATTATAAAGAACTAGAAGCTGTAGGTTTAGCAGCTCCGCAGGTAACCTATCTGATGCATGAGCTGCAGGAAAAAGGGATTCCGGTGGATATGGATGCTACCACCGTTGAAGAAGCAAAAAATAGTATCTTGAAAGTAATGCAGAGCAACAGCTAGCTGAATAAGCGGATGATTGACTTTGAAACATCACAATATTAAATAGAAGGAAATACTATGTTAAGAGATATTACGATAGGACAATACTATCCGGCAAAATCCGTTATTCATCAGCTTGATCCGCGAGTAAAGCTGATGGCAACGCTGATATATATTATATCGCTTTTTAGCTTTCAGGGAATAGTGGGATTTTTGTTGGTAACTGCATTTTTAATACTGATTATTCGTTTGTCAAAGGTGCCATTTTCCTATATGGTTAAAGGGTTAAGGGCAATTGTCATACTGATGCTTATTACAGCGCTATTTAATCTTTTTTTGACACCGGGGGAAGATGTACTGCTGCAAATCTGGAAGCTTACAATCACTATGGAAGGTGTCAAAAATGCAGTATTTATGATGGTAAGATTAGTCTATTTGATTGTAGGAACTTCCGTAATGACATTGACTACTACACCAAATCAGCTTACCGATGGATTGGAAAAATCTTTAATGCCATTGAGAAAAATTCATGTACCGGTACATGCGATTGCTATGATGATGTCGATTGCTTTACGATTTATTCCAATTCTCATTGAAGAAACCGATATCATAATGAAAGCACAGATGGCAAGAGGTGCAGATTTTGAAAATGGAAATCTGATTAAACGGGCAAAAAGCATGGTACCACTTTTAGTGCCGTTATTTATCAGTGCATTTCGCCGGGCGGATGATTTGGCAATGGCTATGGAGGCTCGTTGTTATGTAGGCGGTGAGGGAAGAACCCGAATGAAACCACTATCCTATGACAAAAGGGATTATACAGCATATCTTGTGTTGGTGATGTTTTTGGTGCTTGTGATTTTGGCAAGAATTATTTTATAGTGAGTATAGAGCGTGCAACGAATATGAAATAGGTGATATTTTATATTCGTTGTATTTGGTTTAGTGAAAAAGAAAGGATTTAAGTATGCGTGTACAATTAACCGTAGCATATGATGGTACAAATTATCATGGCTGGCAGTTACAGCCGAATGGAATTACGATAGAGTCGGTTTTGAATCAGGCATTGTCAGAACTGTTAAAGGAAGAGATTAAGGTAATTGGTGCCAGTCGGACAGATGCGGGAGTTCATTCTCTTGGAAATGTGGCAGTGTTTGATACCAATACCCGTATGCCGGCAGAGAAGATATCTTATGCATTAAATCAGCGGTTACCGGAAGATATTGTGGTGCAAAAATCAAAAGAGGTAGAATCTGATTTTCATCCAAGACACTGCAATAGCAGAAAGACCTATGAATACCGTATTTTAAATCGGGAGTTTCGAGATCCTACGCGAAGAACGGATATGTATTTTTATCATTATGACTTGGATGTAGAAAAGATGCAAAAAGCAGCATCGTATCTTGTTGGTGAGCATGATTTTAAGAGCTTTTGTTCTATTCATGCAGTAGTAGAGACTACCGTTCGGGAAATCTATGCGCTGACGGTGCAAAGAGATAGAGATGAAATTACCATTCGTATAACCGGCAGTGGGTTTTTATATAATATGGTACGCATAATTGCAGGTACACTGATACAGGCAGGAAGCGGCAGGATTGAACCGGAAGAAGTGCAGGATATTCTTGCTGCCTGTGACAGAAGCGCAGCAGGTCCGACAGCTCCGGCGCATGGCTTGACGATGATTGGAATTACCTATGAATAGAGCCATTTTTTTACAAAAACGAAGAAAAAGTATATTGACACACGCGGTGTCGTGTAATATAATATGTAAGTCTGTGAATAGTAAAAAAATGTAAACCAAAGCCCCGGTGAGCATTTTAGCTATAAAAGAAGTGGCAAGCGGGATAGCGTCCGGACATACGAGATTCCAAATGCCAATCGAAAAGTTTAGTTGTTGATAATTTCAAGGAGGTAAACCAATGAAAACATTTATGGCTAGTCCTGCTACTATCGAAAGAAAATGGTATGTAGTTGACGCTGATGGAAAGACATTAGGACGCTTAGCATCTGAAGTTGCTAAAGTATTAAGAGGAAAAAATAAAGCTATCTTCACACCACACATTGATACAGGTGATTATGTAATCGTAGTAAACGCTGAGAAAATCAAAGTAACTGGTAAGAAGATGGATCAGAAGATTTACTATCACCACTCCGATTATGTAGGTGGAATGAAAGAAACTACATTAAAAGAAATGTTAGCAAAACATCCTGAAAGAGTTATCGAGTTCGCTGTAAAAGGTATGCTTCCAAAAGGACCTTTAGGACGTGAAATGTACACAAAATTATTCGTATACGCTGGACCTGAACACAAACATGCAGCTCAGAAACCAGAAGTATTAACATTTTAATTAGGAGGTAAATTACAGTG
>JAGALK010000029.1 GCA_017625255.1 Lachnospiraceae bacterium
GATGAACTACAAAGCTATCGACGCTGGTGTAGATGCTGTACATAAAGTAGAAGTTCCTGCTTCATGGTCTAACCCAGCAGCAGATCCAGCTAAGAAAGCTTATGCAGGTCGTCCGGAAGTAGTTAAGATGGTAGAAGATCTTCTTGATCCTATCTCCTTAATGGATGGTGACAGCCTTCCAGTATCTGCTTTCGCTAACATCGCTGATGGTCAGTTCGAAACAGGTGCAGCTGCATACGAGAAGCGTGGTATCGCTGTAACAGTTCCTGAATGGGATGCTGAGAAGTGTATCCAGTGTAACCAGTGTGCATTTGTATGTTCACATGCTACAATTCGTCCATTTATGTTAAGTGAAGACGAAATTAAAGCTGCTCCAGCTAACATCAAACTTGCTGATACAAAACCAAAAGCAAGCGAATACAAATATACAATGAGTGTATCTCCATTAGACTGTATGGGTTGTGGAGAATGTACAACAGTCTGTCCAGTTGGTGCTATTACAATGGTTCCACAGGAAACTCAGGCAGAAGAACAGCCAGTATTTGATTACTTAGTAGCAAATGTTGGTAAGAAACCTGGAATGCCAGCTGACAACACAGTTAAAGGTTCTCAGTTCAACCAGCCATTACTTGAGTTCTCTGGCTCTTGTGCAGGATGTGCTGAAACATCTTACGCTCGTTTAATTACACAGTTATTCGGTGAGCAGATGTATATCTCTAATGCAACAGGATGTTCCTCTATCTGGGGTGGTCCAGCTGCTACATCACCATATACTGTAAATAAAGATTCTAAGAAAGGACCAGCTTGGGCTAACTCCTTATTCGAGGATAACGCACAGCACGGTCTTGGTATGCAGATTGGTCAGAAAGTTCTTCGTGATCAGGCTATCGCAAGCGCAGAGAAATGTGCAACTTCTGACAATGCTCCAGCAGAGTTAAAAGCTGCATTTGATAAATTTGTTGAAACAAAAGACGATACAAAAGCAAATACACCTGCTACAGAAGCACTTGTAGCTGAATTAGAGAAAGCTGCTGCAGCTGGTTGTCCAGATGCACAGGCTGCTATCGATAAGAAAGATTACCTTGCTAAGAAATCCGTATGGATCTTCGGTGGTGACGGATGGGCATATGATATCGGTTTCGGTGGATTAGACCATGTACTTGCTTCCGGTGAAAATGTAAATGTAATGGTATTCGATACAGAAATGTACTCTAATACAGGTGGTCAGGCTTCTAAAGCTTCCAATATTGGTGAAGTTTGTCAGTTCGCTGCTGCTGGTAAAGAAATCGGCAAGAAGAGCCTTGCAGAAATCGCTATGAGCTACGGCTATGTATATGTAGCACAGATTGCTCTTGGTGCTAACATGGCTCAGGCTGTTAAAGTTATCGCAGAAGCAGAAGCTTACAACGGACCTTCCTTAATCATCGGTTACGCTCCATGTGAGTTACACGGTGTTAAAGGCGGAATGAACCACTGTCAAGATGAAATGAAGAAAGCTGTTGCAGCTGGATACTGGAACCTCTTCTCCTTCAACCCAGCATTAAAAGCTGAAGGAAAGAATCCATTCACATTAGTATCCAAACCTGGCGATGGAACATATCAGGACTTCTTAAATAACGAAACTCGTTACAGCCGTCTTGCTAGATCCTTCCCAGATCGTGCTAAGAAATTATTCGAAGCATCTGAGCAGGCTGCAAAAGATCGTTATGAACATCTGTTAAGATTAGTTGAGTTATATAAATAATCAGCGTGATATAGCAGATTGAATAAAGACGAATATAAGGCATAGTCCATGCTTGCATGAGGCTATGCCTTTTCGTTTTAGAATAAAGTTTAATGTCGATTAGGAAATTTATTATGAAAAGCTAATTTAGAGTATTTTCGTAGGTGGTTATCTGTTTGAAGAATTATTGGCGCGGAATGATTCTGTATAAATTTTACAAAATATGTATATCCTATGAAAAAAAGAAAAGAGGATATATATATGGAGCGAAAACAAGCAACAATGGATGGTAATCATGCAGCGGCTCATGTGGCATATGCCTATACAGATGTGGCGGCAATTTATCCAATCACCCCATCGTCAGTTATGGCAGAAGTTACCGAAGTATGGGCTTCTGAAGGGAAAAATAATTTATTTGGAAATCCTGTTGAAATCTCAGAAATGCAGTCCGAAGCAGGAGCAGCGGGAGCGGTACATGGAGCATTGACAGCAGGAGCGCTTTCTACCACATTTACGGCATCTCAGGGATTATTATTAATGATTCCTAATATCTACAAAATTGCAGGCGAAGGATTACCGGGAGTATTTCATGTGGCGGCAAGAACCATTGCTACACATGCACTAAGCATATTTGGGGATCATTCCGATATCTATGCCTGCCGACAGACAGGAGCAGCAATTTTATGTTCTTCTTCTGTACAGGAGGTTATGGATTTAGCACCGGTAGCACATGGTGCGGCAGTAGAAGGCAGATTACCTTTTATTCATTTCTTTGATGGATTTCGTACTTCTCATGAGATTCAGAAGATTTCTGTATGGAGTGAAGAAGATTTACGGGATTTATTTCCTATGGATTCTTTACGCAAATTCCGTCAGAATGCATTGAATCCGGAGCATCCATTTGAATGGGGACAGGCACAGAATTCCGATACTTACTTTCAGATGCGAGAGGCTGCAAATCAGCATTATGAACAGATTCCTGCATTGGTGGAAGCTTATTTTAAAAGAATCAACGAAAAGATACACACCAATTATCAATTATTTGAATATTATGGAGCAGAAGATGCCACGCATGTGATTGTGGCAATGGGTTCTGTCTGTGAAACTATTGAAGAAACAGTAGACTATTTAATGACTCAAAATCAAAAAGTAGGTGTGATAAAGGTTCGCTTATATCGTCCTTTCTGCAAGGAATCCTTATTAAAGGCAATTCCGGAAACCGTAGAAAAAATCTCTGTTTTAGACAGGACTAAAGAACCGGGAGCACCGGGTGAACCACTATATTTAGATGTGGTTTCTGCATTGGCGGGAACAAAATTTTCTTATGTAAAAATATGCAGAGGTCGCTATGGTTTAAGTTCTAAAGATACTACACCGGGACAGATATTAGCGGTATATCAGAATAAGGACAAAGAAGAATTTACCATCGGTATTCGTGATGATGTAACAAATCTGTCATTAGATACTTTGGAAGACCCAAAGAGCATTGCAAAAGAAACTTATAGCTGCAAATTCTGGGGACTTGGTGCAGATGGAACTGTCGGAGCAAATAAAAACTCTGTAAAAATCATTGGAAACAATACAGATATGTATGTGCAGGCATATTTTGATTATGATTCTAAAAAATCCGGTGGTTTAACAGTTTCACATCTTCGTTTTGGCAAAAATAGAATCAAGTCTACTTATCTGGTACAGAAGGCAGATTTTGTGGCATGTCATAATCCATCCTATGTCTGGAAATATAATATGGTACAGGATTTGGTAGAGGGTGGAACCTTTCTTTTAAACTGCCCGTGGGATGAAAAAGAGATAGATAAGCATCTTCCGGGTCAAATGAAACGCTATATAGCAGAAAATAATATTCAATTTTATGTCATTGACGGTACAAAAATCGGTATCGAAACAGGCATGGGACCTACCAGAATCAATACCATTTTGCAGGCAGCTTTTTTTAAACTGACAGGTATTTTACCAGAAGAGGAAATTATAAAGCTTTTAAAAGATGCAGTAAAAGCTACTTATGGCAAAAAAGGTGATGATGTTGTAGCAAAAAATCAAGCTGCCATTGATGCCGGAATGTCTGGTGTGGTGAAAATTGAGCCAAAGGAAGAATGGAAAAACAGTGAAAGTCATAATTTGTTCGGCAAAAAGGTTGATGCCAGAAGTGAATATGTGACAGACTATGTCAATGAGATTCAGCGTGCAATCAATGCTTTTGAGGGAAATAAATTGCCGGTTTCAGCGTTTATGAATTATGCCAGCGGTGCAGTACCATCTGGTACAGCAGCTTTTGAAAAAAGAAATGTAGCTATTCGTGTGCCAAACTGGATTCCGGAAAATTGTATTCAGTGTAATATTTGTTCCTATGTATGTCCTCATGCGGTTATTCGTCCGGCAGTTATGAATCGGGAAGAACGCCAGAATGCTCCGGCAGGCATGGCTAGTAAGGATATGACAGGTATGCCGCAGTATCAGTTTTCTATTACCACCTCCGTATTAGACTGTACAGGATGTGGCACATGTGCTGCCTGTTGTCCGGCAAAGAAAAAAGCACTTGTGATGGAAGCAACAGAAAAGCACTATAACAAACAGGAATACTTTAACTATGGAAGAAAATTAAGTGTAAAAGAGGATGTAGCAGAGAAATTTAAAATTTCTACAGTAAAAGGAAGTCAGTTCAGACAGCCATTGTTAGAGTTTCACGGAGCGTGTGCCGGTTGTGGAGAAGCCGCCTATGCACGATTAATTACTCAGTTGTTTGGCGATAGAATGTATATTGCCAATGCCACAGGCTGTTCTTCTATCTGGGGAAATTCATCTCCGGCAACACCATATACAGTAAATGAAAAAGGGCATGGACCGGCATGGTCTAATTCGCTGTTTGAAGATGCTGCAGAATTTGGTTATGGTATGCTTTTAAGTGAAGAGGCTATTCGTAAAAATCTTCGAAAAGATGTGGAGAAGCTAGTCGAAACAACACAGATGGACACAGTAAAAAATGTAGCCAATAAATGGCTTGAAACCTTTGATAAAGGCAGAGAAAATCAGCTGGTATCCGAGGCTTTGGCAAAAGTACTTTTAGAATGTAATTGTGATATGGCAGAAAAAATCTTGGAAAAGAAAAATTTCCTTTCTAAGAAATCGAATTGGATTTTTGGCGGTGACGGATGGGCTTATGATATTGGATTTGGTGGCTTAGACCATGTGCTTGCCAGCGGCAAAAATATCAATATTTTAGTTTTTGATACAGAGGTATATTCTAACACCGGAGGACAAGCATCAAAAGCTACTCCAATGGGAGCAATAGCACAGTTTGCAGCAGGAGGAAAAGCAGTTCGTAAAAAAGATTTAGCTGCAATTGCGATGAGTTATGGATATGTATATGTTGCACAGGTTTCCATGGGTGCAGATTATAACCAGTGCATTAAGGCAATTATGGAGGCAGAGGCATATCCGGGACCATCATTGATTTTAGCATATTCTCCATGTATCAATCAGGGTATCAAGTCAGGTATGCAGATGGCTCAGGAGGAGGAAAAGCTTGCAGTTAGCTCAGGGTATTATCATTTGTTCCGTTATCAGCCGGCAACAGAAGAAAATAAAGAAGCCACATTCCATTTAGATAGTAAAAAACCAACAGGTGATTTTTATGACTTTTTAAATGGAGAGGTTCGCTTTAATGCATTGACAAGAATAAATCCTGTTCGGGCAAGAGAGTTATTTGAGCAGGCAAAAAAAGATGCAGACGAAAAATATGAGAAATTAGAAAAGTTAGTTAAAAAATAAAAATTTGCCCCTTTGCTAATACAGCAGAGGGGAATTTTTGCTGTTGTATGGTGCTATCGTTCTGTTGATTTCAGAATATGCATATGCTAAGATAACAACAGCAAGTAGAAAGGGGCGTGTATATGGAAGAGCAAAAAAGGATACCTCATACGGCAAAGCAGTTAGTATTGGACTTGTATGGCTGTCCTGCAAAATGTATTGATGATATTGTATATATAAAACATGTAATACATACAATTTGTAAGAATATAGGTGCTGGTATTGTAGAAGAATGCTATCATAAGTTTGAGCCAGTGGGGATTAGTGGGGTAGCAGTTATTACAACCTCTCATATGTCGATTCATACATGGCCGGAATTTGGTTATGCTGCAATAGATGTTTTTTCCTGTCAGGAGGAAATTACAACAGAAGTCTGCCGGCAGTTAGAAGAACTGTTACAGGCGAAAAAATCTGTAACACGAATGTTAGAAAGAAAAATTGGAGAATAGATAAATGGGAAAAGAAATTCATTTTTATCAAAATCAGCATGTTATCGTAGATGGCACAGAGTATTGTGTCATTGGTGGAATGGGGTTTTATAATCATTCTGATGGTTCGCGCTGGATGGAGTATCGCCTAAAAAGCGTACAGGGGAATCGGGAAAAATGGTTGAGTATTGATAACATATATCAAGAATATGCTCTATATACGGCATGCGCATATAGCAGTATATTTACACCGGAGGAGATGTCAAAAAATGGGTATTATCAGGCAGATGCCGGAAATGCCAAAGTATCAGGGGAATGTTTTGGAAATGTAGATGTAGAGCAGGGAGATAAGGTTCATTACATAGAGTATGAAGATAGGACAGAAGAAAAGATTCTGGCTATTGAGCAGTGGGAGGATGAAACGGAATATGCCACAGGGTATTATCTGGATTGGGATGAGATTATTCCTATAGAAGGTGAGCCGGAAGCCGATGCATATGCCAATGGGAGTCAAATGAAGGCTGCTAAGAATGTGCTTGCCAATGCAATTTGTATAGTAGCAGTGCTTGCGGTTGTTATAGGTGTGATATTTGCCATCAAGGATAAAGGGACAATTCGAGCGTTTTTAAAAGATAGTCCGAATTTTACCTATGAAACATCTATTACTTCGGATATTAACAGCAGAAAAAAAGCAGATGTATATTCTACGGATTTATCTGTAGAAACAGCAGCAATGACCATTATTCAGGCTATAGATGGAAATACAGAGGATGTGCAGGAAAGCGACGAGGATAATTCGGTTGCCATTCTTACAAAAAACGAGTATTGTCTGGTGTATACAGATACGGAAAATATTACTATGGTACAGATTAGTGACCGGGCTTATGTATATCAGAGCACGAATACGCCATATCGTTCTACCAGACACACCCATTCCTACTATCGGCGTTTTTATTACGCCAGAGGATATGCAAGTGACTATGGCCGATATGGAAATGAAAGCAGTGGTTATGAAGGATATGACGGAGATACAGTAGATACAGTAGATACAGATACAGCAGATATTTACCGGACATATTCAAATAGTGTAAGACAAAGTAGTGTAAATACCAGAAGTTCTTCCGGTGGCGGAATCAGTTCTGGTAAGTAAAAGGAGGATAAATTTATGTCAGAGTTCATTTCAATTGCAGTATATTGTGTATTAGGAATCGTTTTAATGTTATTAGGAACTTTTGTGGTGGATTTGGTGATTCCATGTCATTTTCCTACAGAAATTAAAAAGAAAAATGTAGCAGTAGGTTGTGTAATGGCGGGAATTTCCATTGGAATTGGTATTGTAATTAAATCAGCTATTATGACCATTTCCATAGAAGCTATAGAAGAAACACTGTTTTTGGGGGTAGTATCTACGGTAGGATATTATCTGGTGGGCTTGGTATTTTGCGTACTTGGCTATCTTTTATTGAATTTAATTAACAAAAAGTACAATCTGAATCAGGAAATTGGTGAAGGCAATGCGGCAGCCGGTATTATGGTAGCAGGAATGTTTATCGGTTTGTGCACAATTATCAGTGGAGTTATTATGTAATGGAAAAAGAGTTTTTTTCTTATCGTCGGCTGATGTTTACGACTTTTGTGATATCCGGCTGTTCGATGGTGTATGAATTATTGATTAGTGCGGTAAGCTCTTATCTTTTAGGAGACAGTGTTACCCAGTTTTCTATTACCATTGGTTTGTATATGTGTGCAATGGGAATTGGTTCGTATTTGTCAAAATACATAAAAAAAGACCTCTTTGAATGGTTTGTATTCGTAGAAATTGCGGTTGGGATTCTAGGCGGAAGCTGTGCATTTATATTGTTTGTGTCAAATATTTATCTGACAGCGTATCAGCTTGTCATGTATTTAGAAATTATTGGTATTGGCGTGCTTGTCGGTCTGGAAATTCCGCTATTGACACGAATTATTGAAGAAAATGCAGGAAATTTAAGAATTACTTTATCGAGTATATTTAGTTTTGATTATATTGGAGGATTGGCAGGTTCTATTGCCTTTCCTCTCATTTTGTTACCTCAGTTAGGGTATTTTTCAACGGCATTTTTAGTAGGAAGCTTAAATCTTGCGATATCGATCTTTATTTTGTTTTCGTATCGAAGGTATATCGGACATTTTTCTAGATGGAGGGGGATTTGTATTCTGTCACTTGGAATTATGCTGATAGGAATGCTGTTTTCAGAAAATCTTGCATATAGCGTAGAACAGGGCTTGTATAGAGATAAGGTGGTTTTATCTAAACAGACTGCCTATCAAAAGGTAGTAATGACAAAGCATAAGGATGATATTCGATTGTATATAAATGGAAATATTCAGTTTTCTTCAAAAGACGAATACAGATATCATGAAGCATTGGTGCATCTGCCTATGTCTGCAGCGGAAAAAAAGGAGTCAGTGCTTGTACTTGGTGGTGGTGATGGTCTTGCTGTTCGAGAGATTTTAAAATATCCTGAAGTAAAAGACATTACTTTAGTGGATTTAGATCCGCAAATGATTGAAATCTGCAAAACGAACCGGGATATTGCAGCATTAAATGAAAATGCATTAGAAAGTCCTAAATTAAGCATCCAAAATGAGGATGCTTACCGTTTTTTAGAGGAAAATACCCAAACAGGGAATATATATGATGTGATTATTGTTGATTTGCCAGATCCTAACAGTGAAACTTTAAATAAGTTGTATACAGATTTGTTTTACAGATTATGTGCAAATAGTCTTTCAAAAGATGGTGTAATGGTGGTACAGTCTACCAGCCCTTATTATGCACCGGATGCATATTGGTGTATTCATAAAACTATAAAAAAAGAGATTCCTAATGTATATCCGTATCATGTTCAGGTACCATCCTTTGGTGATTGGGGATTCCAGCTTGCATCGCGAAAAGAAATTGATATAGAAGGCTTAAGGTTAGAAACAGAAGGAAAATTTTTGTGTCAGGATAATGTGCAGGGCATGTTTATGTTTGGAGAGGATGAACGGTCAAAACAGGAAAATCTTGCTGTAAATTCACTTTCAACGCCAAAGCTGTTGCAATATTATCTGGATGCAGAGAAGGATTGGGAATAGACAGAATATATGTTCTTGTGGTATGATGTTATAAGATTTTAGGGATTTATTGGAAAGGAAGAATAAAATGGCAAAAAATAAGGCATATGATGCAAGCAGTATAACGGTTTTAGAAGGATTAGAAGCCGTTCGGAAGCGTCCGGGAATGTATATTGGAAGCGTTTCCAGAAAAGGCTTGAATCATTTGATTTATGAAATTGTAGATAACTCGGTAGACGAACATTTAGCAGGTTTTTGTGATACAATTCGTGTCACATTAGAGGCAGATGGTTCCTGTACAGTAGAGGATAATGGTCGAGGTATTCCTGTAGGTATGCATGAAAAGGGCATTTCAGCAGCAAGACTTGTCTTTACCACATTACATGCCGGCGGCAAGTTTGATAATTCTGCCTATAAAACCAGTGGTGGACTGCATGGTGTAGGTTCTTCAGTTGTAAATGCTCTTTCGACCTGTATGGATGTACAAATCAGCAGTGGTGGTTTTGTGCATCATGACAGATACGAAAGAGGTGTACCTGTTATAGAATTAGAGGAAGGTCTTTTGCCGACACTTTCAAAGACGAAAAAAACAGGTACAAAAATCAATTTTTTACCAGATCCGGAGATTTTTGAAAAGACTAGATTTAAAGAAGAGGATGTAAAAAGCCGTCTGCATGAAACAGCATATTTAAATCCTGAATTGACGATTATTTATGAAGATAAGCGTGGAGCTGAAACTGAGCACATAGAGTATCATGAGGAAGAGGGAATTCGTGGATTTGTAAAGGATATCAATAAAAAATCAGAGACGATTCATGATGTGGTATATTTTAAAGGAGAAAGTGAAGGCATTACGGTAGAAGCAGCTTTTCAGTATACGAATGAATTTCATGAAAATGTACTAGGATTTTGTAATAATATTTACAACGCAGAAGGTGGAGCGCATCTGACAGGATTTAAGACAACCTTTACATCTGTGATTAATCAGTACGCAAGAGAGCTTGGTATTTTAAAGGAAAAGGATGCGAATTTTACTGGAACAGATATCAGAAACGGTATGACAGCAGTGATTTCAGTGAAGCATCCGGCACCAAGATTTGAAGGACAGACAAAGACAAAGCTTGATAATCAGGATGCAGCAAGAGCTACAGGAAAAGTCACAGGTGATGAAATTCAGCTGTTTTTTGATAAAAATTTAGAAACCTTAAAAGCTGTTATCAGTTGTGCAGAAAAAGCCGCAAAAATCCGCAAAACAGAAGAAAAGGCAAAAACGAATCTTTTGACAAAGCAGAAATTTTCCTTTGATTCTAATGGGAAATTGGCGAATTGTGAAAGCAGAGATCCTTCTATTTGTGAGATTTTTATCGTCGAGGGAGATTCAGCAGGTGGCTCAGCTAAAACTGCGAGAGATCGTAATTTTCAAGCAATTTTACCGATTCGTGGTAAGATTTTAAATGTAGAAAAAGCAAGTATTGACAAGGTTCTTGCCAATGCCGAGATAAAGACTATGATAAATGCTTTCGGCTGCGGATTTTCCGAGGGCTTTGGTAATGATTTTGATATTAGCAGGCTGCGTTATGACAAGATTATTATTATGGCAGATGCGGATGTGGATGGAGCGCATATTTCTACATTGCTGTTGACATTGTTTTATCGTTTTATGCCGGAATTGATTTTTGAAGGACATGTATATGTTGCTATGCCGCCATTGTATAAGGCAATTCCATCTAAAGGGGAAGAAGAATATCTCTATGATGATGCTGCATTAGAAAAATACCGAAAGACCCATAAAGGGAATTTTACCTTACAAAGATACAAAGGTTTAGGTGAGATGGATGCCAGTCAGCTTTGGGAGACTACGCTTGATCCTGCCAGAAGAATTTTAAAAAGAATAGAAATTGAGGATGCCAGAATGGCTTCCGATGTAACCGAAATGCTGATGGGCAATGATGTACCGCCAAGAAGAGCATTTATTTATGAGCATGCCCAAGATGCAGAATTAGATATATAAATGAGAAAAGCTTCTATTTGTAAGCAATAGAAAGGGATAGACATAGAATGAAGGAAACAGAACAGATTATTCGTACAGAATATTCAGAGCTTATGCAGAAGTCCTATATAGATTATGCCATGAGTGTTATTATTGCCCGTGCATTGCCGGATGTCAGAGATGGTTTAAAGCCGGTACAAAGAAGAACACTCTATGATATGTATGAATTGGGAATTCGTTATGATAAACCATATAGAAAGTGTGCCCGTATTGTGGGAGATACCATGGGTAAATATCATCCGCATGGTGACAGCTCTATTTATGAAGCATTGGTAGTTATGGCACAGGAATTCAAAAAAGGTATGCCATTGGTGGATGGTCATGGAAACTTTGGCTCTATCGAGGGAGATGGGGCGGCTGCCATGCGATATACAGAGGCGCGCTTGCAGAAGATTACACAGGAGGCTTATCTGGCAGACTTAGATAAGGATGTCGTAGATTTTGGCCCAAACTTTGATGAAACCGAAAAAGAACCTTTGGTACTTCCGGTAAAAGTGCCAAATCTGTTGATTAACGGTGCAGAGGGTATTGCCGTAGGTATGGCAACCAGTATTCCGCCGCATAATTTTGGTGAGGTTATTGAAGGTGTCAAAGCCTATATGAAAAATCCGGATATCAATACAGAACAGATGCTGCAGTATATCAGCGGTCCTGATTTTCCGACCGGAGGAATTGTGGTAAACAAAGATGATTTACTTTCCATTTATTCCACTGGAGTAGGTAAAATCAAGATTCGTGGAAGAGTAGAAATCGAAAAAGGAAAAGGCGGCAGGGACAAAATTGTCATTACAGAAATTCCGTATACCATGATAGGTGCAGGTATTGGCAAGTTTTTGAATGATGTATATAGTCTTGTGGAGACCAAAAAAACCTCTGATATTGTAGATATTTCCAATCAGTCTTCAAAGGATGGAATCCGTATTGTTATTGAATTAAAAAAAGGTGCGGATGCAGAAAAGCTTTGTAATTTATTATACAAAAAGACCAGATTAGAGGATACCTTTGGTGTCAATATGCTTGCGGTAGCAGAAGGTAAGCCGGAAACAATGGGTATTGTTCCTATTATCCGTCATCATGTAAATTTTCAGTACGAGCTTGCTACCCGCAAATATTCTACATTATTGAGAAAAGAATTAGAAAAGAAGGAAATTCAGGAAGGCTTAATAAAAGCCTGTGATGTGATTGATCTCATCATTGAAATTCTTCGGGGAAGTAAAAATATAAAAGAAGCTAAGGCATGTTTAGTAGAGGGTGAAACCGGAAATATCCGTTTTAAGAGTGAAGCCTCTAAAAAGCAGGCGAAGCAGCTTAGATTTACAGAAAAACAGGCGACTGCCATTTTGGAAATGCGTTTGTATAAATTGATTGGCTTGGAAATTGAAGCCTTATTAAAAGAACATGATACCACATTAAAAAACATTGCAGAATACGAAGAGATTCTTGGCAATCGGGCAGTAATGGCAAAAGTCATTATAAAAGAATTGGATAAATTTAAAAAAGAATACTCAACACCACGAAAAACCACCATCGAAAATGGCAAAGAAATTGTATTAGAAGAGCCAAAAATCGAAGAAATGGATGTCATATTCTTGATGGATCGCTTTGGATATGCAAGAATAATTGATGTATCTGCTTATGAGAGAAATAAAGAAGCAGCAGATACCGAAAACCGTTATGTGATTTTGTGCAAAAATACTGATAAGATTGGACTTTTCACCAAGCAGGGACAGATGCATTTGTTGAAAGTGTCAGATTTGCCATATGGTAAATTCCGTGATAAAGGACAGCCGATAGATAATCTGAGCAATTACAACAGTAGTGAAGAAGATTTAGTCTTTGTAGCCTCCCTAGAACAGATGCGTTTACATAAGATGCTTTTTGCAACAAAGACCGGTATGTTAAAACTGGTGGATGGAGCAGAATTTGATGTTTCAAAGCGAACTACTGTAGCAACAAAGCTTACAGAAGGTGACGAAATCATCCGCATTGGTTTATATGAAGAGGAAATGCATTTGGTTATGCAGTCTAAAAAAGGAATGTTTTTGCGTATAGAAGCAGGTTCGATTCCGGAAAAGAAAAAGGGCGCAGTAGGTGTTCGGGGAATCCGACTGGCATTAGGTGATGAGTTAGAAGAAGCCTATCTGATGATGCCGGGAGAAAATGTAGTTGTATCATTCCATGATAAAGAGTTAGAATTAAATCGTCTAAGAGTCGGCAATCGTGATACAAAGGGTGTAAAGAAATGATGAACTACGAAGAAGCATTGGCGTTTCATGAGGAAACGAAACAGTATGGAAGTATTTTAGGACTAGATACCATACGAAATCTTATGTATGAGTTGAAGGATATCTGGAAGGATTTACAGATTGTACATATTGCAGGTACTAATGGAAAGGGGTCTGTTTGCTGTTTTTTATCTGCAGTATTACAGGAAGCCGGATATAAAGTAGGACAGTTTAATTCTCCTGCGGTATTTGATTTAAGGGAAGTTTATCAGATAAACGGAGAGATGATTGAAAAAGCAGAATATGCGAAATGTATGTCTAAGGTAGAAAAAGCCTGTAAGCGTTTAGTGGAAAAAGGCTTGCCGCATCCTACGGTATTTGAGGTAGAGACAGCATTGGGATTTCTATGGTTTTATCAGAAGCAGTGTGATATTGTTCTCTTAGAAACCGGTATGGGCGGAAGTACGGATGCTACAAATCTGATTGAAGCCCCGCTTTGTGCTGTACTTACCTCTGTAAGTATGGATCATATGGAGTTTTTAGGCAATACTTTAGAGGAAATTGCAGAGGTTAAAGCAGGTATCATTAAAGAAAAATCCACAGTAATATCTGCAAAACAATCAAAAGCAGTGGAAGTGGTATTTCGCAGAATGGCAGAAAAGAAGCAGGCGAGTTATCATCAGGCAGCAGAAATTAACAGCTACAAAATAGAAGAAGAAAAGCTTTGCTACACGCATCCGTCACTTGGAAAAATTCAGCTTTGTATGTGTGGCGGCTATCAGGCAGAGAATTCTTCATTGGCAATAGAGGTATTATTGGCATTGCGTGATAAAGGGTATGCCATAAGTGATGAACAGATAAAAAATGGATTATATAAGGCAAAATGGAAAGGTCGATTTGAGTGTATTTGTAAATCTCCGTTTTTTGTTATAGATGGTGCTCATAATACAGATGCAGCGTATAAATTAAGAGAAAGTCTTTTGAAGAATTATCCGAATACCAGAAAAATTGGTATTATGGGTGTTATGGCAGATAAACCCTATCGCGAAATGCTGGAAATTCTATTGCCGCTATTTGACAAGGTTTATACGATAAAACCGGATAATCCTAGAGCTTTGTCAGCAAAAGAGTTAGCAGAAGAGATAAATAGACAAAAAACACTAGGAATTGCTGCAGAAACGATTGAAAAAGCGGTGTATATTGCTTGTCAGGAGTGCTTAGATGCAAAAGAAGATACCATAATTATTGCTTTTGGTTCGCTTTACTATTTAGGTAGAGTGAGACAGATTGTGAGGGATTTAAAAATAGATAATTTGGAGGAAATATGAAGTCAATATTATTCGATTTAGACGGGACAATCATTAATTCACAAGAAGGAATCACGAATTGTGTTCGTTATGTATTCGATTACTGGGGTATGCCTCAACCGCCAATACAAGATTTGCTTCGATTTATTGGACCGCCACTAAAAAATTCTTTTATGAACTATTATCATTTTGATGAGGAAAAAGCATTGATTTCCGTAAAAAAATACAGAGAGCGATTTGATGTGACAGGTATTTTTGAATGTGAATTATACGAGGGCGTTCGGGAATTAATAGAAAATCTTCATCAAAAAGGATATCGTTTATTTCTTGCCTCTTCTAAACCGGAAAGAGCCTGTGAACGCATTATTGAGCATTTCCATTTAGAGTCATATTTTGACGGGATTTTTGGTGCTACATTGGATGGAAAAATTGGTACGAAAGAAGAGGTTTTAGAACATTTATTTGAAGCTACAGGTATAGAACGCACAGAAGCAATACTTATAGGAGATACAAAATTTGATGCATTAGGAGCAAAAGAGGCAGGGATATCCTGTCTTGGAGTGACCTATGGATTTGGCAGCCGAGAAGAATTAGAAGCGGTTGGAGTAGTTGCCTTGTGTGATACAGCTAGTGAAGTGGAGGCATATTTTGAAACAGAATAGTTTTGCAAAATTCTGGGATGTGATTAGTCCGATATTTGTATATTTTATCATAACGACACTGACACTGATTGCGTTGGATTTTTTGATGCTGGTATTGCCGATTACCGAAGAATCTGCACTTTTCAGACAGTTAATATCATCCCTGACAGCAGGTGCTTTTTTGTGGACTGTTTATAGACAGTCAGACTTGGGTAAAAGAGAAATTAAAGGAAAATATCTTGCTGTTTCTGTGATTATAGGAGGCTGTTTTGCAGTTGCGTGGAATAATATTTTAGGCTTAACCGGAATTCAAAATTACTCTCAAAGCTATGCTCAGGTAACAGAAACCTTTTATACCGGCAGATTATTACTTGAATTTATGGCTCTTTGTATAGTAATTCCCATTGTAGAGGAGCTGCTGTATAGAGGAATTATCTATGCTAGAATCAAAAAATGGTTGGGAATAAAAGCAGCAGTTCTTTTATCTGCAATCATTTTTGGATTAGTGCATATGAATCTGGTGCAGTTTGTTTATGCAGCAGTATTTGGAATACTATTAGCATTCATAACAGAAAAAACAGGTAATTTTTATGCGGCGGCATTTGCCCATATGGCAGCAAATTTTACTTCTGTACTTCGGGCAGAAACCTCCGTATTTGCATTTATGGATGATAGTAGGATAATTATGCTGATGATTACAGCTATATTATTGGTGTTTACAATGCTGGGATTACAGTTTGTAAGAAAAGAATAAAAGGAATTATACAAGTACCTTAGAAGAGGGACATACAGAAAGAGGATACAACATGTCAAAAGCCCTATTTATAGCGGAAAAGCCAAGCGTAGCCCAGGAATTTGCAAAAGCATTAAAAATGGATATGCGAAGCTATAACGGATACAAAGAAGGTGAAAAGGCCGTTGTAACTTGGTGTGTAGGACATTTAGTTACTATGAGCTATCCGGAAGCATACGATATAAAATATAAAAAATGGAGTTTGTCTACCCTTCCATTTATCCCGGAAGAGTTCAAATATGAAGTCATCGGCAGTGCCGCTAATCAATACAAAATAGTAGAATCCTTGTTAAATAGAGAAGATATAGATACCATTTATGTCTGTACCGACTCCGGACGAGAAGGAGAATATATATACCGCCTTGTAGAACAGATGGCAAATGTAAAAGGTAAAATTAGAAAACGAGTCTGGATAGATTCTCAGACGGAAGAAGAGATATTGCGAGGTATCCGTGAAGCAAAGGATTTATCTGAATATGACAATATTGCTGCCAGTGCATATCTTCGCGCCAAAGAAGATTACCTTATGGGTATTAACTTTTCCAGACTTCTTACCTTAAAATACGGCAATTCTGTTGCTAATTATCTCAATGAAAAATATGCTGTCATATCTGTCGGAAGGGTAATGACCTGTGTATTGGGAATGGTAGTAAGACGAGAACGGGAAATTCGTGATTTTGTCAAAACTCCATTTTATCGCGTAATTGCAAAGCTGAATCTGCAAGGCAGAAGCGTAGATGCAGAGTGGAAGGTGAACCCGGCATCTAAATATTTTCAATCACCAAAGCTTTATAAAGAAAATGGCTTTTTAAAGGAAGAAACAGCAAAAGAGCTGATTGCATCTATAGAAAATGTAGAGATGCAGGTGCAAAAAGTAGAAAAGAAAAAAGAAACCAAAAATCCACCGCTTTTATATAATCTTGCCGAACTACAGAATGACTGCTCAAAATTTTTTAAAGTCAGTCCGGATGAAACCTTAGCCATCGTACAGGAATTGTACGAGAAAAAACTAGTAACCTACCCAAGAACCGATGCCAGAGTACTTTCAACCGCGGTAGCCAAAGAGATTTACAAAAATATCAATGGGCTGAAAAATATTCCGGGTATGGTAAGCTTTGTAGAAGAAATTCTGCAAAGCGGTACATATAAAAATATTGCTAAAACCCGCTATGTCAATGATAAACAAATTACAGATCATTATGCGATTATTCCTACAGGACAGGGCTTTGGTGCTTTAAAATCCTTAAATCAAAGGGCTGTAAATGTGTATGAAGCCATTGTCAGGCGATTTTTAGCCATTTTTTATCCACCGGCAATTTACCAGAAGGTCGGATTGGTAACAGGTGCAGAAAATGAACAGTTTTTTGCCAATTTTAAAGTGCTTTCCGATGCAGGCTACTTAAAAGTTATGAATTATTCTTTTCAGAAAAAGAAAAATGCAGAAAAAACAGAGGAAGCAGAGAAAAATACAGCAGAAAATAACAGAGAAGAAATTTGTGACGAGGATCTTTTGGCACATATTTCTTCTTTAAAGAAAAAGGATATCGTTGATAAAGAAGGTTATGAAATCAAAGAAGGTGAAACCTCACCGCCAAAACGCTACAACTCCGGTTCGATGATTCTTGCCATGGAAAATGCCGGACAATTAATAGAAGACGAAGAGCTTCGTGCCCAAATCAAGGGAAGTGGCATCGGCACCAGTGCGACTCGTGCTGAAATCTTAAAAAAGCTGGTGAATAATAAACATCTTGCGTTAAATAAAAAGACACAGATTATTACACCAACCTTAATGGGCGAAATGATATATGATGTGGTAAATGCCTCTATAAAATCTCTTTTAAATCCTGAGCTTACTGCAAGCTGGGAAAAAGGACTTACCTATGTGGCAGAGGGAAGTATTACATCTGAAGAATACATGGAAAAACTTACGCGTTTTGTTGAAAGCAGAACCAGTGGTGTGTTAAACTTAAATAATCAATATATTCTTCGAGGAGAATTTGATAAAGCAGCACAATATTATAAAAAGAAATAAAGGGGAATAAAATAATGGAACAATGTAAAGTAAAAAATATGTACGATTTAAACGAAACTATGGCGGCGGATTTGTTAAAAACAGTGGAATATCCATGGGAAGCATTAAAAGACATCAGTGATTTTATTAAAAAAATCGGACCGACCTTAGATAAAGAGATTTATGAACAGCGAGGCGAAGATATCTGGGTAGCAAAAAATGCAAAGGTTGCACCAACCGCCTGCCTGAATGGACCATTAATTATTGATGAAGAAGCTGAAATTCGCCATTGTGCATTTGTTCGTGGAAGCGCAATTGTAGGAAAGGGTTCTGTTGTAGGAAATTCCACAGAATTAAAAAATGTGATTATTTTTAATTCTGTACAGGTACCGCATTATAACTATGTAGGAGATTCTGTCCTTGGTTATAAATCTCATATGGGTGCAGGTTCTATTACATCCAATGTAAAATCCGATAAAACATTAGTTACTGTAAAGAGCGCAGAAGAAAAAATCGAAACAGGCTTAAAGAAATTTGGTGCAATGTTAGGAGACTTCGTAGAGGTTGGTTGTAATTCTGTCTTAAATCCGGGAACTGTTATTGGACCACACAGTAATATTTATCCATTATCCATGGTAAGAGGTGTTGTTCCGGCGAATTCTATCTATAAAAATAAAAATGAGGTAGTAGAAAAAGTATAAATCTGCTATAGTAGAACAAATAAATATGATAATTAGGAGAGAGATTTATGTATTATTGCAAACATTGTGGTGAAACATATGGAACAGATCAGGCAGTTGTCTGTGTGAAATGTGGTGCACCAAAGGGAAAAGGAAATAATTTTTGTCAAAATTGCGGAAGAGCAGTTCCACAGAATGCAGCTATTTGTATGAATTGTGGTGTGGCATTAGAAGAAGCTGCGGATGCGAATGCAAAATCAAAAATCGTGGCTGGTTTACTTGGAATTTTCCTGGGTCATTTAGGAGTACATAACTTTTATTTAGGTTATACCAACAAAGCAGTGATTCAGTTGGTATTATCCATTGTAGGATATGTTTTGACCTGTCTTGGTATCGGGGTATTTTTAGTTGCTGCTGCAGGAATATGGGGATTGATTGAGGGTATCATGATTCTTGTTGGCAATATTAATGTAGATGGTCAGGGCAAAAAACTAAAAGATTAGTACAAAAATTACAAATTTTTCATTTATTGTACTAACTTTGTGAAAAAATAAACAAATTCGACAAAAGTACTTTACGAATAAAAAAAAATGTGCGAAAATGAGAGTAGTGTGTAGATTGTTCTATATCTACATCTCATATAGCAACCGTGTCAGCAGCGGTTATATACAATGATTTAGTCGAAAGGAGTCTTACAATGATTTACACTAAGGAAGTTGAAAACATGTGCCCAGTAGCAAAAGGCGCAAAACATGACCCAGCTCCAATCCCAGAAGAAGGAAAATGGGTACAC
>JAGALK010000030.1 GCA_017625255.1 Lachnospiraceae bacterium
AGAACCACCGTTGTTAGAGTAGTTTGTTGCATTGTCAACACCAACTAAGCTTGGCATATTTGTGATAGCCCAGTTACCAGCCTGATCTTCTGCTGTCTGAATAGAAGCTGCAATCCAACATCCGTTGATTGTACCAGCTACATCACCGCTTACGAAAGAACCAACATATTCATCCCAGCTGTTTACTTCGATTAATACGCCAGATTCTTTTAATGCTTTGTATGTTTCCATAACTTTTGCTAATACTTCGTTGTTTACGATATTTGCTGTTCCATCTTCGTTGAAAAGAGAAGAACCAGCAGACTGTAACATCATCATGATAAGGTCACATTCACCAGCCTGCATAGAAAGTAATGGTTTGCCTGTAGCATCTAATACTTTCTTACCATTTTCGATGTACTGATCCCATGTGATATCTGTAAAGTCATCAACTGTTAATCCAGCTTCTGCCAAAACATCTGTACGGTAGCATCCGATAACAGCACCGTTATCAAATGGAACACCGTAGTTAGCGCCGTTTACTACAGAGTAACCTGTTTTACCAGCTGCGAACTGTGTGAAGTCAATTCCACTGTTTGTTAAATCTGTAAATGCATCTGGGTAAGAGATAACATTTTTCTGGAAAGCGTTATCCTGCATTAATAAGATATCTGGTAATGTGCTTAAATCACCAGATGTAGCTGCTGTTGTAAGTTTTGTCTGAACATCTTCCCAAGGTGTTTCGATAACTTCTACTTCAACATCTGGGTTTTCTTTCTGATAAACTTTAGCTGCTTCTTCCATAGAGAAGATATTGAATGCCGGGTCCCAGCACCATACTGTTAATTTTCCTGCTGCTGCAGCATCATCTGCAGGAGCTTCTGCTTCTGCATCAGCTGCTGGAGCTTCTTCTGCATCAGCTGCTGGAGCTTCTGCTTCTGCATCAGCTGCTGGAGCTTCTGCTGCTTCTTCTTTAGCGCCACATCCAGCGAACATTGTAGCTGTCATAGCACCAACTAATAAAAGTGACATTACTTTTCTTTTCATTATTGTTTTCCTCCCAACAATTTTGTTAAAGTATAAACAGGGTTATATTTCGGCCGATTGTATGTGTGACACTGCACACAATGATTCCCTTGTTGTTTATGTAAGCATTATACCAACTTTCCAACTTCATATGTTTTCATATTCAATCAAAAAAAGAGCATTTTCAACCATCTTTATAGTCGAATCTGCTCTTTTTTATAAAAATGACCTTGCTCTTTTGTGCAATTTACCAACCTTTTCTAGTTAATACTCGTGCATTTAGCAGCTTACTCTGATAATTTCCACTACTTTTTTTGTATTGATATGGCGATGTGCCGATAATTTTTCTGAAGTTACGGTTGAAGGTCGAAATTGTTGTATATCCTACATGATGTGCCACTTCCTCCATCGTATATCTTGACTTCATCATCAATTCACATGCCTGCTGCACCCGAATAAGATTTAAATATTCCACAGGTGTCATATTCATATATTCTGTAAACAATCTGCGAAAATGTGTTTCACTTAAACTGCAGATTTCAGCCAAATCTTCCATTTTCATTTCTTCCATGTATTTTTTTTCAATATATTCCAATGCTGCTGAAATCTGATGTACACCGCCTTTTAACTGCAAACGCTCTAACCTGTTGCCGGATTCTGTATCGTGTCTCGCAATATTCATCAATGCAGAAAGCAACAGCCCTCGTATACATTCAACGGAATAGCTTTTTCGATTCCTGCATTCTTCCATAATCATTCGAACCAATACAACCAGTTCTTCATTCTCACCTTCCATATAATATTGTTCCTTTTTATTCACCAGCTCCGTTATTTTCTGCGCAAAAAGACGATTGTCAGGATACAAATCCTTTAATATATCCTCAGGATTCAAAAAAATATACTCCCAGTAGCTATTCGTATTTAACCGACTATTTGTGGTATGGGGAAAATTTTTAGGGATTATGGTCAGCATTCCAGGCTGATAAGGCACAATTTTTTCATCAAACACCATTTCTCCATCCCCTTCTATGCAATAACCAATTTCTAAAAGATTATGAAAATGCTGCTTATCCGCATCTTGACCGTATGGTCTGTTCCAATCTTTTCCAAGCAGCGCGAGAACCTGTTCGCCTTGTGGAATCTCATAATATCTGAATTCAATTTCCTGTTTTTTCTTTACCGACATAATTTTAGCCTCCTGTCAGATTCAGTATACTCCCTTTCGCTTTTATTTACCAGAAAAACCCTGACTACTGTATGGGGTGCAGTAATCAGGGTTTTTCCTAAATCTGGGTTAAAATAAATTGGGGTGTATATAAAATTTGGAAGAGAGGTATATAAAACTTACCTTCGAATACATAATATCACTTCAAGTGCATCAAAAGTGCACCTTATATAGTACTTTTTTCTCATTTTTTAATTTATTTATGCTCATGATTTACTTTCAAATGAAAAAGTCCTGATTACTGTATGGGGTTACAGTAATCAGAACTTTTTCAAAATCTGGGTTAAAATAAATTGGGGTGTATATAAAATTTGGAAGAGAGGTATTAAAACTTACCTTCGAATGTATAATATCATTTCAAGTACATCAAAAGTACACCATCTTTTGACATATTTTTCAACTTTTAGCGTTTAATTTTTACCTTCTTTGCGCTGCTGTATTTACCAAATACTTTTTCGCCCTTAGAATCCAATTTATATGCGCATACCTTTACATAATAGGTTTTGCCTTTTTTAAGCTTAGAAAGGGTAAAGGTTGTTTTCTTGGTTAATTTCGTCTTAACCCCTTTCTTCATTTTTTTATCTGTAGAATACGCAATTCTGTAGCCTGCCACGCCGGATACTTTTCTGAAAGATACTTTTACTTTTTTCTTTCCACTGTTTTTAACAGATTTTAAAGTTGCTTTTTTTACAGTTACCTTCTGCCACTTTGCATAGAGGGTAACATCTGTCTTTGCTGCTGCTAAAACAGAGGTCACTTTATTCTGATAAGCTGCATCTGTATACCAACCCGCAAAAGTATAACCTTTACGCATAGGATTATTTAATGTAATATCCGCATCTTGATAAGTAACCGGATTATTAGTAGAATTTGTTCCACCATTTAATACATATGTAATCTTATAAGTTTGAACAATTTCCGGCAGATTTACAGGTGCTTTTTCTTCCCATTTTGCATAGAGATAATAATCTGTTGCTGCATCCGCAGGGATTGCTGTAATTTCAGTCGTACAATTTTCATCCGTGTACCAGCCTTTAAATATATAATCCGTACGAGTCGGTGCTAAAAGAGCTGCTCCGATGCTTTCTTCATAAGCAGTTGGATTTTCTTTTGGATTTGTTCCACCATTTAATTCATAATAAATGCTATGTGCTTTATCATTCTGATATAAGTAGACATCATCGATAGTTCCCCACGCATTCATAGCCGCATTTACAGTAATCGTTACTGCAAGGACATCACCTTCTGCGGCTCTTACTACACCGGTAGTTGGTGTTTTCCATACTAACCAGCCGTCTAAGGTTGCACTGTCATCCATCTGAACAGCTCCTGTACTAAGATTCTCTAAAGTGATGGTTACCTTCTGGGAATCTCCTCCGTCTCCTCCTTGGATATACATAGACGCCTGATATACGCCTGCTTTTTCTACTGTCACATTTTGCTGCATAGTAAATGACACTTCAGATTTATCGGTAAAGAATTTTGCAGATTTGCTTCCACTATGTGGGTCTGCAGTATCTACATCCGCCTGATAGCCTGTTCCGTCAACTACCCATGCATCACGACCTTCTTCAAAGCCACCCTGTTTGATATAATTTTCTCTGATTACTTTTACTGTACAAGTAGTATTTGCTGCATATTCTACTTCATCAATATAGTAGGTTGCCACACCGGAAACTGTGTATTCTCCCACTTCATTGATATTGATTGCTGCAATATCCTCCGCATTCCATACAACCGGAATTTCTTCTGTCTCTCTGGTATTGTATTTAGCAGTTACAGTCGCAGGAAGAACCGTAGTAAAGTCAGCTTCTTTTCCATACAAAATCTCTACCTTTGAATCCTCTACATAGTCAAACTGCTTTTCAATATAATGACCTTCATTTACATATTTAAATACATTCAAGGATGACAGTGGTGTTCCTTCAAAATCAAACATTGCCTGATTATCCACCGCAGAACCACCATACCACTTACCGGCATCATTCGGATCGTATTCAGACGCATAGCTTGCTGCCCAGCCTGAACCATACTCCTCCCAAGCTGCCTGATTGGATGCAAGTACTTCCGCTGCATCACTTGCATTATAATCATAGGTCTGTACCGGAATCCATGCAGGCTCCCAATACATCATACCAATTCCGGCTTCTCCTACATTAACAACCGCTTCCATAACATCTCTTACTTCATCCGCCTGTCCCTGTACAGTAAAGTCATAACCGGCTTCTCCGTCATTATTTCCTTCTCTGACTGTGTTGCTCCAGCCATCTCCATCCTCTAAGGTATATGCCCAAGAGTTTTCAGCAACCATAACCTTCTTGCCATAGTTGTCAGCTACTAATTTTAACTGCTCTGTCAGATTTTCCAATGTACCATGCCAGTATGGATAATAGGAAGATCCAAATATATCATAATCTACACCGTTTTTTTCTAATGTCTCTGCAAATTCTCCATATCTTTTGTTTTCCGGATTTGTAAAATGTAAAGCCACTAATGTTTCTGTGCCCTTTGCCGCATTGAAATCTTTTACCGCTTTTGCTCCTGCTGCAAAAAGCTTACACATATTATCCCAAGTAGTTTCACCACTAATTTTCTTTGTGGTTTCATTTCCCACCTGAACCATACCTACATCTACACCAGCTTCATATAATTTTGTCAGGCAGTCTGTTGTATATGTTGCTAAAGCTTCTGCTTTTTCCTCTGTATTCATGCCTGCCCATGCCTTTGGAGCCTGCTGTTTTTCCGGATCTGCCCAGAAATCAGAATAATGGAAGTCTACTAATAACTTAATTCCTGCTGCTGTTGCCCATTTACCAATCTGCACAGCTTTGTCAATATCATTATTTCCACCACCATAGCCTTTTTTCTCGACTACAGTTGTACCATTAGCTTCAAGCACATAGCCATCACCTGCTGCATTCGCCTTTACTTCGCCTGCTTCATATATATTGCCTTCTGCATCTATATAGGCATATGGATCATTCCATACACGAACACGCACATAGTTTACACCCGCATCTGCTAACTGGTTAAAAAATGCCTGATCATCTATGATTTCACCATCCCAGTTACGGAAGTTTGCACCGCTTTCTTTGATACTAATATAAGAAGAGATATCCACACCTTTGATAAAATCATCACGCATACCTTCGATTTTTTCCACATAGATATCTTCTCTTTCGCCCTTCATGGCAATTTCAATATCATCAATATCTGCGTAACCGCCTGCTGCCAATGTCATGGCAATGGTAAGAGTTACGGTATCTCCTTCTAAAACTTCCAAAGCATTATCCGTAATGGCTGTATTCCATACATCCCAGCCGCCAAAGCTCATTTCTCCTGAAACACTGTTCGTTCCATTTGAAATCGTAATTGTTCCGTCAGATACATTTTCACCCTCTGCTCTTACAGTTGCAAGATAGCTTCCCTCTGCAAAATTTGCAATTGTACGGGTAAGAGTTACCGTTTGTTCTTCTGACTCTGACCAGAAATTCAAAAATTGTGTCGTATTATTTACCGCATATGCATCTGTTTTTAATGTACTTGCTCCTGCAGTATTCCCTGACCAGACAATCTGCCATTCACTGTCAATATCACTTTCCATATCATCCACATAAAAATCAATAGGAACTACTTCTACATAATCATCAGACACCACCTGAATGTTGTCTAAATCTCCCCAGCCGCCTGCCTGCATAGCAAGAGTAATCGTAAGGGTTACCGTTTCTCCTTCTGTAACCTCCAGACCTTCTGTAACAGCCGTATTCCATACATCCCAACCACCAAATGTCAAATCTGCGGATACTGCATCTGTTCCATCAGAAATAGATATTGTACTTGCATCCATTAAAGCTCCATCTGCTTCCATAGATGCTGTATAATTACCTGCTGCTAAATCTGTAATTTCCTTAGTCAATGTAAGAGTCTGAGCATCCTTTGACCAGAACCCCCATACATTTGATGCATTATTGGTACCTGTAGCTGCTTTTCGTGCTAATGTCGTATTTGCATCACCAATACTCCATGCAGCATTCCAACCATCTGCTTCAGCTTCCATATCGTCTGTATACTTCATTGTGGAAGCTTTTACTGTTGTGTCCGGCACAGTAATTCCGGTAACAATCATTGTTGCCGCCATTGCTGTGGCAACTGCTTTTTGCCAAAATTTTCTTTTCATTGACTTTTCTCCTTCCCATACAAAAACATTGATTTTTCAAGTGCGCAACCGTTTGTTTAATTGTATTATACACGCTATTATTCGTTCCCACAATCGACAAAACTGACAGTTATCTATTTTATTTTTTGTCGATTTTTACTATTTTTGTGTATTTATACATAAAAATATAAAAGCAGCGCAAAACAACCGTTTGCGCTGCTTAAATCTATAGTTCTATCTCTATACTTTTCGAATACTTCTTTCGGTAATCTCAATTTTTCTTTCTTTATATAAACGACCAACTGCCCGTTTAAATGCATTTTTACTCATCTGCATCTCTCTTTTTATAACTTCCGGTGATGCCTTATCATTAAAAGGAAGGACACCTGCATATTCTTCAATAACTTCCATAACCTTCTGTGCATCTGCATCCATCTGGATATATGCCTTATCTCTAAGCGTTAAATCGAGCTTACCATCCGGCTTCACCTTTGTAACCCTTGCTTCAATTACATCACCGATTCTTAAATGTGTACAATCTTCAAAAGAAGGAATCATTGCAGAATATTTATCATCCACAGCAATAAATGTCCCAAAATTATCACTGAACTCATATACTCTGCCTTCAACAATATCCCCCTCCTTGTAGGGGGAATCCTTTTGCAGCAAATCATACAAATCCTTCATACTCGCACATAAGCGACGGCTTTTATCAATATATAAGGTAGCTAAAACCTCATCGCCTTTTTCTACCTTTCGTGTCATTTCTTTATAAGGAAGAAACAAATCCTTTTCTAATCCCCAGTCTAAAAATGCACCGATTTTTCCCACTTCTAATACCGGAAGTACACAAAGTCCTCCCAGCATGAGTTTTGGTTCATTGGTGGTTGCAATCAGACGGTCTTTGGAATCTTTATATAAGAACACCTCTAGTTCCTCTCCTAGTCGAATTCCTTCCGGAACTTGCTTTGCCGGAAGCAAAACTCTTGTTTCGTCGTCTTCCTTCTCTGCAAGGTAGATACCGAAATCCACCTTTTTAATTACTAAAAGCTTTTGTTTTTCTCCTAATTTCATTTTGTATCCTCCAAAAATTCTACAATCGCATAAGGACTGCCCTCTTCATTTTCCAATGAAACGATTACCTGATGCTCATTTATGGCAACCTTGGGATATATTGTATCCATAAGTACTGCTGCTTTTTTATATTCTGCCCGAAGCTCTCCCACTTTAAATCCTTCCGGCAGATATTCCTCTGCCATCATCACATATTTGCTGTTATTTACATGTTGGTTTGTATCAATATGAAACCGCTGTATTCGTATCTTTTCCTGCTCTTGCATATCTTCCCTTAGCTGCAGTTTACGGTCTGCACATGTCATTTCAAATGCCGGCTCAAGAGGATAACGGGATATCACATCCTCTGCGGCTTTTACCGGCCGACCCTTTTGTGTATCCAAAAATACCCATATGGAATTTGCATAAGCAATGACCTCTCCCTTTTCATCCTCTATTTTAAAATTTCTATACCCCATAAAGCTTTTAAAGTTATATGGCCATGTAAATGCTGTAAGCTTTTCTCCCATTTTCGGATAGCGTTTGATGACCACCTGCCAGGACGATAATACCCACGCTCTATGATTTTCTTTTAAATAGTCTACACCTACACCGACTTCCTCTGATTGAAATATACAACTGTCCTGCAATAAATCTAATATTGCAGATACACGCATATTTCGTCCGGTATCCACTTCACTATACCGAACGATACTATCTAAACGATACATAGCATCTCCCCCTCTTTTGTCTAACCATTCTATTCGATAACTTCCTGCTAAATCAAAAAAGCATCACATATGTGATGCTTTCCTAGCTGGCCCACAAGGATTCGAACCTTGAAATGACGGAGTCAGAGTCCGTTGCCTTACCATTTGGCGATGGGCCATTGTGTTTTCGTTGCCGTGTTGCCCTGTCAACAATAGCTATTATATACACCTAATAATAAAATGTCAACACTTTTTTTCAAAAATTTTTATTTCTTTTTCTATTACAGCAAAATCCACTTCTTTCCCCCAGGAAAATCGGGCATTTCCGCCTGTTCCCTCTGTAATTTCTTCTGTCAGTTTTTTTTCAGTTCCAAGAGGAACCATTACATGTATATCTACTGCATCGGTATATTCTGTATCTATGGTAGTAATATTTTGTTGGGCAAGTATGTATTGAATTTTCCCTAATCCATTATAATCCGTTTGAATAGTCAGCTTTTTGCCCGGCAGCTTATCTATGATTATACTATTAGCAAGTCCTTCCTGCGTCGATTTCTGATAGGCGCGTACCAGACCACCGGTTCCAAGTAAGGTTCCTCCAAAATATCTGGTTACCACAACTGCCACATTGTGAAGTTCTTCTCTTAACAATACATCCAACATCGGTCTGCCTGCTGTCTGACTGGGTTCTCCATCATCAGAACAACGGGAAATTTCCTGATTACTTCCTATTACAAATGCAGAACAATTGTGTCTTGCATCCCAATACTTTTTTTTCATTTCATTAATAAAAGCAACTGCCTCTTCTTCTGACTCAACCGGTCTTACCGTTGCAATGAATCGGGATTTTTTTTCTACAATTTCGCCTTCTCCGCCTTGATATACTACTTTCATGGATATTTTCCTGCCTTTTTCAATTTCTTTTCTAATTTTAACATGTATTTCCGTACGAATCAACCATTGCATCACCTGCTTAAGCAGCCAAAAAAACGGTTATCCTATAGTTAACTCTTACTGCTATGTAAATTTTCCTTTTAATATAGAAGAGTTTTTGTTATAATAGTATTCGTTAAAAAAAGGAGGCTTTATATGAACTATGGAAAAAATAGCACCCGAAAGCGTGAAAAGGAGCTCACCTCTAAGGGGACTATGATTTGCAAGAAATTTTATATAATCTTTTTTAAAACTCTGCTCGTAGGTCTGCTGGCGCTCCTTGTAGTTGGCGGATGCGCAGGGTTTGGGGTTGTAAAAGGTGTCATTGATTCCGCTCCGGAAATTACTCTGGATGATGCCACACCTACCGGATATCTTTCTACTGTACTGGATAAGGACGGTAATCAGACGGCCACATTAGTTGCTACCGGTTCTAATCGAGTATATGCTACCATTGATGAAATTCCACTTCATTTGCAGCATGCCTTTGTAGCCATCGAAGACGAACGCTTCTACGAGCACAACGGTATTGATTTAAAAGGTATCATGCGTGCAGGTATTAAGGGTATTACCAGTGGAAGCTTCTCTGAAGGAGCCAGTACTATTACCCAACAGCTTTTAAAGAACAATGTTTTTACAGACTGGACCAGTGAAACCTCTTTGGCAGACAAATTTGAAAGAAAATTTCAGGAACAGTATCTTGCCATTCAATTAGAGAAAAAAGTATCTAAGGACTGGATTTTAGAAAATTATTTAAACACAATTAACTTAGGACAAAACACATTGGGTGTGCAGGCTGCATCCAGAAGATATTTTAATAAAGATGTATCCGAGCTAAGCCTATCAGAATGTGCTGTTATCGCAGCCATTACCCAGAATCCTTCTCGATTCAATCCGATTAGTAATCCGGATAAAAATCAGGAACGACGGGATAAGGTTCTTCGGCATATGCTTTCTAATGGTTATATTACGCAGGAAGAACACGATGCAGCTATAAATGATACGGTTTATGACCGCATTCAGATTGTTAATACTGAAACAGAAGAAGAATCTGTTACTTCCTATTTTGTAGACGAATTGACAGATCAGGTTATTCAGGATTTGATTGATTTAAAAGGATATACGGAAACACAGGCTTACAAAGCTTTGTACAATGGCGGACTTACAATTTATTCCACACAGGATTCAGCTTTACAGGCAATTTGTGATGAAGAGGTCAATAATTTAGAGAATTATCCGACCGAACCGGAATATTCCTTCTCTTATCGACTGACAATCGAAAAAGCTGACGGCACATTCGAAAATTACAGTGAACAGACAATGCTTTCCTACTATCAGGCAGCAAACAGCGAATATGATATCAATTTTGCTTCTGTCGAAGAAGCTCAGGCAGCAATCGATGCTTATAAAGCAGAAATTATGCAGGAAGGTGACAAAATTGTAGCAAATGGCGAATCCATTACCTTTACCTTACAGCCGGAAGCTGCACTTACTTTAATGAATCAGGAAACCGGAGAAGTTGCAGCCATTGTAGGCGGCCGCGGAGACAAAACCGCCAGCAAGACCTTGAATCGTGCCACCAACTCACCAAGACAGCCCGGTTCAACCTTTAAGATTTTAGCCGCTTATGCACCCGCATTAGACAGCGGCGGACTCACCCTTGCTTCTGTACAGGACGATGCTCCATATACTTATGAAAATGGTACTCCGCTTCGAAATTATGATAATTCTTTCCGTGGATTTACACCATTAAGAGAAGCCATTAGAGATTCTATTAATATTGTAACTGTAAAGACCTTAACAGAAATTACTACCACACTGGGCTTTAGCTATCTTGAGGATTTTGGTTTCTCTACATTAGTCGCTGATGACAATAATCAGGCTCTTGCTCTTGGTGGTATTACAAAAGGTGTTACAAACTTAGAACTTACTGCTGCTTATGCTACAGTAGCAAATGGCGGTACTTATATCAAACCAAGATTCTATACAAAGATATTAGATCATGATGGAAATGTTTTAATTGACAACACAATACAGACAAAGGGAGTTCTAAAAGAATCTACCGCATGGCTTTTAACCGATGCCATGAAGGATGTTGTCAATGGCGGTACCGGCTCAGCCGTGAATTTTGGCACTATGCCAATTGCCGGTAAAACAGGTACGACGACTAAAAACCGTGATGCTTTATTTGCCGGTTATACACCATATTACACTTGTGTTGTATGGGGTGGATATGATGATAATACACCACAGAAAAGTGGCACAACCTCTTATCCAAAAGCTATCTGGCGAGCTGTTATGAGTCGTGTACACGAAAATCTGGAATACAAAGATTTTATTATGCCAGAGAATATTACCACTGCAACCGTATGTAAAAAATCAGGCAAGCTTGTCGTAGCCGGTTTATGTGATGCTGATCCTCGCGGCTCCATGGCAACCACAGAATATTTTGCAGAAGGTACTGTTCCTACAGAATATTGTGACCACCATGTTAATGTAACCATTTGTCCGGAATCCGGAATGCTGGCCACAGACTTTTGTCCAAATCGCACCGGCGGTGTTTATATCACAGGCGGAACCCCAGGTTCTGCGGAAGATCCATATCTGTTAGCAGAGGGTTCTGCAACTAATACCTGTCCGCTGCACACTGCACCTGTTCAGGTTCCCGTAGAGGATAATATGGAAGATAAGAAAGAATCTGATAGAAAAAATAAGAGTGATAAAAAAGAGAAAAGCAAAAAAAATAACAACAAAAAGAAAAACAATTAGTTGCTATTCACAAAAAAGCCCCGACGGTTTGTCGGGACTTTTTAATTTGTACATAACTATTTTATTTGTTTACTTTAATTGTAATAGTCGCTTTCTTACCGTTATAGGTTTTAACTGTAATCTTAGCTGTACCCTTCTTTTTAGCTTTTACTACACCATTTGCATCCACACTGGCAACTTTCTTGTTGCTGGATTTGAATGTAAGTTTGTAGCTTGCTGCTTTTGCTGGTTTATATTTCTTAACCTTAACTGTAAAGGTTTTTCCTACTTTTAATTTCTTAGTTTTAGCATTTAAAGTAATCTTTGCAGGTGCTTTTTTAACTGTTACTTTACAGCTTGCAGTCTTACCATCGGCTGTTGTTGCTGTGATAGTTGCTGTACCTGTTTTCTTACCAGCAGTAAGCACACCATTTTTTACCTTTACAACACTTGTCTTGCTAGATGTCCATGTAACGGTCTGATCTGCTGCACCTTCTACCGTTGCTGTTAATTTCACCTTTTTCTCATTTACACCCATGCTAAGCTTTGTCTCGCTTAAGGTAATTGTAGTTTCTTTAACAACTGGTGCTGGTGTTTTATCTGCTGCTTTTAATGCTGCTTTTGCATCTGCTAATGCTTTTACTGCTGCATCTACAGTTTCCTGTGTTGCATCTGCTTTTGCTGTTTCAGCTTTTGCTGCTGTTAAAGCTGTCTGGAATGCTGACCATGTTTCTGCTGTATAATCTTCTGCTTTCAAAGTTTCTGCATCCGTAATTGCTGCATTTAATGATGTTTTGTCTACTACTGGTTCTGGATCTGGGGTTGGTTCTGGATATTTTACAGCCACAAGATTTTTAATTGCTTCTTCAATTGCTTTTCTTGCTGCTGCAACATCTTCTTTATTGATTACAGAAGCATTTTTAACTTCTTTTGCATTGTTGACTGCTGCTTCTAAAACTGCCCAGCTTTCTTCTGTATAATCCTCTTTTTCTAATGCTTCTGCTTCTAATTCTACTTTTGTTAATTTTTCTAATTCATCTTCAACTGTAGTTTCTTTTACTTCTAATAAGCCAAGATGGAAGTCATCGATATTTGCCCATGAACCACCCTCAAAGTGACCATCAATACCTATCGTCAATGTACCATCTGTTACCTCTGCAACTAATACAACTGTACGATATGATGCATATACTGGGATAGTTTCTCTTGCTAATTCGTTTCCATCACCATCTTTTGCATAAAACTCAAGTTTTTCAATTTCTGAATAATCTGCACTTGCCCAACAACTTACAAGATATTTACCATTTTCAAGGTCGTTGATGGTCTGGTATGTATCCATATCAAATGCACTATTAGCCCATGGCGCAAGTGAATATGTACCGTGTGTAGTATTCTTACCTGTTCTGTAACCACCATTTGTTGTTGCACCATTTGTCCAGCCTGTTAAATCTTTTGCTGTATTAAAGGTTGGGTTTACAATTTTATCTGTCATATCAACAGCAAACTGTAAATTACCATCTGCTACTTCATTCAGCTTAATTTCTACATTATTGTTTCCTGCATTAAATTCCTGCCATGCATCATCCGGATTTGTATATCTTGTAGCAACCGCCATATAAGAACCTTCTACTAAACCTTCCATGCGGTATGCACCATTTTCATCCGTAGTTGCAGTATATTTTAAGCTATTATCTTCTTTGAAGTAATAAGTAACAACTGCACCGCTGACTGCATTACCCTCTGCATCTGTTAATACACCGGCTACATCTCCAGTAACCTTTGTCATCGCTGCATCTGCAACGGCTACTGTTTCATTCAACTTAATCTCAACAGTTGATGTGTTACCTTCATTTGCTGCATATCCTCTTCTTTCAAAAGAGATAGTATATGTACCTACTTTTACATCTTCAAATGTATATGTACCATCTGCAACTGTTGTAGTTGTAATGACTTCGCCATCCTCCTGTGAAAGTGTTACTGTTACATCTGCAAGTGGTTCGCCTGCTTCATCTACAACCTTACCAGATGCATTTCCTGACTGATTAACGATTATGATATCCTCTACACTAGCAGATGCACCTGCTGCCACTGTTACTTCCTGACTGCCATTTGTAATCTCACAGGCATGTGCTGTCACTTCTACTGTATATGTTCCTGCTTTTACCGGACTGATTGTAAAGCTTTCTGCATCACCAGCCACTGTGCATACATAAGCCATTCCATCCTCAGATGTTGCTGTAATAGTTAATTCTTTTGCTGTATCGGATACAATTTTTCCTGTGATACTTCCTGCTTCTACTGCTTCGCCTGTAGAAAGAACCAATGCCACATCATCCACATAGCAATATGCTCCTGCGCTTCCTTTTGCATCAAAACCAATTTCTACGCTGCCGCCAGCTACTACCACATCCTCTAAGATAATGGTTGTATAAGAAGCATAGGTTTCTGTAATTGCTGTCTGACTGGTCAAATTCTGGCATTTTGCATACATATTTAACTTATCAAAACTGCCATTTGTCTTTACTTTTGCTTTTAAATCATATATACCATCCGGCAACGCTACATATGGTGTAGAAGAAACGATCTGAGATACTTTTGCCTCAAAATCCATACCTTCACCAATTTTTAATGCATATTTTCCGGTTACCCTATCTGTTACATTACCAATTGGTGCATCACCTTCTGTAATAGTATTTGTCCAACCTGCTAAATTTGCAGAACTTACGCGATCTGCATCAAAGCTGCCGTTCTTCGCGTAGTTATTACCATCTGCTACTGTCCACACTCCGGTTGTAACATCTAAATCCCATGCACTTAAGGAATTGTAGTATGGTCTTCCATTTTCATTAAAGGTCAGCGGACACCACTGGTTAAATCCAAGTCCATTTCCTGCAAATCCTGCCCATCTGTCACCACAGAAAATTACAGTATTCTGCTCTGTTCCTTCTACTGTATAGAAGAAACCAGTCTGTGTAACATGACAGAAATCGTCACTACAGCCGTCCATAACCTCCATTGATTTTAAAGGAGAAGCATCTAATGTAGCTAAATATTCTGGTGTCAGGCTATCTAACACAATATAATATGCATGAGATGCATTCCAACCATATAAATCAGATGCACAAATGTAGTATTTTCCATCGTATTTAAACATACAGTTTCCTTCACGACCGGAGCCTTTATATACTTTGTATGCTTTATCAAGGGTAACTACACCGTCATTTTCAATAATTTCAGAGATATAAATTGTTCCTCTTCCTACACCGTAGCTGTATACCAGATAATCCTTGCCATTATCGTCTGTAAATACAGTCTGATCTCCGGTATTAGAAGTACCACCGTTATAATCTACCATGTTGATACGATTGTTCCATGTAAATTCTCCATCCGGTGTATCAGATGTTAAAACTAATACCTGTTTGGTCCAGTTATCATCCACGGTATTGCTGCCGTCAATAACATTTCCCGGATCATCGTATTCATGCTGTACGAATAAAGCATATTTTCCACTTTCTTCCATGTATGCAACACCAAGACGACCTACCCAGGCAACTGTTTCACCATTCATTTCTTCGCATTCACTTACTTCATCACGGGTAACCACAAGACCTTTATAATCCCAGTTTACCAAATCCTTTGATGTATAACAGGTAACACCTAAAAACATCGGAGATGGATCTGAATTATTGTAATATACAGATGGGTCAGCAGCATACCATTCTGCTTCCTGATATTTTGCACCATACCAATAATAAGTATCTCCAAATTTAAAAATACCACCGCCCTGAGAGAAAATAGTATTTCCGTCGGTATCTGTCCAGAACTTATCATTTACGATATCTGCCTCAACAATTACTTCTGCTTCTTCTAAGCCTTCAATAGCTGCATTTAAAGCATTGATTTCTTCTGCAATTGCATCTGCTGTAGATATACTTACTTTATCAATTGTGTAGTTTTGTTCCAAATCCACTTCAATCGTTGCTGTTTCATCACTGCCCGGACTCCATACAGTTGTTTTGTCTCCATCCACTGCATAAATTGCCGGATTTTTTGTTCTTTCATTACTTACTGTTACTGTTTTTCCCACAGCAACTTCTTCTGCTACTGTAGCTTGAGTTGTTTCAGCCATTACGGGCTGTGAAACGCCTGCCAGCAAGGAAACTGACATTGCAAATGCAAGCAATCCACTTAGAATTTTTTTCTTCATACTCGTTCCTCTCTTCTTATTTTTTGGACTTAGATTTTTTGAGATTTCTCCCCATTGCGCTGTCATACTCATATTTATTTTTTGCGCAACCGTTTGTCCTATTGTATATTATAACACTTCACTTGTTTGCATACAATTCACAATTTTTCATAAACTTGCCTAATTGTTTTTGTATAAATACACAATAAAAAGAGCCAGTTTCTTATCTGACTCTTTTTATATCTGCACATTTATTGATTAACCTGTCTGATACTTGATTTTCTGATATCTTAATAGAACTGGAATATACCGGAAACTCCCTCATAATCGCTGTCCCAGTCACCATTAATGCCTGTACCCTTACCGGAAATAATAACTTTATTCTTAGCTTCTACCTTTTTGGTCTTAATGGTTGGATTTGAAGCAAAGATATTTCCGCCATACAATTTATCTTTTTCATACTTTCCAGCCTGTTTGAGCTTAATATTATCAAATGTAGCTTTAATACTGTCACCATTTAATCTTACGGCACCTTCTACACGACAACCAACTGCCGCATTTGCCAATCCACTATTATGGAAGCTGCCTATTTTCTCGTAATCAAGATATACATTACCATTTCCTTTTCTGTCAACAGTAATCATCATCTTATATGTCTTACCGCACTGCAATTCTCTGTTACCCGGTCTGGTATAGGTCTGTCCGCCCGGACCATTATGCTCTACATTTTCTATTAATGCCATTGATTTGTGTGTATATGGTGCAACTGCATGTTCATCATGCTGAATACCAAAGGATACCGCAGATGTCGGTGTAGTCAAAACGATTTTTGCATGGTATCCGCTTCCAGATCCTGTCAATGTGATATCTGCTTCAATGGCTGTCAATGCCTTGGTATTTTCAATTGTGTATCCTTTTTTCATTTTTACTTTCTTTGACTTGCTCCAATCACCATAGAGCTTCTTACCGCCACTCTTATAATAGCTGCGGATACGAACATAATTTGCCTTACCTGGTGTAAGTCCTGAAACTTCTTTACTTGAAAGTTTCTTTTTAACACTTACTTTCTTGGCACCGCTAAAGTTCTTCTTTACAGAATACTGTATTTCATAACCTGCTGCTTTACTATTTTTTTTGAATGTCACTTTAATTGTTGTTGGTGACATTTTTTTAATCTTCTTAATCTGAGGAGCATTGATTTTCCACTGTGCGTACAGAGTAACCGTTTGTCCGTTATTTTCTGCTGTTGCTAATGTACTAACATCAGCTAAATTTGCATAAGCAGTTCCGCTTCCATTCGCTGCAGTATTCCATCCACCGAAAGTAAAATTCTTTCTGGTAAATGTGTTCTTTGGCAACACTGTTGCTGTAGTGGCATTTGATGCTACTGTCAGATTTGTCATAGAGCCTTTTCCGCCATTTTTGTTAAAGGCAACTGTCACACTGTAAACGGTATCCGGTGTGGTTGCCGGATCAGTAACCGTTGTATCTGTCGTAGTATTGGTGCTTGGATCTACCGTTGTAGCAGATACTGGCTGCGCACAAAATGCCAGTGCACAAAATAAAATCATTGTAGCTATTCCCTTTTTCATAAAATAAATCCTTCCTCTCTTTTGGCTTTTTCCTATTGTGCTATGAATTATTTTAGCATACTTATAGAAATGTGGCAAGGGAATAATACTGCTTATTTTCTTTTTAAAGCTCTTGTTGTATTTTTAAAATTTCTTTAACCGAATATCCAGTTACTAATGATGCAATTTCTTCTGGTGGATAATTTTTCTGGAGCATTTTAACTATAATCTGTCGTGAAGTAACTTCAACCGCTTCTTCCTTTTCTTTTTCTAGCTTCTTTGTCGCTCGACTTACCGCTTCTTCCTTTTCTTTTTCTAGCTTCTTCGTTGCTTGACTTACCGCTTCTTCCTTTTCTTTTTCTAGCTTCTTCGTTGCTTGACTTACCGCTTCTTCCTTTTCTTTTTCTAACTTCTTCGTTGCTTGACTTACCGCTTCTTCCTTTTCTTTTTCTAATTTTTTTGCTGTCTGTAATACCGCTTCCTCTTTTTCTCTTTCAAATATTTTAGTTACCTGTAATACTGCTTCCTCTTTTTCTCTTTCGAATATTTTAGTTACCTGTAATACTGCTTCCCGCTTTTCTTCTTCAAAAATTCTTGCTACCTGTGTCAATTCAATCACTCTCCTTATTCTATTAGCGGTTTCCATATTGATAATTTTATCTGTAAATGTCAAAATTCCTGACAAAATAAAAATCTGATGTTTTTTATCTGCAATATGCGTAGCTAATTTAACGATTTTATCTAATTTTTCTTCCTTTTCTGCTCGCTTTTTATATGATAATGGAAGAATAATAAATTCCATAAGTTCTTCGTCTGTCAATCTCTGATGCGTTTCCACTTTTTGTTTCAAACGACCATAAATTTCCTCCGAATCTAATTCAGATAGAAATGCGGATTCAATATGCATATTTAACGCTCCGATATCATATGTATCCGACACTTCATCTCTTTCTATATCACCTGTATAAATGACAATCATTCGAATAATAGGACAATCCTGTTTTTCTTTCAAATAGCGATTGGCTATTCCGGTTAGATAATTTAGGTATTTAACTTTATGCGTTTTTTTGTATTCGCTCTCATAATCTACAATTGCAACTGTGCCGTCGGCAAGAGCAAACAGATTATCTAAACGAAGCTCATGTGCTTTTACTGTTGGAATATTGGTAGGTAATACCTGTTTGATTTCCGGAATGTCCAAGCCATATACACGAAACGACTTACCTTTAAAATTTTCGGCAAGCATTTTACTGGTTATGTCCTTGTTCTGATAGACGATATCTTCCTGTATGAGAATATCCATGTAATTATTTTCTTCATTATACCTGCATTCTTCTGCAAAATCCATAGGCATTTCTCCTTTATTAAACTGTTTTATTGGGTAATTTTGATTTTATAGACTTGCTTATATGAACGGAATATTAGATAAAAATAGCATACTATATTTTTACAGAAACTACAAATGAATTTTTTATAAATAAATTGTCTTTACAAATCCACTTGCACCGCCTCGAATACAAAAATATCAGAGACAAACATTCCATCTATCTCTGATATGCTTAATAATTATTTGAATTAGGTTTTTATGCCGCTTAACAGCTTCTGTTGTCTCTGTGGCATATGCATATTCCCACTACGAAAGCGGCGAGCGCGGCATACCACTTGATATACTTTGCAAACTTGCAACCTACTATAATACTAGCACTGACTATCTTCTAAATCGTACTGACTGTCGTATTGCTTATCCAAAAATCCCTTCACAATAACAGCATTTACACATCTAGTCCTTTATTCCTATCCATGTTTACAAAATGTTCACATTTCATTCAAAAACCTTTCATCATGTAAACATGATTTTTTCATTTCTAATGCATATACTATATCTATACACAAGAAATCAAGATAAAACTTTTTCATAATCTAAAAGCCAGATAACCGTGCGTTGGTTATCTGGCTTCCTCCCTTTTTAGGGCATTTATTTATACTTCAAACATCAAATCTCCATAGGATGGCATTGGCCACATATCTTTATCTACAATCATTTCCAATTTATCTACCGGCGTTCTAAGTGCTGTCATAGTTTCCATTACAACATCTCTGTAGAATACTGCCTGTTCTCTTCCCTGCTTCATTGCAGCTCCCTGTTCCGTCACATCAATCAGCTTGGATAATGCCACTTTGGCTTCGGAAAGTAAATCAGAAACCTCTACCAGCAGCTCTGTCTGTACGCTGATATCTGCATCACAAGCTGCTTTGACAGCATTGATGGAATTTGCCAATGAAGTTATGTATTTGATAACTGCCGGAATAATCTGTTTTCCTGCAATATCAATCATTGCCTTTGCTTCAATATTAATTTCTTTAGCATAGGTTTCATATTCGATTTCTACACGGGAATCTAATTCCGCTCTTGTAAATACACCGAACTTTTCAAATAGCTTTACAGCTTTTTCTGTATTTAATGCCGGAATTGCATCTACCATAGAAGTCATATTTGGCAGACCGCGTCTTGCCGCTTCTTCTACCCATTCTTCTGAATATCCGTTGCCATTAAATACAATTCTCTGATGCTCAGTAGCATATTTTTTAATCAAATCATGTACTGCTCTGTCAAAATCCTCTGACTGCTCAATATAATCACAAGCCTCCGCAAATGCTTCTGCTACAATTGTATTTAATACAACATTTGGCTGTGCTACAGAGTCCTGAGAACCTACCATACGAAACTCAAATTTGTTTCCGGTAAATGCAAATGGTGATGTACGATTACGGTCTGTGGCATCCTTCATAAAATCCGGTAATGTCTTAACACCGGTTTCTAACACGCTTCGTTTGATACTGTGTGTTGCTTCTCCTGTGCTTACTAACTGGGTCAATACATCCTCTAACTGTTCTCCTAAATATACGGAAATAATTGCAGGCGGAGCTTCGTTTGCACCTAGACGATGGTCATTTCCTACATCTGCTGCGGATTCACGAAGCAAATCGGCATGAATGTCTACGGCTTTTAAAACACAGGTCAATACCAATAAAAACTGAATATTCTCATGCGGTGATTTGCCCGGCTCTAACAAATTGATACCGTCATCCGTAGTAATAGACCAGTTATCATGCTTACCGGAACCATTTACACCGGCAAATGGCTTTTCATGTAAAAGACACTGTAAACCGTGACGACCTGCAACCTTTTTTAAGGTCTCCATAACCATCTGATTGTGATCTACTGCCACATTAGCTGAGGCATAAATTGGTGCTAATTCATGCTGTGCCGGAGCTGCCTCATTATGCTGTGTCTTAGAAGAAACTCCTAATTTCCAAAGCTCTTTATTGACATCCCGCATATAAGCTGCAATTCGTTCACGAATAATTCCAAAATAATGGTCATCCATTTCCTGTCCTTTAGGCGGCATTGCACCAAACAATGTACGACCGGTAAATACCAAATCTTTTCTCTTTAAATATTTCGCTCTGTCTACAAGGAAATATTCCTGCTCCGGTCCTACGGATGGTGTTACACGCTTAGAGGTAGTATTTCCAAATAAACGAATCAGACGAAGTGCCTGTTTATTGATAGCTTCCATAGAACGAAGAAGCGGGGTTTTCTGATCTAATGCCTCTCCTGTATAGGAACAAAAGGCTGTAGGAATGCAAAGTGTAGCTCCTGCCGCATCCTGTCTGACAAAAGCCGGGGAAGTACAATCCCATGCTGTGTATCCTCTCGCTTCAAAAGTCGCTCTTAAACCACCGGATGGAAAAGAGGATGCATCTGGTTCACCTTTAATCAATTCTTTTCCGGAAAAGCTCATCAATACCTTGCCATTTTCCATTGGCGCAGTTATGAATGAATCATGCTTCTCTGCTGTAACACCTGTCAAAGGCTGAAACCAGTGTGTATAATGGGTAGCACCTTTTTCAATAGCCCATTCTTTCATTTCATGCGCAATAACATCTGCGGTTGCAAGATCAAGTTCTTTTCCCTCGCGGATAGTCTGTTTTAACTTCTGATATACTTTCTTTGGAAGTCTCTCCTGCATAACAGAATCATTAAATACATTTTCTCCAAAAATTTCAGCTACATTGTAATATTCCATGGAATTTTCCATATATCTGCTTTCCTTTCTAAAAAGGGGCATTCCACAGCTGTGGAACACCCCTTTGTTCATACTGTTTTATTCGTTACTAAAATAACTCAAATCTTCCTAAAATGCAATAGGAAAATTGTGCACAGCTAATTATGCTTTATTTACAGAACCGAATAATTCCATTTTCTCTTTAACAGTTGCTTTGATAGCTTCAAATCCTGGAGATAATAATTTACGAGGATCGAATCCTTTTCCTTCTAAATCTTTTCCAGCCTCGATGTATTTACGAGTAGCATCTGCGAAAGATAACTGACACTCTGTATTTACATTGATTTTAGCTACGCCAAGAGAGATAGCTTTTTTAATCATATCTTCCGGAATACCTGTACCACCGTGAAGTACTAATGGCATTTCACCTGTCAACTGCTGAATAGCATCTAATGTTTCAAAGCTTAAACCTTCCCAGTTTGCAGGATATTTTCCATGAATGTTACCAATACCAGCTGCAAGCATATCAATACCAAGGTCTGCAATAGATTTACATTCCTGTGGATCTGCACATTCACCTTTTCCTACAACACCGTCTTCTTCTCCACCGATAGAACCAACTTCAGCTTCGATAGACATATTGTTGTCATGAGCTAATTTTACTAATTCTGTTGTCTTAGCAACATTCTCATCGATTGGATAGTGAGAACCATCAAACATGATGGATGAGAATCCAGCTTCGATACATTTCATACATCCGTCGTATGAACCGTGATCTAAGTGTAATGCTACCGGAACAGTGATGTTTAATTCATCAATCATAGCTTTAACCATGTCTGCTACAGTCTTGAAACCTGTCATGTACTTTCCAGCACCTTCAGATACACCAAGAATAACTGGGGAATTCTGTTCCTGAGCTGTTAACAAAATTGCTTTCGTCCACTCTAAGTTGTTGATGTTGAACTGACCTACTGCGTAGTGTCCAGCTTTTGCTTTGTCAAGCATTTCTTTTGCAGATACTAACATAATTTTTCTCTCCTTTTTATCCTAAATTTAATTTCTAAACTATAGTATAGCTCAATTTATCTCAAAAATAAAGACTAAAATACGACAATTCTTTATATTCTTATTTATTTTTCACCATAATCTCCAATGACTGCTGTAAATTACGGATATTTACTTCCTGTAAACTGCCTCCAAATTCTCCATCTAAAGTCCATGAAACCTCTTCCTCTGATAAAAAAGCAATCTGATCACTTTTAAATGAATAAATTAAATCCGTATTATCAATCAGTTTGGTAAGAGATGCTAATATTTCATTTAACTCTACGATATTTTTGGGCTTTCGAATTAAAGTCACTTCGAATTTGCCATCATCTAGGAGTACATTCTTACCTGTCATATTTTTGAATCCGCCTACAGAATTGGAATTTGTAATCATACCATAGATAAATTCATCCTCAATGACTGTATTGTCATATTCTACCCGCATATGATATGCGGTAATGTCCTGCAGGCTCTTCACGCCTTCTAGAATATAGGCTGCATGACCTAAAATATTTTTCCACTCCTGACTTGTTTTGTAGGAAACCTCCGTAAAAATTCCAAATGCTGCTACATAGATAAAGGATTTTTCATTAAATCTTCCTACATCACAAGCAAATTTCCTGCCTGCCACCGCAATTTTTGCTGCTTTTATCATATCCTTTGGTATTTTTAAGGAATTAGCAAAATCGTTTGTACTGCCGGCGGGAATATAACCTAAAGGCACTTTTTTTTCTGAAAGCATCATTCCGCTTACTGCTTCGTCTAAGGTTCCATCTCCTCCGCTGCATACAATCAGATCATATTTCTTCGCCCGATTTTTTACAATATTTAATGCATCTTCTTTTTCCTGTGTAGGATAAATGGTTACTTCATAATCCGCTTTAACCATGATATCCACAATTTGCAGCAGCTTATTTTTTATTTGGGCTTTTCCTGCATGTGGATTAAAAACAAATAAGAGTTTTTTCATTTAAATCACACCTTTACTGCTCTGTCAGAAATTTTTCAATTTCAGCCATGGCAATTTCTTCATCCTCGCCATCTGCTGTAATAGTCACTTCTTCCCCCGCATTTAAACCAAGTGTCATCATCCCCATAATGCTTTTGGCATTTACCTTCTTATTGTCTGCTATTTCTAAATAAATTTTACTGGTATGCTGACATGCCATCTGTACCAGCAAAGCGGTAGCTCTTGCTTCTAAGCCTGCCTGCTTACCTATGGTTACTACTTTCGTAATCATGTATTTTTCTCCTCCATCCTTTTTAAACCCATTTCCTTTGCTATCATAGAAATTTTCCGCAAACGGTGATTCACGCCGGATTTTCCTACCGGTGGACTCAAAAACTGCCCCAGCTCTTTAAGTGCCGCATCCGGATACTCCAAGCGGAGTATGGCAATTTCTCTTAAATTATCCGGCAGACTCTCCAAACCGGCTTTTTCTCTGATATACGCAATATCCTCCACCTGTCTGACAGCCGCGTTTACCGTTTTACTGATATTCGCTGTTTCACAATTTACCTGTCGATTCACAGAATTGCGCATTTCCTTCATAATTCTTACATTTTCAAGATTCATCAGCGCCACATGAGCTTCCATGACATTCAATAAATCTACTATATAAGAGCCTTCCTTGACATACACAACTTCATGCTTCTTTCGTGTAATAATTTTCGCTTCTACCTCAAAACTACTCATCACACTTTGCAGCTGCTTTGCCTTTGCTATTGTATCACAAACAATTTCAAAATGATATGCTTTATTGGGATTACTCATAGAACCAGAGGCTAAAAAAGCACCTCGAATAAATGCCCGCTTACAACAGGACTGTTGAATAAGCATCCCATCCACACATGTCATATCACTAAAACTGCCTTTGCTCTTGTCCCAGATTTTCATGCTTTCCAATACGGATAACAATACTTCTCCCGACAATTTTTCCTCAGCTTCTATTCCAAACAATAAACCTAGTATGTGCTGATACTTTTCTTTTACAAGCACATTTTCTGTTTCCATGGAAAGTGTAATATTTCCTTCTTCAACTCGCAGCTTTCCTGCATAACAGATTAACGCCGCCAACTCTGCCAGTCTGCAATGACGACTTTTCCCTGTCTGCATAGCAAGCTCTTCTTTCACTTCACTTGAAAATGACATTTTATTTCCTCAATGCATCTTTCTCAATATCCCTGTGTTCAATCTTAATACCATACTCTTTATTGGCAGAAAGACTTTTATACAGTTCATTTGCCAGTGTAACAGAACGATGTTTTCCGCCTGTACAGCCAATGCTGATAACCAACTGATTTTTGCCCTCTGTGATATATTTTGGAATCAAAAAATTGACCATGTCATTTAATTTATCCAAAAATTCATGGGATTCCTGAAACTGGAGCACATAATCCTGAACCTCTTTATCATTACCACTTTTTGGCCGGAGGCTTTCTATATAATAAGGGTTTGGCAAAAAACGCACATCAAACACCAAATCAGAATCCGATGGAATGCCATACTTAAACCCAAATGAAAGTATGGTAATAAACAGGCTCTTATAATCCTGTTGTTTGACAAAAATTTTTTCAATTTCTGCCCGTAATTCTCTGGTAAGAAGTCTGCTGGTATCAATAATATAATCTGCCCGCTGACGAAGAAAATCCAGTTTTTTTCTTTCCTGTGTAATTCCGCTTTCTACTCTTTCTCCACCGGAAAGCGGATGATTTCTTCTGGTTTCTTTATATCGCTTTACAAGCACCTGATCCTCTGCGTCCAAAAACAGAATCTGCGGTGCTTTTCCATGCTCATCTAATCGGTCTAATACCTTATGTAATTCTGAAAAAGCATTGCCGCTTCGGATATCTACACCAAGGGCAAACTTCTGTAGTTCATCTGTACTTGTTTCTAACAGCTCTACAAATTTTTCAATCAGAGGAATAGGAAGATTATCCACACAATAATATCCCACATCCTCCATCATTTTTAAAGCTGTACTTTTTCCTGCACCGGACATTCCGGTCAACATTACTAATTTCATATCTTACTCTCCCTGACCTGATATGATATTAAAACTCACCTAACATCTTTACTTCTGTTTCAAGCTCTACACCATATGTTTCTTTGACTACCTTTTGCACATGCTTAATTACAGCAAGCACATCTTTTGCCGTACCATGATTTTTATTAATCACAAAACCGCAATGCTTCTTTGATACACATGCGCCGCCGACTGTATAGCCTGCAAGACCTGCATCCATAATCAGCTTGCCCGCAAAATACCCCTCCGGCCGTTTAAAGGTACTGCCTGCACTTGGATATTCTAATGGCTGCTTGCTGACTCTTTGCACCTTTAATTTTTCCATTCGCTCTGCAATCTGTTCTTTTTCTTTTGGCTGCAATACAAATCCGGCTTCTAAAACCACATAATTTTTATCAGTTATACAGCTGTGACGATAGGAAAAATCCATTTCTTCATTCGTTAATTCTAAAATTTCTCCCTTATCGGTCAGAACCTTTACAAAGGTAACCACATCCTTCATTTCTCCGCCATAAGCTCCGGCATTCATCACCATTGCTCCACCAATACTGCCGGGAATCCCTGCTGCAAATTCCAAACCGGAAAGCCCGCATCCATAGGCTTCCTGTGCAACCCTTGATAATAGTGCTCCCGCTCCTACAGTGATGCTATTTCCCTCTACATGAATATCCTGCATCTGTCTGCCGATTTCTACAACTGCGCCACGAATACCTTTATCACCAACCAATAAATTGCTGCCATTTCCAATAATAGTGACAGGAATCTTATATGTTTTTAATATGGATAATACCTCTCCTATTTGATTTATATCCGGGGTCAAAAGCAGATCCGCAGAACCGCCTACCCGAAAGGTAATATGGCGGCTCATCGGCTCATCACGAAAAATCTGCTGTTTGTCCAAAACCTTTTCTAATTCTTTTTGTACTCTTTCCACTCGTTCTATGCCTCTTTCAAAAATGCCTTGTAGCCTAAAAGTGCTTCATATAAATCCACTTTGCTGATAATTTCCCATGGTGCATGCATATTTAATACTGCAACACCGCTGTCAATCACTTCCATACCATAGTTTGCCAAAATATAGGCGATTGTGCCACCGCCGCCCTGATCTACTTTTCCAAGCTCTGATGTCTGGAAGGTTACCTGATTCTTTTCTAATATATTCCGAAGCTTTGCCATATATTCTGCATTGGCGTCATTTGAACCACTTTTTCCTCTGGAGCCTGTGTATTTATTGAATACCAGACCCTTTCCAAAATATGCTGCATTGCGTCTTTCCATAACCTCCGGATAATTCGGATCATATGCCGCACTTACATCGGAGGACAATACTTTGGAATTGCGCATAGCTCTTCGTACCATAATCTCCGAATAATTGCCCTGTAAATTCAAAATTTCTGCCACCGCATCCTCAAAAAACCTCGATTGCATACCTGTTGCACCGACACTGCCAATTTCTTCCTTGTCTACTAACAGACATACACTGGTAATTTCCGGCGCATCCATGGATAAAATTGCCTGAAAGGAAGGATAAGCACACACTCTGTCATCATGACCGTATCCCATAATCATACTGCGGTCAAAACCATAATCTCTCGCATCGCCTGCAGGAACTACTTCGATTTCCGCAGATAGAAAATCCTCTTCGGCTACACCGTAGGTTTCTTCTAAAATACGCAGAATATTGGCTTTTACAGCTTCCTTTGCTTTCTCTTTATCTTCACTTTCTACAGGAATACTGCCAATGAGCAAATCCAACTTTTCACCTTCAATAACCTTTGCTGCTTTTTTCTCTAACTGATCCGCGGAAAGGTGAATTAATAAATCACTAATACCAAATACCGGATCTTCCGGTTTGTCACCAATATTTACATTTACAATACTGCCGTCTTTTTTGACAAACACTCCATGCAATGCCAAGGGAAGTGCTACCCACTGGTATTTTTTTACACCACCATAATAATGGGTATCTAGCATTGCCATTTCCGTATCCTCATACAGTGGCACCTGTTTAAGATCCAGTCTGGGAGAATCAATATGAGCACCTAAGATGTTCATGCCCTGTTCCATTCCCTGTTTACCTACAACAAACATCGCCAATGCTTTTCCCATGTTATTCACATAGATTTTATCTCCGGCTTTTACCTTTGTACCGCTTGCAATCAAGCTGTTTAGCTCTGCAAAGCCTGCTGCTTTTGCCTGTTTTTCAAATTCCTGTACACATTCTCTTTCTGTTTTGCATACAGAGATAAACTTCCGGTATCCTTCTGCAAACTCCATTACAAGCTGTTTCTGCTCATTATTTTGGTATTTTGCCCATGCATTTTTGTTTTCCATATTTTCCTGCTTCTTTCTATTAAATTCTATTCATCATCCTCATCATCGCGTTTGGTAAGATTCGCCTGTACACGACGATATAATTCCTGTGCAGCATTGTATCCCATCTTTTTCTGACGATGGTTTACGGCTGCTGCTTCACAAATAAGTGCTAAATTTCGTCCCGGACGAATCGGAAGGTTATGACATACAACTTTATTGCCTAAAAATTCTGTATACATATCCTCTAAGCCCAGACGATCATATTCATTTTCTTTTTTCCAGTCCTCTAGCTTGATGACTAAATCAATATTTTGTTTTTCTTTTACACATTCTGCACCAAACAATGCCTTTACATCTATGATTCCTATACCACGAAGTTCAATAAAATGTCTGGTAATCTCCGGAGATGTTCCTACCAATGTATGGTCATTTATCTTGCGGATTTCCACCACATCATCCGTAACTAAACGATGTCCGCGCTTAATCAGCTCTAATGCCGTTTCACTCTTACCGATACCGCTTTCACCCATAATCAAAAGACCTTCACCATATACATCTACCAATACGCCATGAATGGTAATACAAGGTGCTAATTCTTCACTCAGACGATATATTAATTCTGCCATGAACTCCGATGTTCCACGCTCTGTTCCTAAAACCGGAATATTGTTCTTAATCGCAATTTCCAAAAAGAGTTCGTCCGGCTCAAAGCCACGACAGTATATAATACATGGAATATCAAAGGAAAGAAATGCTTCATAAATTTCCCGCTTTTCTTCTTCGCTTTTCTTCTGCAAATATGCGTATTCTACCATACCGATAATTTCTACTCTTGACTGCTCAAAATGCTCTAAATACCCACTTAACTGTAAAGCAGGACGATTGACATCGGCGAGAATGATTCTGTGCTCTTTCAGATTCATGTCGTCTGTAAAATTTTTTAAATCCATTGTTCTTGCAATCTTTGCTACGCTAACCCCTTGCATAATATAGTCTCCTTTTCTTTTGGTATATTCTAATTTGTTTTATCATAGCATATTTCCTGTTTCATGAAAATACCTATACACCGATTCTGCTGCCTGCATATTCATAGACGGTGTATCTGCCAATTCCTCTATACTTGCCGCCCGGATAGCGTCTAAGGAAGCATAACGAATCATCAGTGCCTTTCTTCTAGATGGTCCTATGCCCGGTATTTCATCTAGAACAGAATGTACCTGACCTTTACTTCGCAGCGAACGGTGATATTCGATGGCAAAGCGATGAGCTTCATCCTGTATTCTTGTAATCAGACGGAAGCCTTCACTGGTCTTATCTATAGGAATTTCCACATTGTTAAAATATAAACCTCTGGTTCTGTGATTGTCATCTTTTACCATTCCGCAGACCGGTATATCTAAATGCAGCTCCTCTAGCACCTTTAAAGCAATATTTACCTGTCCGCGTCCACCATCCATCATAATTAAATCTGGGAATCTTGTAAAACCGCCATACACCTCTTCTATGCCCTTTTCCTTTAATTCTTCCCGTTCCTTTTTGCCATGCTCAAATCTTCTGGTCAACACCTCATGCATAGATGCATAATCATCAGGGCCACTTACTGTTTTTAGACGGAATTTCCGATAATCACTGCGGCAGGGTTTTCCTTTTTCATAGACCACCATAGAGCCTACAGACTGAAAACCACTGATATTAGAAATATCATAAGCCTCTACTCTTACCACCTGCGGTAATTCCAGCAGATTAGAAATTTCCTTCATAGCACCAATGGTTCTGCCTTCTTCTCTTTTGATTTTTTCCTTATCCTGACTTAAAATCAGGCGGGCATTTTTTACCGCAAGCTCTACTAATTTCTCTTTCATACCCTTTTGCGGAATCCGAATGTGTACCTTTTGTCCCCGTTTATTGCCAAGCCATTCCTCTAATACTTCTGCCTCTTCTATCGGATACGGCAGCATAATCATTTTGGGAATAAAAGGTGTTCCTGCATAGTATTGTTTCAGAAAAACATTTAAAATCTGATTTCTGGAATCCTCTACTGCCATTTTCATATAAAAATGCTCTCTGCCAATGAGTTTTCCATTTCGAATAAAGAACACCTGTACAACAGCATCTTCCCCATCCTTTGCCACACCGATAACATCCTTGTCTTCTCCATCGGCATGGGTAATTTTCTGCTTCTGGGCAATTTGCTTCACGCTGTTTAATAAATCTCTGTATTCTGCTGCTTTTTCAAATTCCATCTCTTCTGAAGCAGCCAGCATTTTTTCTTCTAATTCCTTCATAACCGGCAAATATTCTCCATTCAGAAAACGAACTGCCGATTCCACCCGTTCTCCATACTCTTCCTTTGAAATGTATGCCTGACAGGGCGCTGCACACTGCTTGATGTGGTAATTCAGACAAGGACGATCCTTTCCTGTATCTCTTGGCAGATTTCGACTGCAGGTGCGCAGTCCATAAAGCTTGTTGATTAAATCAATAGAATCCTTTACCGCACCTGCGCTGGTATACGGACCAAAATAACGGGATTTATCCTTTTTCATTTGTCTGGAAAAAAGGACTCTTGGAAATTCTTCCCCCAGAGTCACTTTAATATACGGATAGGTCTTATCATCCCGCAGCATGGTATTGTATTTTGGACGGTGCTCTTTAATCAGATTACATTCTAATACCAATGCCTCCAGCTCAGAATCCGTCACAATATACTCAAAACGGGCAATCTGCTTTACCATCTGGGCCTTTTTGATTCCTTCGTTGTGACTTGCCTGAAAATACTGATGTACCCTCTTTGTTAAAGAAATTGCCTTTCCAATATAAATAATGGTATCCTGTTTATCGTGCATAAGATAAACTCCCGGCTGATCCGGGAGTTTTTTTAGTTCTTCCTGTAAATTAAACATCATCACTCTCTTTATGACTTTCGTCATCTATAACTTCGTCAATATAAGTCCCTTTTGCAGATTCCTCTTCTGCCGTTTCTGTCTGCGCACCCTCTTTTGCATCTTTCTTTTCATCCTCGGGATCAGGTAAACCTTTTAACTCGCGGAAAATCTTCATAAATTCTTTTCCGGTGATTGTCTCATGCTCATACAGATAATCCGAAATTTTATCCAATACTTCACGATTCTCTGTCAATAATTCCATCGCCTTTGCATAACAGGAATTGATTAATTTTAAGACCTCTTTATCCACCTCTGCGGCTGTTTCTTCTGCACAGTTCATAGCTGCTCTGCCATCTAAATACTGACTTTCTATGGTCACAAGACTCATCATACCAAATTTATCCGACATACCAAAACGAGTAATCATGGCTTTTGCAATCTTGGTTGCCTGTTCAATATCATTGGCTGCACCACTGGTAACGGACTGGAACACTAATTCTTCTGCCGCACGACCTGCCATATAGGTAGTAATCTTTGCTAAAAGCTCTTCTTTGGACTCTAAGAACTTCTCTTCCTCCGGTGTCTGTAAGGTATATCCCAATGCTCCCATCGTTCTTGGCACAATGGTAATCTTTTGTACCGGCTCTGTATTTTTCTGCAATGCAGTGACCATTGCATGACCAACCTCATGATAGGATACGATTCTTCGCTCCTTTTCGCTCATAGTGCGGTCTTTTTTCTCTTTACCGCCTACAGCTACTAATTCGAATGCTTCAAATAAATCCGACTGATTCACATATTTTCGTCCATGCTTCACCGCATTGATAGCCGCTTCATTAATCATATTGGCAAGATCTGAACCCACAAGACCTGCTGTAGCAAGAGCTAATGCATCCAAATCTACCGTTTCATCCATCAAGACATCCTTTGCATGTACCTTTAAGGTCTCTAAGCGACCTTTCTGATCCGGACGATCCACAATAATCCGACGGTCAAATCTACCCGGACGAAGTAATGCTTTATCTAATACCTCCGGACGGTTTGTAGCAGCTAAAATAAGCAATCCTTTAGATGTATCAAATCCATCCATTTCTGCCAAAAGCTGATTTAGCGTCTGCTCTCTTTCATCATTTCCGCTGCCAAATCTCGAATCACGACTCTTTCCAATGGCATCAATTTCATCAATAAAAATAATACACGGTGCATTTTTCTGGGCTTCTTTAAATAAATCCCTTACACGGGAAGCACCTACACCTACAAACATTTCTACAAAATCCGAACCAGCCAGTGAGAAAAACGGAACCTTCGCTTCTCCCGCGACAGCCTTTGCAAGCAAGGTTTTACCTGTTCCCGGAGGTCCGACTAAAAGGGCTCCTTTTGGCAGCTTTGCACCAATCTCACGATACTTATTAGGATTATGCAAAAAGTCTACCACTTCCTGCAAGGATTCCTTAGCTTCATCCTGTCCGGCTACATCCTTGAAGGTAACTCCGGTGGATTTTTCTACATAGACCTTGGCATTGCTTTTACCGACACCCATCATGCCGCCTCCGCCGCCCATGCGCTTCATCAAAAATCCCATCAGCATCCAGATAATGACTAATGGCAATATAAAACTTAAAACATTGTAAATAACCGCAGAGGTATTATCCGGAATATATCCATAAACCTCTACATCCTTTTCCTTTAGCAGGGATAACAGTTCATAGTCATCCACCATACCTGTGTAGTAGGTTTTACTATAAGCAGTTCCCTCTTTAGACTTTGCCTTAATATCAATCTGTGTACCGGTAAACTGGATTTTTTCTACCTCACCAGCTTCCACCATCTCTAAAAACTTTGTATAAGAGATTTCCTGCGTAAGCTGCTCTGTAATCTTATTGGTAAAAAAGCTCATGATAAAAAGTACAAACAGTGTCACCATAATAAAGGTCATGATTACCTGACCATTTTTATTATTTTTGTTATTTTTTTCATTGTTTTGCTTTTTTGGTTCTTGATTGTCCATAATTTCCTCCGTATGGCGGCGAAAAGCTTTATCACCGCAATATTCCATAGTCCAAAAAACTACATGGTTTATTATATGTGTTAAAACAGTTAAAAGCAATACAGAGTTCATGAAGTTTTTCTAAAATTTTTGTGTTTAAAAATTTATTTAGAAAAGAAAATTAAAAACGGGATACGAAACCCCAATGCTTCGTATCCCGTTTTCTTTTTTCACTTATTCTATTTTCTTATTGAATAGAATTACTGCTGTCCAGAAGACATTCTTTCTTCCTGGCTGCGGATCATTTTACGAACCATTTCACCACCGATAGAACCTGCCTGTTTAGAAGTAAGGTCACCGTTGTAACCGTCTTTTAAGTTGATTCCTAATTCAGAAGCTACTTCCTGTTTGAATCTGTTTAATGCTGCCTTTGCTTCTGGTACCTCTACTCTATTTGAGCTGTTTGAATTTGTCATGGTTAATACCTCCATATTTTCTTTTCGGCTGTGCCGTTTTTTATTTTTGATAAACAACCGTTTTGTTTATCTGAGAATAGTATGGAACAATTCTTTCTTTTTATGTTTGGAAATTTCAACCATGATTTTTTTGTTATATTGACAGATGCAAAAAAAATAAATATCCTTATAGTAATACGAATTTCAGGAGGTTTTATATGTGTAAAACAGGTATTTTTATGGCTGATGGCTGCGAAGAAATTGAAGGACTTACTATTGTCGATCTTTTGCGCCGTGTGAATTTAGACATTGTTATGATTTCCATCAACAAAACTACTTCTGTTACCGGTTCCCATGGAATCACTTTTGAAGCAGACACTACTTTTGAAGAGGTAAACTTTGACGAATTTGATGCCGTTGTTCTGCCGGGTGGAATTCCGGGTACACCAAATCTTGGTGCTCATGAAGGTGTAAATCGAATTATCCGCGAATTTGCCAAAAACAACAAATTGGTATCTGCTATCTGTGCAGCTCCTTCTGTACTTGGAGAAGCCGGTTTATTAGAAGGAAAAAAAGCTACTTCTTATCCGGGATTCGAGGATAAGCTTATTGGCGCATCTGTAAGTACAGAACCCGTTGTTGTAGACGGAAATATTATAACCAGCCGCGGAATGGGCACTGCTATTGATTTTGGACTTGCTATTATTACTTATTTGAAGGATGCCGATACAGCAGCAGAGCTTTCCAAGAAAATTATTTATCGTTAGGAGCATGACATGGAAATTGAACGCAAATTTTTAGTTAAGGAATTGCCTGCTGACTATGCTTCTTATCCACATAAAGATATTGAACAGGGTTATCTTTCCACAAATCCGGTTGTTCGTATCCGAAAAGCAGGGGATAAGTATATTCTTACCTATAAAGGTTTGGGGCTTATGATTCGGGAAGAATACAATCTGCCCTTAACCAAGGAGGCTTATGAACATTTAAGACCAAAAGCAGATGGTATTTTGATTCATAAAACCCGCTATAAGATTCCCTATCAAGAAAAATACACGATTGAACTCGATATTTTTATGGATGAATTAGCTCCTTTAATTTTAGCTGAGGTAGAATTTACTTCCGAAGAAGAGGCAAATCAGTTTATTCCACCGGAATGGTTTGCAGAAGATGTCACTTTTTCTACCCAATATCATAACAGTACTTTAAGTCGTGCTTAAAATTTTTACAATTCAAAAATGCTCCTAAGTATACTTTCATACTTTGGAGCATTTTATTTTAGCGTAATCTGTTACTTTCGTACTTTTGCATGGTACGAATACTGCTAAGCAACTGTCTGTATCGTGTATCAACCTCACCTTCCGGTATTACCACATCCAGACATACTGCAAAGCTGTCTATCAGATAATCTGTAATCCGTCCCTGTACAGATACTAAAACATTGTATTTTTCCTCTAAGGTATCTGCATCTAAAAAAGCTAATAATGCCGGATCTGTCTGTTTTTGTGTTTCATTATCATCCACATTCAAAGCTGATACTTCTGATTCTTCTATTGTATTTGTAGCCGATTCATTCTCTAAACCTTCTGCCTGATATGAAGCCTCCACCTTTTCGAAACGATATTTCTGCATTGCATTTGGATACTTCGTATAGTCAACTTCACTCATAAACATCTCCAACGGTCTTGTATAACAGGAAAAATCTCCATATAATGCTTGATATACGACCATTTTTTCACCTGTTTCCGAATGTTCTGCCACACAGATAATTTGATAAAGCTTATTTTTAAAATGTATAAACTTCTCGCCTGATGCCGGTATTTTTCTCTCCATGCTGTCACTTCCTTTTTATATGTAATTTATCCTTGAATACGATTCAACATATCCATGCCTTCTGCAAGAAAATCTCTTTCAAACTGCATATTTCCGCTATAGCCTGTAACCATTAAATCATATACCTTATCTATTAATACTCGTTCATTCACCTGTGGAGTATCCATATTCTTTTTCTGCATACTTCCACCGGCAGCCATATGATGCTTCGCATCTGTAATTTTCAATTCATCCTTTGCTTCTTCCGCAACATTTCCTACTGCACGATCCAAAATAGTTCCTGCCAAATCCGGCTTATTACGATATTTCTGCTCAAGCCGCTGCTTTAATTCCCTTTGTCTGTTAATATCTGCTGCTTGCTGCTGTACACCGCCCAAATTTTGCGGTTTTGACCTATTTTGCATCTGCTGCTGTTGGCGTTTTTGCGCATTTTTATTAATCTGTGCTACGGTAGCCGGCTTCTTTTTAGCATTTTTTTGTTTGGACTTCAAAACAGCCACTGCAATAGTAATGATTAATATTAGTAAATCCATATTTTTCTCCCAATTTATCTTCTTGTTTATTTTCTTTTTATTATAATCAATTCCCTGACGATGCACAACCAAAAAGGAGAAAATTATTTTTTATTTAACGCAAAATATGACAACAAACCATCTAGACAATACACTTCTAAATTACTATAATTAACCATATTCTTATTTATAACAGAGGAGGTAATTTATCTGTCTATGTTTGGAAAAATCACAAAAAAATTTTCTGGTATGCAACTAATTGCCGGAGGATTTTTTCTTATTATTTTAACTGGAACGCTACTGCTTATGCTTCCATTTTCTGCTAAATCCGGTGAATTCACGCCGTTTTTGTCCGCGTTATTTACTGCAACCAGTGCAACCTGTGTAACGGGACTTATTGTTGTAGATACATTTAGCCACTGGACAACTCTTGGACAAATTATTATTTTAACATTAATTCAAATTGGCGGGCTTGGATTTATTTCTATTGGCGCCACCGCTGCTATGCTTTTAGGCAAAAAAATTGGTCTAAAAGAACGCGGTCTCATTCAGGAAAGTTTTAATGTTATTGAAATCCGAGGCATGGTTCGATTAACAAAACAAGTAATCTTAGGTACAATTTTTTTTGAATCTCTCGGAGCGTTGATTTTATCTGCCTGCTTTATTCCTAAAATGGGATTCTCTCAAGGTATATATTATGGTATCTTTCACTCTATTTCTGCATTTTGCAATGCCGGATTTGACTTAATGGGACGATATACACCTTTTTCCTCCCTAACAGGTTACTACGACCATCCAGTGGTATTGGTTACGATTATGCTCCTTATTCTTATTGGAGGATTAGGCTTTATTGTCTGGAATGATATTTATAAACACAAATGGCATTTTAAAAAATATGCCTTACATACCAAAATTGTAATCAGTGCAACCTTTATCTTGGTCTTTGGTGGTGCCCTATTCTTCTACCTTATAGAAAACAACCGACTATTTTCTGATATGACCTTAACAGGTAAACTTTTAAGCTCCCTGTTTTGTGCCGTTACACCTAGAACCGCCGGTTTTAACACAGTAGATGTAGCAGCTTTGACAGATGGCAGTAAGCTGCTTACGATTATCCTAATGTTTATTGGCGGTGCTCCAGGTTCTACTGCCGGTGGTGTTAAAGTAACAACCATCGTTGTACTTTTGGTTTTCCTAAAGTCTAACCTGACACGAACAGTCGGTTCTAATATTTTTGGAAGAAGATTAGAAGACGAAGCTTTACGCAAGGCTGCTGCCGTATTCTGTACCAATCTTTTTCTTGCTCTAACCGCAGTTATTTTTATCTGCGGCACACAGAATTTTAATGGAATTGATGCTTTATTAGAAGTATTTTCTGCCATCGGTACAGTTGGTATGACAGCCGGACTTACCACTCAGCTCAATGGTGTATCGCAAATCGTAATCATTTTACTGATGTATTTAGGTCGTGTAGGCAGTTTATCCTTTGCCATGTCTTTTACGGATAAGAAAAAAATCGCTCATGTTATGCAGCCTGCAGAAAAAATAAATATTGGATAGAATTGGAGGAATAAGAATGAAATCTATTTTAATGATTGGTATGGGGCGTTTTGGCTCCCACTTATGTATGAATCTCTCAAAACTAGATAATGAGATTATGATTGTGGATGAATGTGAAGAAAAGCTAGAAGATCTACTGCCATATGTTACAAGCGCAAAAATTGGAGACTGTACAAATATTAAGGTTTTAGAAAGCTTAGGCGTCTCTAACTTTGATTTGTGTATAGTGTGTATTGGAAATAACTTCCAGAGTAGTTTAGAAATTACCAGTCTATTAAAGGATTTAGGTGCTAAATATGTAGTCAGCAAAGCAAATAGGGATATTCACGCAAAATTTCTTCTTCGAAATGGCGCTGATGAAGTTATCTTCCCGGATCGGGATATTGCTGAAAAATTAGCCGTCAGCTTAAGTGCAGATCAGGTATTTGATTATATTAATCTAGCCGACGGATATTCTATTTATGAGATTTCCCCTTTGCCTGAATGGATTGGGAAGAGTATCTTGGATGTAAATTTCAGAGCAAGATATCATTTGAGTATTATTGGGGTAAAATATGGGGAACATACACAGATTTTGCCTAATGCAGATTATGTATTTAAAAAGGATGAACATTTGATGGTGATTGGGCATCAGAAGGATTTGGATAAAGTAATTGGGAAGTAAATTCCGATTTAATGGATAAATGATATTCCGATATTTTTTTTGGGAGGACGGACGACATAACATATTTTTTTGTGAAATGTATCATTTTTTGCTTTGTGGTGGGCATATAGGGTAGGTATAGGTGTGGGCAGATTCCGTTGTACGGGTGTAAGATTTGCTAAATATTCTTATAATGGATGTTGGTAACGGACGCGTCGGCTCAAACCGCCCTCCATGGCGGTTTCGCCTAAAATTGCCATCCGTGGCAATTTTCCGCTGATACTCCACAGAATATTAAGCAAATCTAACACCCTCCCAAAGTCATCTGCCCACACCAATACCTACCCTATATGCAATCTACATTTTGGGAATGATACATGGGAGGTTTTGAATGTTATGTCTGGTTAAGCGAAAAACGGAAATAGCATTTATCAAACCTCCATGTGTAGGATGGCGCCAGAATTTTATAGATATATATTTCGTAATCGAAAATGGATATTCATAGTGTGCTTATCCATTATCGTACATGA
>JAGALK010000031.1 GCA_017625255.1 Lachnospiraceae bacterium
AAAAAGTTGAAGGCAATACCCGCAGAACAGCGATTGATGTTAGTCATTTCAGACGGAAAGCCGAATGGATATAACTACCACTTATCCGAGGGACAGAAAGATTGCCAAGATGCCGTATCAAAAGCAATAAAAGACGGTATTACAACAATCTGTGCTGGCATCGGAAGCGATACTGCATCAGTTAAAGCCGTATACAAGGAAGGAATAAGTGAGAAAAATTCCGCACATTTCTTGGATATTACGGATTTAAAGAAGTTGCCGAAAGCCTTTATTAAGATTATTAAGAAGGCTTTGGAATAAAAAGCAATAACAATATGGAATGAGGGCGGTATCTACTGCCCTCTCTTCATTAAGCATAGGGACATTTTATTGGAGGTAAGAGAACAATATGTTTATCTTCGTAGCCAAGAAGATGAAGTTACGGAAGAAGAGTATTTGAAAAGCAACTTCAATAACAAAGATGTTGAAAAAACTTGATGAAATACTTGATGAATATATGTAGATTTGTAGATTTATAAACCAAACCCGCATTTGATGGTCGAAAGGAGATTGTTATGGAAGAAAATATTATTAAGTATTTAAGTGAGATTGAAAGTATTTTAGCAAGAAATACCAAAAGTCAATCTGATGAATTTGCACAAGGATTAAGGTACTGCGATTGCATTCGACAGGAATTAGAGAACGCAGATGATTAACGGGAGGTAAAATATGATAAGGAGGGTGGCGATTGCTACCCTCTCTTTTTTTGTGCTTGCAAAGTTTTCCATATTATTGTAATATATACTTGTAACATTCAATTTAACAATATTTGACTAACAATAAGGAAGAACTCCGCAGGGGTACTTCCTTTTTTTGTTGTCAAAAAAAAAGAAAGGAGGTTCACTTATGAACCGTAAAGAACTATTATCATCAAGTGCTGAAAGGGCACTCAAAGAAATCATTGGTAAGAAAGGTGGCGATACATCAAAAGATGTTTTCGACAACCTTGAATATCTTACCGATAAGGCTACCTCATACGGGGAGGATTTCTATTATATTCCCGTATTGATTAAAAAACTGCTCTGTACCTACATTGATCCGGATTATCGCATTGAGTATGTGGTAACAAAAGGTGGCGATTGGTGCGAATGTGAGGCTAAATTATATTGGTCTGACAGTGAACAACCCGCTGGTATCGGGTTTGTGCGTAGATACGCTAATCAGATTTCCCCTTTCGACAGTCTTTCAAAAGAAGAAAGACTGTCACAGCTGGAAGCAAACTGTCGTGGTGCTTCGGCTACAAGGGCTATTGCCGATGCTGGCGTAGCGTCCCATTTTTGGGGCGATATGTCCGGCTTTGAAATTAAGGGTGAAATGGAAGAAGCGGAAGCGTCTGCAAAGATGCGTGCAGAAGCCAAAATCCCCGAAGTGAAGTCGGCGGTAGAGAAAAAAGCCGAAAAGAGGGAAAAAGCAAAATCCAAAGCGGAAGCCACCGCTTCTGAATTACCTTCTGCAAAAGAAGTTTTTGAAACTACCTCTAATGATTTCGCATCAGAAGAAGTGGTATTTGCAGAGGATTGCTCTACTCCCAGCTTTTTCGATTTCCTTGAAGGGAACGAAGAAACACCGGACGGCAACACCGAAGAAGTTGCGTCCGAAGAAATTGGTTTGGACGACGCTTTAAATGCGGTGTCCGATATGGGTACCTACAAGGGACAGACACTTGGCAATATCTATAAGATGATGCCGAGAAACCTTGTATACTTGGCTACTCACTCCTCTACCGTCGGTAAATACGCAAGAGTTATCATTGCTACCGACGAGGCATTGAGCAAGATGCTTAAAGACGCAGAGGAAGTATAAGACACATCGGGAGGGGTAGTTGCCTCTCCCGAAATAAAAAAGGAAGGAGGTCAACTATTATGGGATATAGTTGGCAACCCTACGAACCTTTAAGTTTGTTGGGTATTCAGATAAATCCACACAAGACGGAAGTTTACATTAAGTGTCCGTTTTGCGGTGGTAAAAGATTTGCCTTTAATACAGTTAAGGGTATCGGTCACTGCTGGTCCTGTCAGCAGACCGCAGATAGTGCAAAATACTATGCGACGGAAATGAATTTGTCGTTGTATGATGCACGAAAAGAAATTGAGGATAGATTAGGGATAAGCAATAACTACTCTAATTCTAATCCTGCCCCTCTCCCGCCCCGTATCGTATGTAATACGCAGAAGGAAGAGGCAAAAAAAGCACCCGATGAAGTGTTGGATAAGACCTACCGCGCGTTTTTGGCAGAATTAACGCTGTCTGAAAAAAACCGTGCGATGCTTCTTGCAAGAGGCTTATCAGACGAAGAAATCGTGGCTCTGGAATACAAAACATTCCCAAACCGAAGCAATGTAGACTTCTTCAAACTCTGTAAGCGTTTGCTTATGGACGGGTGTATTTTAGAAGGGGTGCCCGGTTTTTTTAAAGCAAAAACTGGCGACTGGACTTTTGTGCAGTTGACACAAGGGATTGTGATGCCCCAAAGAAATTATAAGGATCAGATTATCGGATTGCAGATACGCAAAGACGATGATTTGCGTTCTTATATCGAAGAAATTGGCGATTACGAAGCGAAATGTGCTTGGTTTTCGTCAAAAAATCGTACTGGTGGTTGTGGTGCTAATGCTCTTACACACTATGCCTGCGATTTTAAGTATGATGCGGGAACAAAGAAATGGTTGCCCGTATTTGAGGACGGGTTCGTACTTACAGAAGGGATTATGAAGGGAGATATTATTCATTTCTTCCAGCGTAATCTTCCCGTAATTGCGGTACCCGGCGTTCACGCACTCAATAATTTGAAAGAGGAACTGGAACGCTTGAAAGCCCTTGGTGTAAAAACTATCCTGCACGCTTACGATATGGATTACAAGACTAATCCGAATGTACAGAAACAGTTGATTAAGACCAAGGAAATTATTGAAGAAGTCGGCTTGCGTTACAAATTACTGGAATGGGAAACCAAAATCACAATAGAAAATGGCAAGCAGGAAGACCTTTTAAAAGGATTGGACGACTACTTGGCTTACTGTTCCCTCGGTATCGTGCCGAAGGTAATCAAAAAATAGAATACAACAAAAAAAGGAAAGGAAGCCGTACCGTAACTGGTACGGCAAAGGTAAAGAAATATGGCAGAAAAATTACACTTTTATATCTGTTCTCCCCTCTCTGCTCCTACGCAGAAGGGAATTGAAGCAAATATGAATAAGGCAAGGATATATGTAAAAACTGTTTGCTGTATTACGGGCAAACGAGCGATTGCACCGCACGCAATACTTCCGGGGTACTTCGATGATAACATTCCCGAAGAAAGAGAACTTTGCTTACAGTTTGGGTTAGATGTTTTAGCCCTCTGTAAAGTTATGGTTGTCTGCGGTACAAGAGTTTCCCGTGGAATGAAAGGCGAAATCGAAAGAGCAAAATGCTTAAATATGCCGATTTACGCATTGTGTTTCAAGGGTGGAGAAGACAGCTATGAAAATTATGAACTTGTACCTTTCGAGGAAGTAAAGGAGGAATTTGATTATGTATAATAGAAAATTACTCCAAAACAACCTTGATAAACTCCGAAGAAATAAGGAAAATATCGCTATCGAAGAACTGGAAACCAAATATATTAAGCCCTATAAGGCATTGATTAAGGACATTAAAATCCAGCATCGTGAAATGCTCATTGATGTATTAAAAGGCGTTATGGTTGGTTCCAGTAAAAGAGATGATGTGGAAGCACACTTCCGTCAGACTTGTGAGATTGTAGAGAAGAAACTTTACGAAGAGTATGATGCAGAAGGTGCAGAAGAAGCTCTCCGCAATTTTATCGGCGAAGAGTTTATCAATAAGCACATTGTTATTTGTTTCGAGGAGGTAAGCGATGAAAGTCAAGGAAACTAAAAAAGTAGTGGAAACCGTCGTTACTACTTATGTAGCAGAAGACGGTACAGAATTTAATACGATGCAGGATTGCGAAAAATATGAAAGCGACAAGCATCGTGAGAAACTAATTAAAGAGGCAGAAAAACTCCGTATGGATATTGATGTCTGCTCTCTTGATACGCAGGGGTCGGAAATAAACGATAACAATATTTTTGCGTGGTATGAAATCAAGTCAAAAGAAGATTACCTTACATTAGCAAGAGTATTTCCGAATGAATTAAGGGAAGATTATGAACTTCCTTCCTATCCCGACATTATGTGTGTCGAAACCGCATATTACAGAGAAGATGCGGAATATGGGTTATATGAAGACCATTATATTTCTTATCTCTCCGCAATGAAAAATGATTGCGTGCAGTTCTGGGAGAAGTTCGGGTACGAATGTACCTTAACCAAAAAGAATTAACATTAAAAAGAGAGTGGCTACTGCTACTCTCTTTTTTATGCTTGCAAAGTTTCCCGTATTATTGTAATATATACTTGTAACATTCAATTTAACAAAATATCGACTGACAAAAGGAAGAACTCCGCAGGGGTACTTCCTTTTTTTGTTGTCAAAAAGAAGAAAGGAGGTGGTTCTTATATGGAACTACGAAAAAGGGAAGTGGTAAGTGCCATTAACCAAACGGGTAGCACTTGGGTTCCGGTGGGAGAAAACGACAAAATCGGTTCCGATTTAGTTGTTAGAAAACACAACGGAAAAAAATATGCCACTCACCCGTGGTACCAGCGTTCCGAAAAGAACTGTGCAAGAATGATTGTGCGGTATTTAAAGGAATATGCTGTTGATGTAAAAGCAGTGGAACGCATCATTGCTGAATTTGAAGCGTCAGAAGGCATTAAGCTGGCAGACGAACAAAGAGAAGGCGTGTATATGATGTGCAGACACCGTTTTTGTATCTTAACGGGTGGTCCGGGTACTGGTAAAACTTCGGTATTAAAGTGCGGGGCAAAAGTATTAAAAACACTTAATCCCAACTACTTCCTTGCATTTTCCGCACCAACAGGAAAGGCAAGCCGAAGAATTACCGAAGGTACTGGCTATCCGGCTACTACTATTCAGAAAAAAATTCACGACACTGGAAGAAGCGACTATCTGTTGCCGATTGCAGATGATGTGATGTTTCTTGATGAAATCTCCATGCTTGACTTGGAAACATTCGAGAAATTTCTGATGTGTGTGTCGAACCATACAAGAGTAATTCTTGTAGGCGATGTGGACCAGCTACCGTCAGTAGGTGCAGGTGCCGTTCTTCGTGACCTAATAGACAGCAATGTTCTTCCGGTCACGCAGTTGGAAAAAACCTTCCGACAGGACAATTCAAGTGTTCTTTTTGAGAACATACAAGTTGTCAAGAAGGGTGGCTATGTACCTTTATTTGAGGGTTCCGACTTTAAAAGAATTAAGTCGGAAAGAAATGTTTTTGAAACTTGCGTAAGCGAGTATTTAAAGGCATTAAAGGAATACGGTATGGAAAACACCGTTATACTGACACCCTACCGTAAGGCAGGAACGGTATGCAGTGAAAAACTAAACACCGTATTGCAAGAGAAGGTAAATCCGAATGGTTACGGTTTTACCAAAACCGTCAATCGTGACGGCAGAAAGTTACGAATAACTTTCAAGGAAGGCGATCCCGTTATCCATTTACGCAATAGGGACGGAATTGCCAACGGAGATGTAGGAGTGATTACGGAAATTACGGAAAAAGCCGTGATTGTAAACTACTCTGATACTCTCTTTAAGTACCGCACCGGGGGAAGTGACCTTGACGATTTGGATTTAGCGTATGCTTTATCCGTAAATAAATCGCAAGGTAGCGAATACAAATGCGTTATCACTCCTCTTCTGCGAGAAAACAAGAATTTGGACCGCAATATGGTCTATACAGCTATTACGAGAGCAAAGAAAATGTGCGTAGTAATTGGCGAAGACCGCATTATCCAAGATGCCTGCAAAATTCAATCTTCTTGGGAAAGAGATACTTTTCTCTGTGAAGAATTGCAGGTAAAGAGCAAGGTGGTAGACCTTATGGCTACTATTCTTGCTATGTAACAGTAAACATAAAAAAATGAAAGGGCTGTACCCGTCGTGGTACAGTAAAGGTAAAAAATTATGAGTAACGGTAACAGTGCAAACAAAACAAATAATGAAAGCCCCGATATGTTGATTGATGTATTCGGTGCCAAAACCTTTTTTAAGGTATACCAGTGCCTCGGTATCGGCAAGATGAAATTTTCGTTTGTCGATAAGGAAAATCCGAAGGATAAAGCAATCGACATCTACCTTGATGCAGATATTTTTTCCTGTGATTTAATCGAACAGATTAAGAACGGAGAATTGCGTCAGAAGGGAAATATCGAAAGACAGAGAGCAAAAAATGCCAACGAAAAATATTGCAAGGCGATTTGGAACTCTCCCGCTGGTATCTCTGCCGAACAGAAGGTACGCCAGTTTGAAATCCAGCCGGGCAATGCTACGGAGTTCGTATTCCGTGCGACAGAAGAGAAAAAACAGATTACAGTAGGTTGTGACTACCGTTCTCTTCGCCTTATGGCGGAACGCTGGTCGTACTTAAAAGCGGATTACGACGACTTAATGCGTCGTAAATACTCATTAGCAAATATGCAGAATGAGTACCGCAAGAACGGAAACGGTTCACAGCAGGCACCCGCACAGCAGGAACAGCCGAAAGCAACGCAGACGGTTGCAAACGCTGTAACAAGCACACCGCCCGCATCAGCAGTTGCACCCACCACACCGCAGGCAAAACCTATCGGATTTGGAATGGGTAGCACACAGACACAGCAGGCACCCGTGCAGAAGCAGGAAGAACAGCCGAAGGCACAGCAGACACCCGCACCGCAGGGAAATAAGCAGGAGTTTAAGATGAAAATTACAACTCCCATTGCTGACATGGCAAACGGAAAGAAAGCATTAAAGGCTATCACTGCCGACAATGTAGAATATCCGTGCATTTTCCCCGCAGAACTGTGTAAGCACAATGCTTTTTCGGAATTTGAGAAGCGTTGTAGCCGTGCAGGAAATGTAATTAAAGTGCGTGGCGTTATCGGAAAGAATGGAGATACTGATGTAATCTTCGTTTCCGAAGCAATGTAACAATTAACAATATGGAGAGTGGCTTATGCTACTCTCCTATTATTTTCAAGGAGGAAAACAACTATGAAAACTTATGAAAGAACACTTGGAAAAAGGGTTCATCACTCCCGAAGAAGTCGAAGCATTTGAAAATAACTGTAAGGCAATTTCAGAAAAAGCGGTCTTAATGACCGAAGAAGAACTCAAAGAGTTCATCAGCTACAATTATAAATATTAACATTAAAAGAGGTATGCGTCGGCATACCTCTTTTTTTTGCTTTCTTATTTCTTGTATGAAAAAGTACCTAAATATTTACCCAGCACATCTTCCATAGAAATATAGGGATTGATAAAGAAACGACTGTCAAGGGACTGTTCACGATTATCGCCTAATAAAAATACGGTATTATCGGGAACAACGAACTCTTTGGAACAGTTTGTTTCAATATCTTCTGCAAGATAAGCACTTTCGTCTGCAATCACTCCGTCAATATATACATCTCCATTAAGGAAAGTAATCGTTTCTCCGGGAAGACCGATTACACGCTTTGTCATATACTTCTCTTCTTCCGCAGACCAAAACAGAATAATATCGCCTCTCTCGATGTCATTAGCAACATAAGCCATGTTGTTGTATATCACATAGGAACCAGTCACAAGAGTAGGTTCCATAGAACCGGACATAATAGGACTAATTGTAATAACCTTTGTGATAAAAATTGTCAAGCAACCGATAACTAATACAGATGCCAAAATATCAACAATCAGCTTTTTCTTTTCTGCTTTCTTTTTATTATACGGCTTATAAGATTTCTTTTTCTTATCAGAAGTATTCTCTGTTCTCTTAATTTCAGATATAGAAGAAACTTCCTTTTTCTTGGGTGCCTTACTCTTTTCTTCTACTTCTTCCGTTTTTTCATTTTCTGATACATCTTTTTTACGCATACCGCTTCGCTTTATGATAACCGCAACAAATAAAACAACAATCAGAACAGCACAGATGCCAAAGAAAATAAGCGTCAGATTGGCTTTGGGTTCCACACGGGTTACATCGCTGATGATTACGGTTTCGTTACCAGCACCGTCAACAGCACATACAGAAATTTCGTTTTCGCCCATATTCAAGACAAATTCATATTCAAATCGTCCCGAAGACTTATCAAATTCCACTTCTTCATTATTGATAAGAAGCACGGAAGTATTCTTTACATACCCACTTACCATAATCGTTTCAGAAGATACTTCTCTTCCGTGGTACTGTTCGGATAAAGTAAGGGAAGGGGCAACAATATCTTTTGTGATAGAAAAATTGTAAGAAATCATATTATTATCTTTATCACAAAGATAAACAACAACATCATTATTTACACCATTAAGGGGAGCATTGATTGTATGCTCTCCCGCTTCAAAATGTTCCATAAATACTTGATCGCCGTTATCGTTGATGATTACCCACATATCTTCCTGCAAATTTACAGTAAACGGAATATCATTTGTATTGGTAAGCGTTTCTGTCGGCATAATTGCTGTTCCGGGAACATCTCGAATAACGGGAACCGTATATGTAATACCCGCACCGTCAATCTTTGCTTCCGAAGAAGGAACCACATAAACTTCAATTTCTTTCACTGTCGAAGACAATGGCAAACTGTAACTGGTGCCGTCAATGGTTTCAGATGCCAACTTTTGCATTGTTTCGGGATTTGTGACGGAAATATTAACCTTACCGATACCATTATCGTCCCATTTTACAACCAAATTGCCGTCCACGAAGTAAATCTTTAAGCCCGAAAACTGTGAAGTAACAGTAATATTTTCATTTACTTCTGATACGGACGCATTAACACATTCCACTCTTGCTGTCACTTCTATATCATTCTCTGCCGTAATGCTTACTTTATAGACACCAGCTGATGCACTGTCAACACGAACCATAACAGTTTCACTCTCACTATCCTTCGTAACAATCGAACCGTCCGGGGCAGTAATTTCAATATGGTGCATTTGTTCATCTTCAAATTCAAAATAAAAAATTGCTTCCTTGTAGTCCTTTGCAAGAGGAACCGTCAAGTTACTTTCTTCCTGTGCGTGAACGGTCAACGAAAACGCAAATATAGTTATAAGCGTAACCACAAAAACGGTTAAAAACCGATATTTTAATGCTTTCATAAAAATACTCTCCTTTCTTATGGAAAAAGTATATCACACAATTATAAAAAACTCAAAAAATCAGCATTTTTATTGTTTTTGAGGACTGTTGTGGTAAAATACACACAAAACCACATTGGTAATCATTGGATAAAAAGTTACAAAATTTTTCAATAAAAAAAGGAGAAAAAAAGATATGCCACGAACAAAACAAACCAGCAGAGAAGTCGCATACAGAAAGAATAATATTCTTGGGACACGATTAAGCACGGCAAGAGAAAAAATCGGAATGTCGCAGATAGACCTTACACTTCACTTACAGGAATATTTAGATCAGCCCGAACCCTTATCTGTTTTAGCAATTTCTTCTTACGAAAACGGTTCCAGACTTCCGCATATCACAACCCTTGTAGGAATATCAAAAATTCTTGGCGTAACTGTTGATTACCTTGTAGGTGCGGATAGCGTAATGTATAGACCAACACCGATTAGTTATTCCGTTGAAGATGAACCGGAAAAAATACCAGTACCGGAGTTCGATATACTGATTAAAAAACCTGCATATTCTACATACGACGGCTATCCCGTATATGTAAAATCAAAATCAGCTTCGGATTTAATCAGTGACCGCTGGGGAATACTGGATTATGCGAATAATCAGATTTTATTCAAGGAAAATGCGATACCACTCCACCCGGACATGAAATTATACCGAATGAAACCATTAAACGCATCGTATATTGATTACACCACTTCTAAACCTTTGAATATGCACCGTTTATTGAATGAAAAAGTAATGTGGGTAGAACCTTTTTCGTTAGATAGCTTGGCAATGGAGAAATATAGAGGATATTACAGACATAATGAAGACCATTCAATGTTAATCAGTATCACAAACGGATTGACATTGCCATATACGGGGCTTGGTATATCATACAACGCATTTCCGGCAAGCCTGCCCGATTGTAAATAATAACTGTTAAGAGTACGCTTCGGTGTACTCTTTTTTTATATTTCCTAAAAATTTGCCTTTTTTATATTATTAAAGTATAATACACTTTATAAAAAAGGAGGTGCTGATATGGCATTTTGTTATGAATGTGGAACAAAATTAAACGACAACGCAAAATTCTGTCACGGTTGCGGAATAAAGATAGAAATTCCTGCTTATGCAGATGAAAAACCTACTGTTGAAGAGAAAAAGGCAAAAATATCTTATGCAGAAGAAAAGGTGGAAGAACCGAAATCAGAGGAAGCGAAAAAAAATAAGGTTTCAAAATATAAAGAAGTTACCAAAGAACAGGTTATCCAACCCAAAAATAATCTTGCAGAAGAATTAAAAAAATCCGTCCCTACACCACCGCCCGTTGAAGAGGAAGACGACGATGATGAAGATGATTATGAGGACGATAATATCGAAGTCGATGATGATGAAGACGAAGATAACAAGGTAGCACTTCTTCCCGAAGAAGAGGAAGATGATGAAGACGAGGAAGACGACGATGATTATGAGGACGAGGACGAAGATGATGAAGAAAACTTACAGCCCGTATCTTATGATTATAACGCAAGTAATCCCGAAACCGATCCGTACTGGAATGACCTTATTCCCGAAGCCGAAGAAGAATTAAGTAAAATCCCAAAAGAACTTTTCTTTAAGGGCATCGGTGCCGTAGTTGCACTTCTTGCCGTTATTGCATGGCTCGTATATATGTTAGCATAAGGGGGAAATTACAGTATGGCAATCTGTTATGAATGTGGTGCAAAAATAAGCGACGAAGAAAAGGTATGTCCCGGCTGTGGGAAAGAACTTACGAATACCGATAAAAAGAAAAAAAAGAAGAAACAAAAAAAAGAACACTTGAAATTTAGTGATTTACCAAGAGAATTAAGTGTTTACTTCTTTCAGAAAACAGCACTGGTAATTGGGCTAATTATTGCTATTGTCGTAATTGGCATAATTACGAAAAAGGTTAATGTAATTTTGTTTCTCTCGGTAGTTGTACTTTTGTATGCAGGATATGTAGCGTATACATACTATTGCGTCGTTTATCATAAATACAAAATCTACTATGGCTATTGTATTGAAAAGAGAACTCCCACAATGAATATCGGGAAAAAAATCCAAGTAGCCAAAGGTGCCTGCACTCTTCTCTTACGGACTGATGAAGAAAGCAATGCAAGATTTATCGTCCCGGTTGGGGAAGGATTTATGGTAAATAAGGACGATGTGGTACTAATATATTCCAAAGAACAAGACATTTATCAGAAAGATAATGAAACATACGAATTTATCAACCCGTTGCTGGTAAAGGTAATGCAAAAGTAAATTACACTTGCACTTTGATTTATTCTGTAATATAATAACCTTGTAACAAATTTTAACAAATAAGACTAACAAGAGGAAGATACTCCTACGGGGTAACTTCCTTTTTTTGTTGTCGCAAAGCCAACGCCGAAAGGCAGAAAGGAGGTACAGTTATGGCAAAGAAACTGTACGAAAACAATGATATTAAAATTGCAGATGAAATGGAGGCTATTAAGTTCTTCAATGACATCTGCAAGGAAGATGTGTGGCAGAGATGTCGCACGAAAGAATTGGTAGCAGTACCGATTGAAAACCACCCTCTGTTCTTTGAAGATAAGAGAACAGAGTATGGTATTCCGCAGGAAGTCAGCATTGACAGCATTGCAGAATGTGCGGAAAGCTATCAGATTGGCGTAAAAGTGCCGTTTGATACGGGTTATAAGTGTTACCCTATCGGCGACACCGCTTTTTCTTTATTGTTGGAAAGAGCAGGTTTCCAGAAGGCAACTGCACTCTCCTGTTTAAAGGAAAAAGGAACCCAGTCTGTAATGCCCTGTACTCACACGGCGCAGATTATCAATATGGGCTTTGAAGTATTCAAGAATAAAGTTCTTGTACTGATCCGAGATGAAAAAGTGCGTGCGGTACTCTCCGGTGACGAAAGCGACTACTCAATCCTTCCCTTTGATAAGTTACTGTCTATCTTTATCGACAGCCTTATGGGACAGTTTGCAGATGTCAACTTCGTATCGGCTACTGCTTGTCACGAATACTTCTCCGTGCTGTATTCGATGAAAGATAAGACCGTAGAGGAAAGCATCGAAAAGGTATTCGCTTCCGCAGGGCGTACATTTAACAACATTAAAATTGAAGCAAGACTGGCTTCATCAGATGTTGGTATGTCCGGGGCGAAGATTTATCCGTTTTTGAAGTTAGACAACAATCTCCGTATTATCGGAAATCCGTTGTCCGTAACTCATAAAAACGGAAAAACTTTGAAGGACTTCAAAGACAACTGTGGCAAGGTATTCTCAATGTTTAAGGATATTGAAAGACAGTTGGAAGTAATGAAGGACAAGAAGCTGAAAAGCCCGCAGGGTGCTTTTCTTCGTGTGGCAAAAGAAATCGGTTTACCGAAGAAGCTGGCACACGAACAGGCATCAGACTTCGAGGCGTTATTCGCAAAACCCAGTCAGTTAGACTTGTACTGGGCGTTGTACGAAGCTCTTGATGCTTACAAGGTAGCCCGCAAAATGGATTTATCGTTTACGCAGATGCTTACCTTTGAGGAAGGTATTTGTCGTACTCTCTTTGGCGACATTGAGAAATACGATATGCCGTTTACTTGGGAATAAGAAACAAAACAACAAAGAGGGTAGTTTTATAACTGCCCTCTTCTATTTTTTTAGGAGGGCTGTATGAAATTCAAAGGAACGCCTAATATCAGCGGTTTTGTAGATTTTTGCAGTTATCACGCTAACGGAGAACCTATCTACCTTGTCAACGGGAAAATATATGCAAGTTTTGATATGTTGTCGATGATTGAGTGCAGATATAATTTCCTATTCAGTGACAGCAAAAAAGAAACCGAAAAAGCAATCATGGAAAATATGTATATGTTTGATGTGGTGGAAACAAACCAGTTCTATTATCCAAACGATAATATGTTTTCCGGGAACAATTCCATAAAAGGAATAAAAGGTAACATTTTAACATTAAAGAAAAAATATGCAAGAGGATATGAAGCGGATATGGTTATCGAAACATTATTGCAGGAAAATGCACGAATTAAGAAAGAATATGCTAATTATATGGAAAAAGTAGCACGCTCTGAAATAAGTGCAAAAGAATGGAAAAACAGAGTGACGACGAAGTTGATGAAAACCGATCCTAACATCGAAAAAGATGATTTATTCTTTTCTGCAACTTCTTCCGGTTACAGTTTGGCATATAAACCTTACTTCCCGGAAAAAAGCAGTGCAGATTTTGAGGTTTACGGTTCTTTCGATGGTGGTATTCATTTACACGGAAATTTTCAGTCTTTGCTCCCCACCATTATTACATACGGTAACATTGAAGAGTTTGAAAACAATTAACATTTTAAAAAGGGCGTATCATTACGATATGCCCTTTTTTTATTATAACATCTCTTTAAGTTCTGCCAACTTTTCTTCTAAATCCGCTATTGCATAACGCACATATTCCTTATCTTCCACAACATAACTGCTTTTCATAACCTGCTTTAATGAATTAGATAAATTTTTCAAATGTGCATCAATCACAATCTTATTAGAAGATTTTGTTTCAATGTCTGTCACAAGAGAAGATATTGAGTTAGACAATAAACTGTCCGTTTCGTCTTCTTTTTTAAGTTCATCAGTTTCTTCTTCATATTCTTCATCTGCGATGCCAAAATTTTCGGGAGTAGGCACCGATACAGATATGGGAACCGAAGGTGTTTCCGCAACCTTTACTTCAATCTGTTCTTCTTTTTTGCTTTCTTTGGTTTCGTATTTTCTCAAAATACCTTGTAACGCACCTTTTGATATAGGTTCCGGCGTTCCGTCTTCGGATAATGTCAAAGAAATTGCTGTTTTAATTTCTTCTGCAATCTGCAACTGGATTTCCTTGCTTTCTCCCGCAACAGTCTGCATTACACTCCACGGCACTAATCTCTTTTCTACTAATTCCTGCAATTCGGGAATAAGAGATAATAATTTAAGATAGCGAAATACATTTGCTTTCTTATAGCCGAAATCATGTGCAACCTGCTCAACAACATTTACAGACATTTTTTTCTTACTGTTTTCGCCGTCAATATCATTTTCCATTTGGATAGTCTGCTTATGGTACTCCATTGCTCTCGCCCAGTCCATAGGTGTCATATCTCGGTTATTGATATTGGAAAAAATCAATTTACGACGCACTTTTGCTTCTTCCGCAGGCATCTCTACTACAACAGCGGGTACAGTCTTCCAACCCAAAGAACGAACTGCTCTTGTTCTTCTGTGTCCGGCAGATAATTCATATCTTCCGTCGGGTTTCTGATATACTTCTACCACGCCGAAGAAACCTTCATTTTTAATGGTTTCTGCTAATCTCTCAATATCTTCCATATTGAAAATTTCGGCATTATCGGGGTTTTCATCAATCAAATTCAAGTCCAAGTCAATCGTGGGACGGGAATTAGCCTGCGTAACTGCTTTTTTCTGAATACTCTTTAACATATCAGCATTGGGGGATTTATTGGGATTAAATTTAGCCATTCTTTCGCATCTCCTTCATCATAATTTTCTTTTCAATCTCTTTGGATAAGTCTTCATACTGGGTAACGATAGGATTACTTCCAGTATAGTAAGGAAGCGGTGTTCCGGTAAAGCGTGCCTGCTCTACAATACTGCCCGCTTTAATACTGTGATTAAACACCAAATCTTCCATATTTTCTCTTGCAGAAGCCAAGATCATTTTCTGCACGGCTCTCTGATGAATAACATTATTAAAGAGAATACCTAAAATTTCAAGGTGGGTATTAAGTCCCTGCTCTCTAATCTGCGAAATGTGGTCCATAAGGTAATTAAAGCCTGCCAAACTGTCCGTATCTGCCATAGCGGGAACAATTACGAAATCAGATGCAATCAATGCCGATAAAGCTACGCCGTTTAAGTGAGGCGGTAAATCGAAGAAACAATAATCATACTCACTCTCTAACGGCTCTAACACTTTGGAAACCGCCTTGTAATCATCTAATTCCATAACATCAATATCTAACGCAGAAGGAATAACATACAAATCTCTTTCATCAAGCCCGCCGGGAGTATTTTTATATACTCTCTCAATTACATCTTTCACGGGGATATTATCTTCTATTACATCTTTCAGACTATATCCTTTTCTGTCCGGCGTATATGTAAGCAGATATTCCGTAGCTGTGGTCTGGCTATCACAATCTACAATCAATATCTTTTTTCTTCTGTGTTTTTCAAATGTGGCAGATAAATTTACAACTGATGTTGTTTTACCCGTACCACCCTTACGGTTAAAAAAAGCTATCTTTTTCATAAGTTACCTTTCTTAATTCAAAAACTTACTATTTGCTACCGTTTTAGTATAAAGTAAAAATCCTTAAAATGCAAATAATTACAAAAATTATAAAAATTTTGTGAAATACTGTTTATTTTGTAACAAATCGTATTTCCGTTGCCATAAACACTCTTTAACTTTTCTAAATATTTGCTTTTTTAAAATGATAAATGTATAATATACATATACAAACAATTTAAGGAGGCTTTAAGAAGTATGAGCAAATTAAGATTTAAGGTTGGTATTGATGTAGGAAACTACGACACCAAAACACAGCACACAAGCACACCCTCTTCCTATAAGAGTTATGAAAAGAGAAATTTAATGCTGGACGAATATGTGTGCTACAAGGGAATGTACTACTCTCCCACAAACGAAAGAAACAATCAGCAGGTAGATAAGACCAAAGATAATTACTGCTTGATTATTTCCCTTTTTGCAGTTGCAAAGGAAATCTTATTCCAGTTAAGACAGAAATATCCCCATGCAACAGATGTAGAATTGCAGGGATATATTGAACAGATTGAAGAATTAAGCATTGGTGTAGGTCTTCCCGCCGGATATTTCTCGCAGTTAGCAGAAAGCACAAGAAATCTGTACTTGAAAGAATGGGAAAACGGATTTGAATTTGAATATTGTGGCTTCACTTTTAAGCATAAGCTGGTTACTTGTGCGGTATTACCGCAGGATTTTACGGCGGTTGCTTGGAACGATAACATTTCAACCATTAAGGATTTTTCAAAGTATATCATTGTCGGTATTGGTGGCGGTACAGCAGATGCTATTCCCGTAGAAAATGGAACACCGCAGGTTAATGACTGTATCAGTATCACAAAGGGAACAACCGTTATGTTCTCCGAAATCATCAAGACAATTCAGCACGAAACCGCAAAGACAATGGAATATTCTGTGGTAGAAGCTGTATTATTAGGCAAGCCCACTATCGTAGACGATGCAAGAAAAGCCCGCATCAAGAAACTTGCAGAAGAATTTGCCGACAAGTTGGTTGACGATTTCATTCATAATGGATTGCATTTTTCTGATAATCCCGTAGTATTCATCGGTGGCGGTGCGTTGCTTATGAGAAAAGCATTGGAAAAGAACCCTAACTTTGTAAAGGTTGAGTTTGTAGAAGATGTAAACGCAAACGCAAAGTATTTTGCCGTTTTCTGCTCACAGTAAAAGGCAGGTGGTAATTTATGGAAGACAAGGTAAGAATACAGTTAAGCTACGATCCTACGGACGATATGACGCAAAGGGCGGTAATTATGCTCGAAAGTGCAATGCGAAGCAAGTCACAGCTGGTAGCCCTTGCCTTATGTGAATTTGCAGAAAAATATGGGTTTCAGATTGATAGTACGGAAGAAATTAAGACCGTTATTAAGAATTATGATTATTTAAGCAGGGCTATGGATATAGGAAAGCCGACAGAAAGAATGGGTTTACCCACTCCTACTCCTACTTATCAGAAAAAAGAAAAACCGAAAAGAACAAAGCCTGCGGAAAAGGCACAGAGTATCAAAATGATACCTTGTGAAGTTCCTTCTGCAAAGGAAGATGTGGTAACAGATACCACAACGGAAACCAAAACAGCGTCAGATTTAGGATTTGAGGAAGATATTGTCGTATCAGAAAAGGCAATGCAGTCAATGAATAATGTCCTTGCGATGTTCGGCGGTTGATAAATAAGCAAAAAATTACGATTTTATACTATTTTAAACATTTACAAATCTAAAAAAGTATACTATACTTAAACATTATAAGAGTATAGTATACTTTTATTTTAGTTCAGCCTAATTTTTAACCTTGAAAGGAGTAAAATTATGAAAAACACAAAACTGAATAAGAGAAAAAATGTCTTTGTGATGTTTGCACTTATGCTTATGTTTGCTCTCACAATGACAACTGTTGTATCTGCTGGTATTACGCCTGCGTATGCAAACGAAGGTGGAGAAGGTGCGGAAACACCCGACACTGCTGTTGACGCAGTAACAGGTGCATTAACCGGAGGGACAGATAATTCTGCTGGTAATTCTGGCGGGGGCAGTGACTATTCCCTTGATACATTGGAAAAAAACGCAGAAGATGCTATTAGCGATGTGCAAGATTTTCTTGTTAAAATTAGTTTCGCATTATTTCCGGTTGCTTTAATTGTTGGCTTATTAGCATTATTCTTTACCCACGACGAGCGTAAAATCTCACTCACTGTCAAAATATGTGGGACTATTCTCGTAGTGACAGCACTTATTATCTTTATCAACGGCGGTCACGCACTTAATCTTGTAAAAGAATTTACGGAAAACGCATTTAAGTAAAAAAAGAAAAAAAATGATACAACCCCGAAAATATCGGGGTTGTATTACTAATTAGGGAACTTTAAGGGGGAAACATTATGTACGCCAAACCTTTTCAATCTATGGATAAAAACAAATTACGCATAGTGGCATTTATACTGTGTATTATTTTTGCTACTTCTGTTTTTATCCCTGCTTACGCAGATACTACCGATGAAAATGAATATGAAATGTCAGAAGATTATGGAAGCGATGAAGACGAAGGCTATGTAACAGACGCAATTCTTGTAGGTATAGGGCATTATATTGTAGATGCGGTAGGTTTTGCAGGAGAATTATTTATAAAATTATTGACAGTATCATTTTCTCCGTCAATAAATCCTTTGCTCAACATAGAACAAGGGCTTTCCTTTTCCACACCCATAGCAGATGATGTCTATTACGACGGTGCATCTATCGACAACTCTTTTACCATTATGGCAATATGGGAATTTGCCTTTATGTTCGGAAACATTACTTGTACTCTTCTTATGTTTTTCTATCTTTTTATGTGTTTGGTAGGTCAGCAGGAACAGATCAGAGATACTCCGTTTATGTTACTCGTTAAATATGTGGTATCTTTATTCTTGATTTATATGTCAAAATATTGCATTACTGCATTTATTGATTTCTTTAACGATATGTGGACTAATCTCGTCTTGACAAAAGACATAACAACACCCGAAACATATACTGCGTTTTTACCGATATGGTGGGAAAACGGAGATTTTGAGGACGGAAATCTTGTGGTTTTCGGTATGAAGGTATTGTCACACGGCGGTACCAAAATGTCCTTATTGGCTTTATTAGGTTCTTCATCGGTTATGACTGGTGGGGCAACAACACCGCTATTTATCGGAATTGTCTGCATAGTTTTATTTTTCGCACTCTATTTCGGCTGGAAAATCATAAAAGAATTTATGAAATTATTACTGGAAGTGGTGGAAAGATACTTCGTATTGTTCATATTGTTGGCTTTCTTCCCTGCCGTTGCAAGCACTCTTGTATCTAATAATTCAAAGAAAATATTTTACGCCTATATAAAGATGTTGTATTCACAGGGCTTTTTATTGCTTATCAACACTGTTTTTATGGCTATCTTTTTTAAAATCCTATTAGCAGGTGGTTGGGGTGCTGGTCTAATCAACTACATTGGTGCTTTGGCATTTTTACGCATCTGCCAAAGAATAGACGCATATATGGCACAGCTAGGTATCAACATCGTACAGACTGGTGGCGGTCTTATGAGTGCTTGTGGTAGCGTCTTTGGTGGGGCTTTGGCTGGAATGAGTGCGTTGCGTGGTGCCGACAGAACAAGAAAAAATGTTGGTGCTTCATTGATGCAGAAAGCAGTTACTTCCGGCAATGCAGGAATGTATGATTTAGGAAAGAAAATCGGAACAAGTGGCTCTGATATTATGACCGGAAACACAACAAGTTTCAAAGACAATATGGCTACCTACGAAAAGGAAAGAAATAATTATTTGAACAATAATTATGGCGGTACGCCTATGAACATAACAAACGAGGTAAAACAAAATACCTTATCAGCACAACAAAGAGAGGCTTACGACAAATTACATAAAGAAAATCCTACTCTCCATAAATCCGCAAAAGATATTGAAAACGCTAATATTGCAAACGCTGTCGGCGATAAGCTGGGATTTACACCAGAACAAAAAGAGGCACTTGCAAATTCAGACATGAACTTAAAAGATGTCAAAGGCGTGGATATTCGAGGAAACAACTACGGTTTTGTTGATGAAAACGGCAACAATATCGGTATGATGAATGTAAAAGATAAATCAACATTGAAATCTGACAGAGCCTTCCACGACAATGATGATTATGCAAGAGAACAAGTCGGTTCTATGCTCGAAAGTAAAGCTGGTAAGCAGGCGATTGCAGACGAACTCGGCATAAGCGGTGTAGACGGAAGACATATCGGAGAAATAAAACCGATTACGGATAAGGATATGCCTATAAGAACAGAAGGCAGTGCAAGGTATCTTCCTTACCAAGTACAGGTTCAAAACGCTAATGGTATGCCTCCCGAAAATCACATTGTATGGACGAAAGTTAATGACGGTTCCGACATTTCTGCATACAATGAAAAGAAAATTACTTCAAAAGAAACAAATGACGGTAAATCTGTTATTGATTTATTAAGTATTAAGAAACAAGTAGTAAAACTTCCCGAAGGAAGTGGTAAGCCAGAATAAAAGGCAGGGATAGACTATGAGTAATGATTACGAAGAGAATAATCAACAAAGCGTAGTACAAGATGCAGGCGACATATACCGTAATACCAAAGATGCTTATAAATTAGCTGATAAAGCCGTACATAAGTACGAAGACTATAAAAATAAGCAGGCAGAAGCGAAAAACAATGCAGACAAACCGCAGGGAAAAGACATAACGCCCCAAAATCAAGGACAAAATAATACTCCCAAAGGTGCCGATATAGGTAATAAACCTGCCGGAACCACATCTCCACCGCAAGGAACTCCCGTTAATGCTTCGGCAACGGGAAACACTATTGGTTCCGGGGCAAACGCTACCGCCACTGGTGCAGGTGCTACCACTACTGGGGCAGGGGCTACCGCTACTGGTGCTACCGCCACTGGTGCAGGTGCTACCGCTACTGGCGCAGGTGCTACCGCCACAGGTGTAGGTGCTTCTGCCACTGGTGCGGGAGTTACGGGAACAGTTGCAGTAGCGTCCGGCATACCAACAGCGGGTGTAGGTACGATTGTTACACTCGCAGTAGCCGGAACCGTAGCTGTTGCGACTGCGGGACTTGCAGTTGCAAAAAAAATAGGTAGAGAAGCCGATGAAATAGTAGACCGCAAGCCCGGAAAAGGCATAGGCGGTTTTGCAGGGTTACTAATCGTTCTGATTGGTGTGATAATATTTTCGTCTGTTGCACTCTTCACTCCCGTTGCGGGATTTGCAGGCTTGGTAGCTGATATGAAAGACGGAGTAACAACATTTTTTGTCAGCCATACAGAAAAAGCAGAGTTTTTCGCCGAATTATTCGATGAAGAAGAATATGATGTGGAACTTCACAGAGAAGTAAACAGCCAAAAGGGTGTAGATGCTCAAAATGTGGAAGTATACAAGGCTATTACGGATAAAGCGATAGAAAAATCTTTTTCCTACTATATGTGGAATGTGTTACTGGAACCCGATAAGGTTATGCTTACCATTTTTGACAAAATTGGGGTTTCGAGATACAGCAGTGAAGCATCAATCGCTTACTATCTTAATCAACCTTATCCCTACTCTCTCATTAAAAGCGACGGCTCATATTATACAATCGGCGATTATTTAACCGGGGCAATTCCCGAAGAAGACTTAAATAATGACTTAAATTACGCCGAAATCCTTGCCGTATACTGTCAGAATGAAGATAATATATATACTTCTATCTCTTACGATGATTTTTACAACTTCATTGTGCAGGAGTATAACAGTAATTTCCTTTATGAATTGGAATTAAGCGATACTCCGCAATGGTATTACATAGATGCAGAAGGCGTTATGGTACTTTGCGATGATGAAGAAGAGGCAAAAGCTGGTGCAGAAGAAGCCGAAGCGGAACGGGAAGAAGCCGAAGAAGAGGAAGAAGATGATGATGAAGACAGTGATGAAGACAGCGAAGAAGAAAGTGAAGAAGAAAGCGAAATTGACAGCTGGGGATATTTTTTTGAAGTAAAAGTTATGCCCTACGGTCTGAATGAACTATACCATATCGCTGATGTAGACATGGACGCAATTAACTATGCCACTCTCTCCATTACAAACAGAGATATGTTGAATGAAAATGAAAAGTGGTTAAGGGCTTACTTGGGAAATTCCGTAGATTTAGGTCCGTCGTATGCAGACGAAAGAACTTATAGAAGTGTGTGCTACAACTGCTATACAGATCAAGGCGAAAGGGCAACCGGAAGAAGTCTAAATCAATATCTCGAAAACTCGGTCACCACAAACTTTATCGCTGGTCTTCTGCCCGAATATAGCGGTGGAAGTTATGATGATTACGAAAAAATTGAAATTGATTTAGATGTTAGTGATACACACATAATAAATATGCCAGCCCATATCCTACAAGGTAATTACAAAACAAAGCGTGGAAATGGCGGGGACAACGGAAACGCAACCATATCTTCATCGGGTTGCATAGATTGCTGTTACGCAATGTGTGCAATGTATTATAATGGATATACCGAACCAAGTACATATATGCCCCAAATATCCAAAGAAGTATCAGAAGGCGGGTATGTAATAGGCGAAAGTTTTGACGGAGCAACTTTTTCGACAGACAATAATATGATTGTGACACGCATAAATAAATCAAAACTTGACAACACCGATTTTACTAATATTATAAATAATATAAACTGTGGTTATCCGGTAATAATAAGCATCGAAGGACGCTGGGAAGATGATGAAGGATATGTACTTCATCAATCACATAGAACACACTTTATCGTTTTGATTGGATATACTACGGATAGATTTATTGTTTATGATCCGGGAAGTCAAGGAACAACAAACTACGGAATACCTTTTACGGCATTAGACAATGTAAAATGGTGTTCTTACCGCACTACTGCACCCGCAAATGCAGATTTTGTTCCTTCGTGGAAAATGCACCCAGATAATCCATTTGGCAGATAGAAAGGAAAATAGAGAAATGTCAAAGAAGAAAATTATATTATTTATTTGCATTGCTGTTTCAATTCTTGCTATTGTAATCATTATGGGACTAATGATTATTTCTCCTACTCTCTTCTTTTCGTCCCAAGATGCCGAAATTGATGAAGACAAACCGCAAATTGCAGAGGACATTGAGGGACTGGAACTTATCGGTAGTGAAGATGAATTAAAAGATACAGAAATTGTAATGGAAAATACCGACAAAGAAAACACTTCTGAATATAATGTGTCACCAACAAGCCCAAATTATAATGTCTGGGAGGCACTCGGTTTAGACAGCCCCGCTGATAACGCTGTAATAAGTGACGATTATACCGAAGAAGATGTTGGTGATTTTGAGGGACCTATTGAAGTTGAAGAAAATAAAGAATTGACGGAAAGCATCTTTTACTTGAATAATCCCGCCTATTTAAGCGGTGAAACAAATCTCGGAACCAACGGATTTTATAATCTCTACGAATGTGTAGAAGACTATTTTGATTACTACTTCCCGGAGGAACCGAAAGAATACGAAGGTATCGTAATTGAAGGTTCATACAAGGACAAGGGCGATTATCGTTCATTCTTGTTGGAAGTTTATAAAGAAGACGGAACAACTTGGTTGATTGAGTGCGATTATGTGGTATCAATGAATTATTATGAGTTCTTCTGCGATGAAATAAACCCTCGTCCCAAGACTGGGGAAGATTAAAAAGAATTAAAGCAACCTACGGCGTGTGGGTTGCTTTTTTTTGAGATATTTTTCTCTGTATGATGCACTATGTTTCGTGGGAACGATTGTCCCCTTTTGTAAAGAAAGGGGGTGTTTTCTATGAACTATATTACATACGACAATTTAGTACAGACTGGTTTATTCATTGTAGCACTCATAGGTCTGATTATTCAGATCAAAATTCTTATCCGCAAGTCAAACTTGCAATTTCTAAAAAGATGCGTTATAATACAAACATAAAAGGTGCTACCCGTTCAGTAACGGTTCGCCTAAATTGTTATTTACTAAAAAAGCAACCGACAACTTTGCGAGAGGCGGTTGTTTTTTTAGTGGTTATGTATCTTTTCGGCTTTGCAAGATACTGATAATCGTAACAACGGTACCGCCGATTGTTACTGCGGTACTGAATATTGTCACTACAATACTCACTACACCGATTATTGTTTCTAACACTAAAATCTGACCTTTCAACTATACTCTTCATACCAACTCCCCCTTTCAAAAAAAAATGGAAGTCCGATAAAAAGGCTAAAAGGCGAACCGCCACCGTTTAGGTAGCACCCTATAATTATTTTAGCATAAAAATACTGCAAATGCAAAATTATAGCCGTTTATGTGAAAAAGAGATAACGCTTTTGGGAAGAAGCATCGCAGGTGTGGGATATTTCCTTGCAATACGGTCTGCCGTATACAAATATTTGTTACGATCAAAAGGCGATACGCTCTGTTTTATCATTTCTTTTCTTACATACTCCGCAAATTCGTGCGTGGTAGAACACATACGCAGATGCTCTACTCTTCCGGTATCAGCATCAGCAAGGATAATTCTGCATACATATCCTTCATTTTTGGGTAGAGGCTTAAAATCTATGGGAAAATCTAACCCTTCCTGCATCTTGATATGGAAAGAACAATCCATTACGGGCATATTGCCGATTTCAAAGAGAAACTGCATAAAATCATCAATCATAGCCAAATGCACTGTAATATCCCGACTAAATTCTCTAATTTCATCAGTAGAGGGAGTTTTCAAATAAAACATAAAAGCAAATCCGGTCAGAGAAGAATAAAGAATATCTACTCTATCCTGCCCTTTCTTTAAGAAATCATAACATTTCCCTGCGGTTATTTGTATCAATTCAAAATTATTATCCATTATAATCCCTCTCCTTTGTGATACATTTTACTATCACAAACCCAGTAATTACCGATAGTCTTATCGGTACAATCCCATATATCAAAAACCTTGTACTTATTATCACTATCTAATCGGATAGCGACAATATGATGCCCGCCGATATTCGCAACAATATCATAAGAAAAACCACATTTACTGTCCTTGTACTTTTTATTCAGCAATTCGCAAAACTCTTTACCCGTGTATTTGGTATTATCCATTTTTCTCGGCTGTTTCTTTTTCTCAAAACCAATATATTCAAGATATTTACTAAAACACTTCGCATCGCTAGGCATTTCCTTGTATTTATGGGCGAAAACCACTAAATCATCAAGAACACTATCCCACGATATTCCCGAAGCATAGGAAATAGCTCGCACAACGCAATCACTTGACCGCTTATCCTTTGGATTAGCGTTGAAATAAGTGAAACATGAGGTATTTTTCGGTATTTTCTTAATCATCACTTTCTCCTTCCACTCTTAACAATAAGTAATCCGCTTTCATAAAAGAGATTTCTTCAAGAAACTTAAAAAAATCATCACTGTTTTCGGGTTTTTTTGCATTTCTTTTGTTATAACCAGCTTCCGTCCAACGCTTAAATACATTCTTAACAGCATCTCCCCTCGCAGACGCATAATTTTGCAAGCGGTTGTTTTTTACATTTCCCGTATAATTGATAGGAAATAAACGGAAAGTAACCTGCGTACCTTCTCCCGATACACGAATACCGTCTTGATATGTGGTGTTTGTCGCTATTTTGTCAAACACACTGTCTACATCGGCTTTCAACAAAACAAAGCCAAACTCTCCATAAATCAATTCACTGATTACTTCGTCAATAGGCACACTTGAAGCATTTTTTAATTCCAAAATTCAATCTCCTTTCTAATCTATAAAATTAAGGGCATAATGAACCACTACGCACTGTCCGACTACGCTAAAAATCCATTTATGATAAGTTGATGAATTTTCAGCTTCAATAGAAAACTCACCGTCCTTTATACCTTGATACATCAAATAGGCTGTGGCTCTGTCGTTATCATAATCATACTCTCTTGCCGACCAGTCCGGCATCGTTTGGCGATACTGGGACATCGAAGAATAAATATTGTTAGAAATTTCATTTTCCATTTTTTTGACCGGACAACGAATAATCTTATGTTCAAAAACGGTAAGCCCCAGCGTATCACAGACCTTGATGAAGTCTAATAAAGTAAGAGATTTTTCCCCAAAGTCTTCTTCTATAATCTTCTTATACAAATCATTTTTCATAATTTTTCTCCTTATCTTAACTTCATTGGCAATAATGGATTAGGATTTAAGGTTGCAGAAGATACAATATCTTCATACTCTTCTCCAACTTCCAACCGCCTAGCCATAACAACCATTCTGTTTGTACCGCTACCGTGTAATTCTACCGAACAGCTGGATAAAGTGATATAAGCATCATCAATGGTATTTTCAATCGGTACATTTATCCAACTTCTGCGCGATACTTCGCCCATATACCACTCGTAGTCCTGCATAGAAACAAATTCTGTATTATCAAAGTAAATGAATGTATCTGTATCAGAAGTATCAACTAAATAGTAAGCAAAAATCAACCACCGGCTTGTACCGTCTTCGGTAATAATCTCTACAATCGGGTGTTCCTTGTAGTATTCAATGTCCCGGTAATTATTCAAATCAGCAAAGACATCTAATCCGTTCAGACGGATATTATGACCGTATATAATGTTATTACCGCTGACACGGGATAAATCGCTACCGATTGATAAAAATGGTACACCATGACTGTTATGCTCTTTGTTAAGGTCACGATTAAGGTAATACCCTTCATCAGCAGGAGTATACATAATCGGGTGATTAAGAACACTGTCGTTAATACGGATCATTGCAACCACATCTTCGTTGTAATCCATATAAGTCTTTAAAAGGCTTGTATCACTATCGTTTTCCGTATAATATTGCGTCGGCTCATACCCGTCTTCATACATAACACCGTCCTGCAAGCTCGTATTCGCCCCATTTAGCCCGTTTTCTTCGTTTGATGCAGATTTTACCGACCTAACAGCTGAAATCCCGCAAATCGTCAAAATCAGAACGCCTACGCCTATCACAATACCGATGCGTCGCAACGATTTACTTTCCGGTTCGTCACTTTCATCGTATTCAAAATTAAAATCATCTTCGTCCATATAATTTTTCATACATTTTCTCCCTTCATTTGGTTCGTATAAGTATATTATACTTTATTCGTCTGCAAAAGGCAAAAAAACAGACAGTTGCAGACTGGAAATTATTGTGCTAGAATATAATTGTAAAATTTATCAACAATATGGACTAACAATATAGAGATTTTCCGTAGGGAATTTCTCTTTTTTTGTCAAAAACTTGTGAATAATAAATAAAGTGATATAATAGTATTAAAGAAAAATATAAATATGGGTATAGCCCCGTAAAAAAACAATCGGGGATATATCACAATCCCTGTTTATTTATAGATAAAATAATGAAATCTGCACAAGCAGGGAAAGAGGTAAAAAATGAATGAACCAACAAATTTAGCAACAACAATCGACAGTGCAGGCTCCACATCGGGTATGTATGATAAACTCATGAAGGAACTGTTAGCAGACAAGCAGGTATTGGCTCGTATCTTGAAAAATACAATGAATGAGTTTAAAGATATGGAAATCCCGAACATTATTCAGTGTTTAGGAAGTGTTCACATTCAAGAACAAAGAGTTGAACCGGGTTTGTCAAATTTAGGAAAGGTAGAAAGAACAGCAACCGAAAACAGCGCACAAGGAGAAGGAACAATATATTACGATATTCGTTTCTCGGCGTATGTAAAAAACAGAACAGTAAAAATTTTAATCAATGTCGAAGCTCAAAAAAGCATCAAAGCTAGTCAATTAAAATATCATATCGTAAATAGAATTGTCTTTTACTTGGCTAGAATGATCTCGGCTGAAAAAGAGGTTGAATTTTTCAATAGTGATTACGATAATATTAAAAAGGTCGCAAGTATATGGATTTGTATGAGTGACAACGAAAAAGACGGTTCTATTGAAAAATTATCATTAAGTTCCGATGAAGTGTATGGAGAAAGCACTGGGCTTTTATCTACGGACTTAATGGAAGGCTATCTTATCTGTTTAAGAAAATCAGATAATGTTAAAGCGTCAAAGAATGAACTTATATCTATGTTGGAAGATTTGATTAACGGTAAAGATGCAGAAGAAAAAAAGCGAAATCTGGAAACCAAACATAATATGATAATGAGTGAAGAGTTTGAAGGGAGGTTATCTCAAATGTGTAATTTAAGTGGCTTAGTATTAGAAGAAGGAATGGAGAAAGAAAGGGAGAATGGACTTAAAGCGTTAATTGCCACAATAAAAGAATTATCCCCCGGTATATGCGTTGAAGATGTATATAAATTAGTAATTAAAAATGAAACATATAAAGATGTAACACCGGAACGAATAAAAAAATATTTGTAAAAAATGACATAAAAGGGTATGCTATGTGCGTACCCTTTTTTATTGCAAAAAAACAGAAGCGGGCTTTTTACACCCACTTCCGTTTCTTTACGATTTTTCGTTGTCTATTCGGAAACTTCCTCGTAGGAAGCGATAGCAACCATTTTATAAAGGGTTGAAATATCTTCTTCGCTTACATCTTTAAGGGCATCAGCATACGCATAGTAGGTAACACTTGCACGATAGCCTAACGCCTCGCCTTTACCTTCGTATACAGCCCAGTAAGTTGAAAGATACGCTTCGCAATCAAAAATTGCGTTACGGCTGATAGTTCCGTTTGCATCAGTATAAGCGTCGCCGTTCCAGCGTCCACCAACCACACGATACAAATTAGCGTCTAAACCTAAGAAGGAAAGAATATCATTCTGATATCCGTCCCAAGTAGGAGTTGCAGAACTTTGGGGAACATATACAGTCTTGCCGTAGCCTTCAAACGCCCATTTATCAACCGAAGTTGAATTGCAGGTAAATACACCGTCTACGGGATAACCGCTTCTCCAAGAGGGTTCTGACTGACCGCTACTTACTAATTTACCGTTGATTTCCGCATCAGCTTCATCAACTTCATTGTAGTAAGAAATTGTTTTAACCTGTGGAATGTAAGGTGCCGTTGTTCTTGCGCCATATTCCACTCTTTCGGTTACGGTTGTGGTAATGGGTACAAGATCAGACCAGTTAAAGATGTCACCATTTAAGGTATATTTCTTTCCGGTTGCATCTGAAACCCACTCAATAGAAGTTTCAGCGTCTTCCTTTTCTTCCACTTCCACATCAACAGTATGTGCTACTACGCTCATAATCTCCGAAGTCTGATATTCAGCATTTCCGGTGTACTTATACTTTACGCCGTCCACTTCAATCATTTCGGGAATTTCAAATCTCAATCCGTCTTCCGTTTCGGAATAGAACTGATATTCCATTGTAATAATGTTCGTTTCTTCATCAGAAGCATCTTCGCCAGCTTCGCTTGACTGTTCGCTACCGCCTTCGATATTGTCTTCGGCTGTTACTCCCGCAGACGCATCTTCCGTTGCAGGAGTTTTATTACAACCGGTAATCAAAGTGGCAAGCATCATACTTGATAACAAAATCACGCCTAATTTTTTAGCAATGTATTTCTTTTTCATTATATATCCTGCCCCTTTCTTACTCTTCTTCATTGTTTAAGTCTTCGTTCAGCTTTTTAACAGCGTTTTTTAACTTTTCAGTATCGTCACTGTTTTTTGCTTCTTCGACTGCTTCAACGGCTTTACCCATAGTATCTTCAATGTTTACAACTACCGATGTGGCTTTTTTTAACTGTTTCTTCTTACGAAGATAAAGTAAAATAACACCGCCGACACAAACAACACTGACAACACCGATAATAATATAAGTCGCATAACCTTTATTTTCTTCTTCGGTATCTTCTACTGATAATACTACGGAATAACCTTCTTCTCCGCTGTCTTCTGTCTGCCAGTTATTACGGTTCCATGTGTTTTCATCGAAAGAGATGCGTAACAGTCCGTAAACGGGTGTAGATTTGGGAGTATCGGGTTTATCGGGGGTAGAAGGTGTCGGTCCGTCGTTATAAAATACCTTTGAGTAAGTTACGCTTTCATCGGTTGAATTATTCGGCAATGTTGCTGTGAAGGTAAATTCTTCATCAGACATTGTATATCCCGCAGGTGCAGAGATTTCTACAATCTTATAATCAACACCAAAAGGCAAGTCCAAACCAAAGTTTACTTTACCGTTAGATGCAGAAGTACCAGTTGCGATAACATCGCCTGCATTAACAATAACGGTGCCTTCATAATTCACAATATCGCTTTCAGCACTTAATTCAAACTTTGCACCAGCTAGGTTGTAAGAAGTACCCGTAATCTTCTTGGTTACATCTACAACAACATCTTGTTTATCATTAAGGATTGACTGTGTAATTTCGATAATAGGTGTGCTATCATCAACAAATTCTACACTGAACTCAATCGGAGTATCGTCCAAAATATAACCAACGGGGGCTACGGTTTCAATCATCTTGTAATTACCAAGAGGTAAATCTTCCAAAACGCCTTTACCGTCTGCACCAGTTACGATTGTTCCAACCAAATCGCCGTCAGAATAATACTTTGTTCTTTCGCCGTTAGCATCTAACTGCATATCGTGAGTAAGAATATCGCCTACGGCATATACTTCAAATTCTGCACCAACCAAACCTTTTTCTTCCCATACAAACTTTCCGTTTTCAAAAGCTGTAAGAGTAGGTCCAGTCTTTGTAAGTTCTACTCTACCCATTGCAGGAGTGTTTTGATATTCTACGGGGATATAAAGTTCTCCCGATGTTTCATCTTTCTCAAAAGTTGCACTACTTCCTACTACTACCGTGGGATAATTGGTATCAAGGATATAGTTGGGAGGTGCTGATACTTCTTCGATACGATATTCGCCTAATTCAAGGGGCTGGGGAAGAATTAAATAACCTTCGCTGTCAGTCTTGAATGTAGTATGTTCTGTTACAGTAGGATATGTGGTGTACTGTACCACATATTGATTATTGGTAATATCAAAAATCTTAAACTCGATATTTTCCAAAAGGATAGACTTACCAGTTGTGCTATCCATTTTTGTAATCTTTAATTTCGCTTCAATCTCTTCGTTGATAATAATTCTCCAAGTTTGAGGCTCTGTGGGCTTATGTTCGGTAACGATTACTTCAAAAGGTTCACACTCAAAATATCCGTCGGGTACATCAACTTCTCGAATAACATAAGTACCATAAGGCAACGGTGCTGATTTCGCATAACCAGTTGCGTCGGTATACATTACTGTACTTCCGTCCTGTGCGATAACTACGGGATTAGCATTTTCAAAATCGTATGTACCGTCAGCTTTTACTCCAAGTCTGGACTTTAAATATGCGGAGAAACCGGAAACCAAAGGAACGGCATCGGTATTTTCTCCGTCAAAACCTGCCTTTATAATCTGAAAAGGCTGTTTTTTGACCTGCTCTCTTGAAGTAATTACGGGATTATCAACAACTACTTCAATTTCTCCAGTCACGGGATCCGGCGTGCCATTTGCAGTTACATTCACATCATATTCTGTGGGATCAATCATATAACCAACAGAAGGAGATATTTCTTTTACATAATAGGAACCCGGAACAAGACCGTCAAAATATGCGACACCACTTGCATCTGTCGTAGCCTGCATCAATAAAGCACCAGCAGGGGCTAATACAGTCTGTCCTGTATCATCAGTCGGATCTAAAATGTCTGCTCTTGCGTAAAGTCCATACACAGCACCCTGCAATTTTGCATCGCCCTGTGCAAGTGCTGTTTCACTGTCGATTTTAACAAGTTTAATATCATATTCTCCTCCGGGAGTTGTTTCTCCAAAACCGTACATAGCAATAATCTGCGTTCCCGGACCACCATAGCAACAAATAGCGGAACCAGTGTAATCTGACATAGCACAAGCCTGTATAAAATCATAAAGACCGCTACTTTGGAACTGTGCATCGGTTACTCCATAATGACTTCCGGTGTAAGCATACCCTAACGCAATATGAGTACATAAATATCGGTATTCATCATTATCGCCAAAGTATTGTTTAGTAATATCATTGATACCACCATAACCATTACAGAAAATCTTAATCAATAAAGGATTTTCCGCAGATGTAATGGTAAATGTTTCATAATCTCCATTAGGAGGGGCAGGCTTTAAAGGCTCAATACAATACGCAATTTCACCGTCAATGGTATATCTTTGCGTTCTTGCGTTACTACCGGGGAAATATGTACTGTACTGAATTTCAACATCACTTCTTCCTATGGTAGCTGTGTCGGCATAAGCAGGTAGGATACTACTAGCCACAATTCCTAACATCATCACAAAGGATAAGCAGGACAACCAAAACTTTTTCGTTTTTCGTTTCATTTTTTTCTCCTCTCGTTATGTTTACTAAACACGAAAAATCGTAACTTTTTGCGTTAATGTATACTTTACAACTATTTTTCATTATTGGCAAGTAGTTTTTGCATATTATACTTTTAACAAAAACAACAAAAAAATAACTGTCAGACTTAGCGTGACAGTTATTTTTAATTTATCAACTATATGCTTCTACTTTCGCCTATAACCAAAGAATGTATAACTTGATTATTCCATACAATTTCTTCTTCATTTTTCTTGCGGACTAATAACTTAACAGCATAACTACCTAAACCTTTTGGTATCTCTATTCTTGAAAACTTTAAAAACCGCTTAAATTCGTAAAAATCCTTACACCAAGTTGTTAAATTTTCTTGCTTTACAATCAAATCAAATTTATACAAAGGAATACCCACACCACTCGCAATATGAGTTAATCGTATAACAAACTCATATTCTTCGTCTAACTGAAAACAATCTTTTTTTTCAACAAATTTCTCGTCAAATATAATGCAACAATTTAGTACAATATTCAAATTATCTAAATAATAAGTATTATTTTCTCTGATTGGAACCGTGGTATCGTAAACGCCTATCAATGAATTTATATTACCTTCGTTATTTTCAATATCTGAACAAAAAAGCATCGTAGAATTTATATTTTTCATGCACATAATATCATTCTCCTCTACATCTAATCATTACATAGTTGTTGTGTCTGGCTCTTTTTCCCATTTTATTTTTGGAGGTATATTAGTCGTTTCGTTCTTTGCATCTGCTATAAGGTTTATTTTATCAAGTTTTTCTTTCACATCAATAACATCTCTTGAAATCAGACTGATTTTTTCTAGTGTTTCTATGTGCTTTTCGTGTAATACTAAACCATCATCATAATTCTTAAAACTCATTATCATCGAAACAACGCTCAATGTAGTTGCTATTATACCTAATATAATACTAACAAACTGGTTCCAAGTATTTAAACCTAACGAGGCAGAGGGAAACCAAATAGTAAGTATCGTTTCTGATAAAAAAGAAACAATCAAACCAAAAGATATAACAGTAATAATTATTCCATATACCCACTTTTTCATTCCATACTGTTTATAAGCGTATGAACAGACTTCATTATTGCACGCACAATTATTTGAAACACATTTTTTGCATTGATTTCCAATTTTCTTATCTTTTTCCGGTTCTTGTTTCTTTATTCTTCTTCTCATATCATTTGTATGTCCTTGTTGTTATTTCTATGAAGTATATTCAATTATATATATTATTCAACAAAACTGTCAAGAACAAAAAAAAGAACTCCGAAGAGTTCTTTTTTTATTTTAGCTGAATTGCGACCAGTCGATTTTACCAGTGTTAGCAGGCATCTCTTTATAAATCATTAAAACATTATAATAGGTATTGATATTACCCGATGTCACAACGCAGGTTGCCGACACCATTGAATGAGAAGTTGCGTTCACACTGTAATACAACATATTTGCATTATGGGAAGGCGAATTATAGTAGTTCGTGTAATATGTGTTAGCATCACCATACCCTAATACATAAGTCAAGTTCTCTGCACTACAAGGCATACCTGCGTGGCTTAACTGCCCGCTTTGTGCGATTGCTTTAATTCGGTCTTTGGCTTCCTGCTCTTTCGCAGAGTTCCAAGTCAATGCAGGAACACCATTAGCTGTTCTGTGACCGTTTACCAAATCCAACATACCGGGTTCCAAGTACACCGTGTAGGTAGTTTCTGTTGTTGCAGTGGAACCGCCCGTGCCTGCATCGGGTGTTGCAGGCGTTGTAGCCTCGGGAGTGGAAGGAGTTATGGGTGCAGGCGTAGGCTGAACCACTACCTTTTCATTTCCCAAGTAATTGTTTGATACATAAGCAACTTCACCGTTGTAAGAAATCTCGTACCAGCCCGTACTTGCCTTGCCAGTTACCGCTACTTCTTGATTGGTGGTTAAGCTACCCACTCTGTCGTATTCGGTGCCGGG
>JAGALK010000032.1 GCA_017625255.1 Lachnospiraceae bacterium
ACAGTACAAAGTAGCCGAAGGCGATATCATTACCATTGAAAAGCTTGGTGTTGAAGCTGGTGAGAAAGTAACTTTTGATCAGGTTATCGCAGTATCTAACGACGGATTAAAAGTTGGTGACGCTGTAGCAAACGCAACCGTTGAAGCTTCTGTAGTTAAAGAAGGCAGAGGTAAGAAGGTTATCGTTTACAAGTACAAGAGAAAAACCGGTTATCACAAGAAAAATGGACACAGACAGGCGTTTACACAGGTTAAAATCGAAAAGATTAACGCTTAGTCAGGAACTAGATTGTTATGATTTTAATAACGATTTTTAGAAACCAGAATGGACAATATAAAGGTTTTGATTGCTTGGGACATGCAGGTTATGCAGATGCAGGAGAGGACATTATTTGTGCTGGAGTTTCGGCTCTGGTGATTAATACAATTAATTCCATTGACTGCTACACAGACGAGAAATTTTCCTTTGATTCTGATGAAGAGACTGGAAAGATTATCGTAAAATTTAAAAAACCAGCAGGTCACGATGCAGACCTTTTCATGAAGTCATTGGTTTTAGGCTTGCAAGGAATACAGAAAAATTACGGAGATGAATATATCACTCTTAACTTCAAGGAGGTGTAAGGATATGTTAAATATGAACCTTCAGTTTTTTGCACATAAAAAGGGAGTTGGTTCTACAAAGAACGGTCGTGATTCCGAATCTAAGAGATTAGGTGCAAAAAGAGCAGACGGACAGTTCGTTAAAGCTGGAAACATTTTATACAGACAGCGTGGTACTAAGATTCATCCAGGAACTAATGTAGGTATCGGTGGAGATGATACATTATTCGCTTTAACAGATGGTATCTTAAGATTCGAAAGAAAAGGAAGAGATAAGAAACAGGCTTCCGTTTATCCAGTAGCTAGCAACGAATAAAAAGATTTGATAGACCCGACTTTTTAGCCGGGTCTATTTTCTCTTTTAACTATTTTGTATGTTGAGGTGAAAACAATGTTTGCTGATAGAGCAAAAATCATTATAAAATCAGGAAAAGGCGGAAACGGTCATGTAAGCTTCCGTCGTGAAAAATATGTACCAAACGGCGGTCCTGATGGCGGTGATGGCGGTAAAGGCGGAGATGTCATTTTTCAGATTGATGAAGGAATGAATACCTTAAGCGACTACCGTTACAAACGCAAATTCTCAGCTCAGAGCGGAGAAGAAGGCGGCAAAAAGAATTGCCACGGCAAAAATGGTACAGACTTAATCTTAAAGGTTCCTGAAGGAACTGTTATCAAAGATGCTGAATCCGGAAAAGTTATCGCGGATATGTCTGGCGAAAACAGACAACAGACCATTTTAAAAGGTGGTCGAGGCGGACTTGGAAATCAGCATTTTGCAACCTCTACCATGCAGGCACCAAAATATGCCCAGCCTGGTCAGGAGGCCATTGAAATAGAAGTATTATTAGAATTAAAGGTTATTGCAGATGTAGGACTTGTCGGTTTCCCTAATGTCGGAAAATCCACACTTTTATCCAGAGTAACCAACGCACAGCCTAAAATTGCCAATTACCATTTTACAACCTTAAGTCCAAATCTTGGGGTTGTCGATATGGACGGCGGCAAAGGTTTTGTTATTGCTGATATTCCAGGACTCATTGAAGGAGCTTCTGAAGGTGTTGGCTTAGGTCATGAATTTCTTCGTCATATCGAACGAACCAAAGTCATGATTCATATGGTGGATGCTGCTTCTACAGAAGGCCGAGATCCAATTGCTGATATTCATGCCATTAATAAAGAATTAGAAGCATATAATCCGGATTTATTAAAAAAACCGCAGGTAATTGCTGCGAATAAAATTGATGCTTTTTATGGAGACAGCAATGAAGTTTTAGATGCATTACGAGCAGAATTTGAAGATCAGAATATTAAAATTTTTCCAATTTCTGCTGTCAGCGGACAGGGCTTAAAAGAATTATTATATCATGTGAGTGGTTTATTGGAAAATATGGATGATACACCAATTATTTATGAACCGGAATTTGATCCATCACTGAACTTCTTTAAGGACGAAGCATATACAATTGAAATTGCCGATGATGGTGCTTATGTAGTAGAAGGTCCAAAGATTGATAAAATGTTTGGATATACGAATATCGATTCTGAAAAAGGATTCTTATTCTTCCAAAAGTTCTTAAAAGAACAAGGTATCTTGAAAGAATTAGAAGAAATGGGCATTCAGGAAGGTGATACCGTTCGTATGTATGGCAACGAATTTGACTATTATAAATAACAGTCAGAAAGGATAAAATATGTTAAACAGTAAACAAAGAGCTTATCTTATGAGTATGGCAAGCAAAATTACACCCATTTTTCAAATTGGAAAAGCAAGTCTTACTCCGGAAATCATTGAAGCAGTAGATGCTGCATTGGAAAAAAGAGAATTAATTAAAATTTCTGTTTTAAAAAATTGTTTTGATGACCCTAGAGAAATTGCAGCAATGATTGCAGAAAGAACTCGTGCACAGGTTGTACAAGTCATCGGTAAAAAGATTGTATTATATCGTGCTTCAAAGAAGAAACCTGTAATTGAGCTGCCAACTAAATAAGTTTTCAACATGGAGTGAAAAATATGGCCACAGATAATTGCCGCAAAATAGGGATTATGGGCGGAACCTTTGATCCCATACACAATGGACATTTGTTAATTGCCCAAAGCGCAGCAGAAGAGTTTTCTTTAAATGAAGTGATATTTCTTCCAACCGGAATATCACCACACAAAAATACTTTACAGGTAACTTCTCCTAAGTTGCGATGCCAAATGACAAAATTAGCAATTACGGATAATCCAATATTTTCTCTTTCTGAAATAGAAGCTGAAAATACAAAAACCAATTATACCTACAAAACACTAAAAAAAATACAAGAAGTTTATAAAAATGCACATTTGTATTTTATCATGGGAGAAGATTCCTTAAACGATTTTTCCGGTTGGAGAGAACCTCAAAAAATCTGTGATGCTGCCACTTTATTAGTAGCTGTTCGAAACGATGGCAATTCAGACATCCAGATGCAGCTTAAGCAGGTAAAAGAGCAGTACAAAGCAGATATCTATCTGCTTCATGCACCAAATTTTTCTGTTTCTTCCAGCGATATTCGAAAAAAAATACAAAGCGGTAAATCTGTTCGTTATATGCTTCCTTCAATCGTAGAAGATTTTATTCGGCAAAATGCATTATATACAAATATATAAGTGGGACAAACTATGACTGAGCAAATTCATAAAATTAGAAAAGAATTAAAAAAAGAATTAGATAAAGACCGTTATTATCATACCCTTGGTGTTATGTATACGGCAGCTAGTTTGGCAATGCGCTATGAATATGATATAGAACAGGCTTCTTTAGCCGGATTGCTGCATGACTGCGCAAAATGCATTCCTGATAAAGAAAAAATTTCTATTTGCAAAAAAAATAATATAAAAATGCGTGAGATTGAAGCAGAAAATCCTTTTTTGCTCCATGCCAAATTAGGGGCATATCTTGCCAGAGAACGATATAAAATTACAGACACAGATATATTACATGCTATAGAAGTGCATACAACAGGTGCACCGGCAATGAACTTACTCGATAAAATAATATTTGTTTCTGACTATATTGAACCCGCAAGAGATAAAGCACCAAATCTCAAAGAAATTCGTAAACTGGCATTTTGCGATTTAGATGCTGCAGTTTTAAAAATTTTAAATGATACCTTAAATTTTTTGAATAAAAAACGAGGCGCAGTGGATGAAATGACCCACAAAACCTATGAATATTATAAAAATTTACTCGATGAAACTTAAAGGAGGTTACCCCTATGAATTCTCGTGAAATTGCTAAGATAGCATGTGAAGCATTGGCAGACAAAAAAGCCAGTGATATTAAAGTAATTGATATTAAAGATATTTCTGTAATTGCAGATTATTTTGTACTTGCAGATGGTGATAACCAGAACCAGCTTCAGGCTATGCAATCCGCTGTAGATGAGGCACTGTATAAAGCCGGCATTCATGCCAAACAGGTAGAAGGAAACAACAGCTCTACATGGATTCTGATGGATTACGGTGATATTATTGTTCATATTTTTTCAAAAGAAGATCGTCTATTCTACGATTTAGAAAGAATCTGGAGAGATGGAACAGTTATTGATCCAAGCGAATTATAATTCAAAGCTTCTTCTAACCTTCAACGAAAAAACCGCCAATGGAACTTTCTTATGAATTCCACTGACGGTTTATTTTATTACACTGCACTAAATTGACGAATTAATCATATAAACGCAACACACCAAACACAACACCTAGAATAGAAACCTCATTTACAATAATCGGATCCATGTTGTCGTTTTCCGGCTGCAAGCGGTAATATCCATCTTCTTTATAATAAGTCTTAACTGTGGCAGAATCATCCACCAAAGCTACAACCATCTCACCATTTGATGCCGTAGATTGTTGCTTGACTAATATATGGTCTCCATCAAAAATACCGGCATTCACCATGCTTTCTCCTTTTACATGAAGCATAAAAACTTCCTGATTCGGAACAAATTCTGCCGGAACAGGGAAGTAGTTTTCTATATTTTCTTCTGCAAGAATCGGCTGTCCCGCAGCAACATGACCAATCATAGGAATATTCACAACTTCTCTGCGTGTAAGATTAAAAGTGTCATCCATAATTTCAATAGCTCGTGGCTTTGTAGGGTCTCGACGAATATAGCCATTTTTCTCTAATGTTTCTAAATGAGAATGTACAGAGGATGTAGATTTTAAATGAACAGCCTCACAAATCTCACGAACTGCAGGCGGATATCCTTTTCTTAAAATTTCCTGCTTTATGTATTCTAAAATCTCTGTCTGCTTTGCAGATATCTTACCATATGCCATAAAGAAACCTCCTTTAAGTTTTAACTATAAATATCATATCACAACCTTCTCTAAAAAGCAAACAAATATTCCGAAAATTTGTTCGAACTTATTATTGACAAACACTCGTTCTGTGTATATAATATTCACAAACAGATGTTCCCGAACAAAAGTTCATATATTACAAAGGAGGATTTACCATGGGGAAGAGGATTTACAGAAAAGGATTAGGATTTGCAGTTTCAATTTTTATTATTATCGCTATTATTTTAATAGGAAGTACTGTTTCTGGTTTTGCCAGCACAAATGCATTCAAAGATACTCGTTGTTATAAATACTATACAAGTATTATGATAGAGCCAGGCGATTCCCTTTGGGAAATTGCTTCCGAATATATGACCTCTGAATATGATGATATTGATGAGTATATTTCGGAGGTACGGACATTAAATCATATTGTAGATGATAAAATTACAGCAGGAGAGTATCTGACTATACCGTACTATTCCAGTGAATTACTTTAACCCCTCCAATAGATATGTTATATTCCTTGTTTTTTTAATAAAAAAAGGATATAATATAGGTCTAAGGAGAGTTTTCAAATGTTAAGATTTCTTTATGTAATTATCGTAAACTTATTCCGGGCTCCATACATCATTCCAAAAATGCGTAAACAGGCTGGACATCCGGAACAATACTCAGAAGAACAGCGTTATAAATTAGCTAAACATGTTGTTCGATTATTAAAAGCTTCTGGAAAAGTTCATACAGAAGTATATGGTACAGATCTCTTGCCAGAATCCGGAGGATATATCATGTATCCTAACCATCAAGGCAAATACGATGCACTTGGTATTGTATACAGTCATACGAATCCTTGTTCTCTGGTCATGGACAAAGCCAAATCCAATTCGTTTCTGGTAAAAGAGTTTGTTGACCTAGTACAGGGAAAGCGTTTAGAAAAAGACAATGTCAGACAGGCTTTAACTATTATTAATGAAGTGGCAAAAGAAGCAGCCGAGGGAAGAAAGTATATTCTTTTCCCTGAAGGCGGATATGAATTTAATAATAAAAATCGTGTGGAAGCCTTTAAGGCTGGCAGTTTTAAATCTGCAGTAAAAGCTAAAGTACCTATTGTACCAGTTGCTATCATCGACTCCTATAAAGTATTTAACAGCTTTTATATGGGAAAAGTAACTACGCAGGTGCATTACTTAAAACCACTTTATTATGAGGATTACAAGGATTTAAAGACAAGTGAAATTGCAGCATTAGTACACGAACGCATTCTACAGACAATTGCAGCCTTTGCAAATTAAAATAAAAAGCGAAGCAGAACTTCGCTTTTTATTTTTCTCTTAAACGAACTGCCTTTGCAGCCTGTCTGCGCCTAGCATCTGCCTGCGCCGCGTAGTGTTTTCTTGTTGTATTTACATCTTTATGCCCCAGAACATCTGCTACCAGATATATATCACCGGTTTCCTGATATAAGGTCGTACCATAAGTACTTCTAAGTTTATGTGGCGTAATATTCTTTAAAGTCGTAACCAGTTTTGAATATTTTTTTACTAAATTTTCAACGGATCTAACGCCAATTCTTTTCTTTTGCAGGGAAAGGAACAAAGCATTCGCACTTCCTTCCATTGGAATAATCTTTTCTCGTTCCTCCATATAATCCCGTAAAGCCTGTTCAACTTCTTCGCCAAAATATACAATGGATTCATATCCACCTTTTCGATGTACTTTAATACCATTATTTTTAAAATCTACATCTTCTAAATCCAACCCTACACATTCAGATACACGAATTCCTGTTCCAAGCAGTAATGTGAGCAATGCCAAATCGCGTTTTTTCGTTTGGTTGTGATAGGCTTTTTGCCGTTCTGTAAGCTTTTCTCCTGATTCAACCTCATCAAGCAGAATCGCCACTTCATCCACATCGAGACGAATAATGTTTTTTTCATGAAGCTTTGGCATTTTTACCAGTTCGGCAGGATTAGTCGTAATTCTCTCTGTACGAAAGAAAAAATGATAAAAGCTTCTAAGACAAGCCAATTTTCGAGAAATCCCCCGTTCATTATTGGTATGTTCGATATCATCCTTAATATAGTATTTCAGCCAGTTCAAATACTCCTCAATATCCTGCGCTTTGATTTGATCCAGAATATCCAGCGAATAATCCGTAATCTCTTTCTTTTGACATATAGGATTATTTTCATGCATATATTCAAAGAATACCCGTAAATCATAAGCATAAGCTATTCTTGTTCTAGAGGAAGTTGTCGGTTCAACGCCAATAAAATAGTCTCTGCAAAAGCGTGGAAGAGTAGCAAGCAATTCTCTAAGCTTTAATTCATTTTCTATATTTACTTTTTCATGATATGCTTTATCTTTCATCTGCTTTTGTCCATCCTTTAATGTTTCCATTTGTAATTGCAGTAAACATCCGGTTTTTAACACCGGGATTATCTAAATTTAATTGTCTGAGCAACTGTTTCACATATTCTCGCCTTGTCACACCATCCTTAGGACATGGATTTTTCTCAACAGGAAGCTGATATCGTTTCTCAAATCCTATAACATCCACTTCCGGAACATACATCATTGGACGAATGACTGTCAGCTCCATACGATCTAAATAAGTTACCGGAGCGAAAGAATAAAACCTTCCCTCGTAGATTAACGACAGCAACATCGTTTCTACAATATCGTCCTTGTGATGCGCATAAGCCACCTTATTGCAGCCTAATTCCTTAACCTTATCATTTAATGCGCCTTTACGCATTTTGGCACACAGCGAGCATGGAGATGCCTCTTTTCGTTCTTCAAAAATAATTTTAGCTATATCTGTATCTACAACATAATATGGTACATCTAATTCCTCGCATAAAGCGCGTATTTTGCCCAAATTGAACTCTCCATAGCCTAAATTTACTGTGACAGCAATCAAATCAAAATGCTTTGGATAAAAGCGTTGTAGATGCTTTAGAGCATAAAGCAGGGTTAAGCTGTCTTTACCGCCCGAAATTCCTACGGCAATTTTGTCTCCCTCCTGAATCATGCCATAATCATCGACGGCTTTTCTTGTATAACTGAGCAACTGCTGTAATTTCATTCTATCTAACCTCCGATTAAATTACTGTTTACTCTACTCACAGTAACTAATAATTGTATTCTTTTTTACCTATTTGATTATAAACTATTTTTCTTATAAAATCTATGGTATAATTCCTAAGTTAGCATAACTAAATAAAAGAGGAGAGAAGAGGATCATGCGATTTTTGATACAAAGAGTAAATCATGCAAAAGTAACTGTAGATGCAAAGGTTACAGGACAAATAGATAAGGGATTTTTGGTATTTATTGGAATTTCAAATGAAGATAATGAACTAATTGCAGATAAACTAATAAAGAAATTAACCGGACTTCGTATATTTGAGGATGAACAGGGCAAGACCAATCTTGCCTTAAAAGATGTAAATGGCAGTTTATTATTAGTATCCCAGTTTACGCTCTATGCTGACTGTAAAAAAGGTAACCGACCTTCTTTCGTACATGCCGGCGCACCAGATAAAGCAAATCAATTATACGAATATATTATCTCAAAATGTAAAGAACAACATTTTGTTGTTGAAACAGGCATCTTTGGTGCAGACATGAAGGTTGAATTAGAAAATGACGGACCATTTACAATCATACTTGATTCTGCAGAATTATCATAATATACTAATCACAAAAATCCCAGTCAAATCTGCAAATGCAATAAGACTGGGATTTTCATATGTTTTCGCACCAAACTATTCGTTAAACTTGTCTTTTGCGAATAGTTTGATGCGACTTGATTTATTACTTTTTAATCATACTATCACGATATGCCAATATCATATCCACGCAACCATCTACACCAATACGACCACTGTCTAAACATAAATCATAGCTTCGGGAATCTCCCCATTTTTTACTGGTATAATAGTTATAATAGCTTGCTCGTTGTTTATCCGTTTTATTAATCATATCACGAGCTTTATTTGCAGATAAATTCAATTTTTTAGCGACACGATTAACTCGATAATCTTTATCTGCATGGACAAATATATTTATGCAATTCGGATTGTCTGCCAATGCATAATCTGCACATCTGCCTACAATAACACAGGATTCCTTTTCAGCGATTTTTTTGATTGTATCAAATTGTGCTAAAAAAACCTTGTGATTTAACGGCATATCCAAAAACGGTGCTGTAGAATATCCGCCAAATGAATAAGTATCCATAACTAAAGAATATAAAAAGCTACTGGTTGGTTTTTCATCATGATTTTCAAAAATTTCTGCACAAAAACCACTTTCCTTGGCAGCTTCAGCTAAAAGCTCTTTATCATAGCATTTTACACCTAATTTTTTGGCAAGGGCTACACCAATATCCTTACCTCCGCTGCCAAATTCTCTTCCAATTGTATAAACATAATTATTCATAGAAATTCCCACCTTTACATATATTATTCTTTAATTATACGGGATTTTCGCGAAAAAGTATATACAAATCAAAGATTTTAACGCAATTTTTTGATTAGTTTATCAAAATAATCCGGTACAGGAGCTGATACTTCCATGTATTTTTCTGTTCTAGGATGTATAAATCCAATTGTCATCGCATGCAATGTCTGACCTTCTAATTTATATGGGTTTTTCGGATTTCCATATACGACATCACCTAATAAGGGATGACCTATACTTGCCATGTGTACACGAATTTGATGTGTACGACCTGTTTCTAAACGAAATTCCATATATGCAGCATTTTTGTACTGTTCTAATACTTTATAATGTGTAACCGCAGGCTTTCCATTTTTTGTAACAATTGCCATCTTCTTTCTATCTATAGGATGCCTTCCGATATCACCCTCTACCGTTCCTTGCGGCTGCTTTACATTTCCGGATACAATTCCCCGATAAATACGATTTACAGAATGCACTTTTATCTGCTCTGCAATATTTACATGACTTTCATCATTTTTGCATATGATTAACGAGCCTGTCGTGTCTTTGTCAATGCGATGCACAATTCCCGGTCGTATTTCTCCGTTAATTCCCGAAAGACTATCCTTACAATGATACATAACAGCATTGACTAAAGTTCCCGAATAATGACCGGCTGATGGATGTACAACCATATTTTTCGGTTTATTCACAATGAGAATATCTGCATCTTCATATAAAATATCTAACGGAATATTCTCTGCTGCAATTTCTGTATCTTCTGCCGGAGGTATACTAATTTTAACTGTCTGCTCAAATTTCAGCTTGTAATTTGCCTTTTGCTGTTTATCATCCACAATTACAGCCCCATCTTTAATCAGCTTTTGCAAAAAAGAACGGGTAAACTCCGGCATTTGTTCAGATAAATACTTATCTAATCTTTCATTACTACTATTTTCATCCACCTGAAAAATATATTCTTCCATAATTATTTCTGTTCTTTCTTCTTTAAAAAAGAGAATTTTGAAGCAAGATTATCTAAATCTTCTTCTTTGTAATAAAAACATATCAAAATCATCAATAATGCTACTGCCGCAACTATATAAATATCTGCCACATTAAATATTGGAAAATCAATCAACGAGAAATAGAAAAAATCTATTACATATTCGTGCGCACAACGATCTATAAAATTTCCTATAGCACCTGCAACAAGTACTATAATAATTACTCGAAGCATGTTATATCGTTTTTCGTCTATAATCTTCACATATAGATATACTAATAAAATCAATAAAATACTTGTCAAAATAATAAAAAATGTCTTTTGCCCCTGAAAAATACCAAACGCCGCACCACGATTTTCCAAATAAGATAATTCAAATACTCCCGGAATCAGCTCTATATTTGCAGCATCCTTTAAATGTATTACTGCAAGCCGCTTGGTAAACTGATCAAACAGTATTAATAATACGGTTATTATGAAACCAACAAATATATGCAATGTTTTTTTCATATCATTCCTCTTCTCTTTTTATTTAAGAACAGATTCTATGGCTGACATTAATTGTCCATCTGTTAAATTCGGATTAATATATGCACAGCCCACAGCTTCTAACAAAATAAATTTTATTTTGCCTGCAACCATTTTTTTGTCTGACTTACTTACTTCTAAAATATCCTGCGCTAACAATCCAGAAACAGAAACCGGCAAACCAAAATGTTTAAATACATCTAAAATCTCCATATATTCATTTTCTGAAATATGCCCTAATTCTTTGGAAAGATATGCAGCTGCAGCCATACCAATCCCTACACACTGTCCATGGAACAAAGAGAAATCTGACAATTTCTCAATAGCATGACCTAAAGTATGTCCAAAATTCAGTAAAGCCCTCTCTCCTTTTTCCTTTGGATCATTTTCTACGACATTACGCTTAATCAGACAGCTTTGATATACCATCTCTTCTACTGCTTCCGGCTCAAGACTCATAATCGCCTCATAGTTGCTCTTCATCCATTCAAAATAAGCTTTTGATTTGATTAATCCGTGTTTGAGTATCTCGCCCATTCCAGATATAAACTGCTCCTTTGGCAATGTCTGCAATAATGATAAATTCATATATACTAGGCGTGGCTGATAAAATGCACCCACCATATTTTTATATTGTGAAAAATCTACACCTGTTTTTCCGCCAATGCTGCTATCTACCTGAGATAACAAAGAGGTTGGAATCTGGATAAAATCAATGCCGCGCAAATAAGTAGCTGCCGTAAAGCCTGTTAAATCACCAACAACACCTCCACCAAAAGCCACCAAAATATCCTGTCTGTCAAAATGATGAATAATCAATTCTTCGTATAACTTCTGAACTGTATCTAAATTTTTGCTTTCTTCACCTGCAGAAAAAGAAAAAGAAATTACCTTTTCAAAATAAGAATCAAAAATTGACTTTAATTCCTGTAAATGCAATGCTTCCAAATTGGAATCTGTCACAATACAAATCTTTTGTGATGAACGATAGCCTAATTCCTTTACATATTCCATTAACTGTTCAAAATCCTGCTCTAATACAATTTTGTAACAGGGTTTACTTTCATAAGAAACCGGAATTATTTTTGACATATTTTATTTTCTCCTTATCAAATATATTTTTTGATTGTTACTTTCATTCGCCCTTTTCTGGTTTCGCCACTGCTTCCAGCGTAAATATACTTACCAAATCCACGAATGGAAATCACATCACTTTCTTTGCAATCATAGGCATTTGAAGTGATTAAACGCTCATTTACAAATACTTTCTGAGACTGTATATATACAACGCTCTGACTTCTTGATTTTCCTATCACAAAGGACACAATATTGTCCAAACGATTAGAAGCTATAATCCCTTGCATAGTTTCAAATTTTTGCTCAATCTTCTGCAAACTAGCATCAATTTTTTCGCCTGTAACCATCGTATGCTTTACCTGTGTCAATGAATCAAGCAAATAGTCTGCTATTCCATCCTCACAGAAAATATAATAGTTTTGACCATCTAATTTGATATCTCCTATTCTTGAGCGTTCGATTCCTAAATTCATCAATGCTCCCAAAACATCCCGATGGGTCAATTCTTCTGCAAATTTGGGATAGGACGGTCTAAACAACAGACAACTGATAGGAAACTCCCATTCATAATAAAGAGCATCAGGGATAAATGCTATCATCTGACGCTCTGCAAATTCATATCCTCCAGACAGCTGATAAACAGTCTCCATATTTGCTGCGGTCTGGTAAAATAGGTTCAATTCATTTAAATTCAAAAAATTACTAAAAGTCACAATATCACGCCGATTTGCCATCCGAGATAAATCTATAAACCTTTTTTTCAGCAATACATCCTCTTGATTTTCCATAAAACTCCTTATAAATCCAAATGTAATCCAGAAGAATTAAAAGAATCTAAAATCTCTGAAAAATCTCCGGAGATATCTACAGATGCAGGTGTAACAATAAATATGTAATTAGAAATCTTCTGTAAATTACCGCTGATTGCAAAACAGGAGCCCGATGTAAAATCAATAATTCTTTGCGCAATATCAATATCTAAACCTTCTACATTCAATACTACCGTACGATTTGATAATAATGTTTCTGTAATCTCTCTTGCATCTTCTACAGATGTAGGTTTAATAACACATACCTCCATACCATTTGCCCCCTGTTTTTTTACTGGTCGCATCGGTGTGATTTTTGGTGTTGCTTTCTGCTTTTCTTTCACTTCCTTTAGTGGTTGTTCTTCCTGAACAGCCTCTGTCTTGCCTTTGCGACTTTTCTTTCGATTTACCGGCTCGTCATCAAAATCATCAAAATCATTGTAATCCTCATAATCATCCGCATCTTCTGCATTTATAAGAATAGAATTTATAAATTTATTAAGTACTCCCATAAAAAGTAATATCTCCTAACTATTTATTATAATCTCTGGCGCCAAAAATACCTGTTCCTACCCGAACCATAGTCGCTCCTTCTTCAATAGCAACCATATAATCGCCAGTCATACCCATGGACAAAATATCCATAGATACATTATCAATGTTTTCTTTTGCTATGTCAACAGATAATTCTTTGATTTTCTTAAAATACAAACGGTTTTCTTCCGGGTCATTAACAAAAGGTGCAATCGTCATTAACCCTTGAATACGCACATTTTCAAGCTTGGCAACTTCCTCTACCAATTGTAAAGTTTCTTCTTTAGAAATGCCAAATTTCGTTGTTTCTCCCGCAATATTTACCTCAATCAATATAGGCACTATTCGATGAACTTTTTTCGCCTGTATATTAATTTCTTCCGCCAGACGATAGGTGTCTACAGAATGAATTAAAGTAACATCTGACACAATATATTTTACTTTATTTCGTTGTAAATGCCCAATCATATGCCAATGAATATCTTCTGGTAATTGTTCCCGTTTTTCGCAAATTTCCTGAACTTTATTTTCTCCAAAGTCACGAATACCACAATTATATACTTCTGACAGCATATTCACAGGCTTTGTTTTGCTGACAGCAATTAAAGTTACTTCTTCTCTTTTTCTGCCCACCTTATCACAGGCACTTTGAATGTTTTTTTCTACTTGATTTAAATTTTCCTGAAGCATAATTTTCCCTCTTTTATATTTTATTCATTAATAATTGTATCTTCGACAATTGTACTTCCATCTAATGCGATATGATCATACAGATCAACTCCATAATCTGTACCACTTCGAATGATAGAATACTCTGCATTTTGATAAATGATATCTATCTGTTTAAAAACAGCATAACCTTTGTTAATGCAATAAACACCCTCTAATTTTCCTGTTTCGTGGACTATATAGGTTTCACTGGAATCAGGCTTGATTATTTTATCTCCCGCAAAAAGATTTTCACTATCTACATAATAACCGGTTTCTGTAGTAAAATAAATTGTCGGCGTAACAAAATCTTCTGTGATATTTCCATTCTTGTCTACTCTATGAATAACAATTCCAGCAGCACTTGAATTATTGCCCTTCTGAAAATATTCCATCGGAATAATATAAAAATTCTTTTCTATTATGGATGAATTCGGAATTTTCAATCCACTCTCTTCATCAAATAAAATTTCTACTTCTATAAAACGATCCGTTGCAAAACGAATCATCGAATTTGTCATGCTTACTACCAAATACTCATTTCCTTCTTTTTCAAGTATTGTAAAAGAAGCCCGCAAAACGGTATTATCCTTTTTAAAACGCAAGCGAACGGTTGAATACTTTTGTAATTGCCGACTGGTATCTTGATTGATTGGAATCACCAAATTCCAATTTTCGCTTGTAATTAATTTATATACGGGATTAGAAGCTTCAATATTGCTCTTATCCTTTAAATTATTTTTGGTATAATTAGCTTTATTAAACATATCCGGTGTAAAAGAATCTACCGTAACATCCTCAAAGCCATCTGTATAATAAACTACAATGCCATCCCGAATGGCATTTCCTTTATGAAAAGTCGAATTTCCTTCTGCCCATAGCACCTCATCTGAAATAGAATTTAAAGCATTCATACTAAGCGCTTCGGATATTTCGGCATTTAAATCATTTTTAAATGTATATACTTCATAAAATGACTCAGACTGATATTTACCGGAATACTCAGATATCATATGCTGTATCTGCTCTAAATTCTCAGTATTTAATATGGAAGAATCTTCATTTGCCAAATTGATTTGCTTTGCAATCGCTCCGTCTGTATCAACGGAATAGATTAAATCTCCTGCACCGACCTTTGAAGCCTCTTTAACATAATAATTAATAGAACCTGTATCATTGCAAGTGATAACTTGTTCTTCCCGCAACGCAAGACCTGTATAAGAATTATTCACTGCTATTCTTCCCTGAACAACCTCATACATCGAAGTATAGGTCGATGTAAAATATGAATACATATAAAACATTATATATATCAAAATAATTCCAAATACAATAACACCAATATTTAAATGAAATGGTTTTCGATAGCGAACAATTTTTTTATTTTTTGTCACAAACATACCGCCTTTTCAAAAAAAATCTTACATAGTATTCTAACATTTTCAGAACAAGAAAACAATCTTCGATTTGCATAAGATAAAAAAAATATGGAATACTAATGAAAAAGGAGGTGCTTTTATGAGTTCCAAAGGTTTAGACTATACATTACTGACATTGGTAATTATTGGTGCAATTAACTGGGGTTTAATTGGATTTTTCCGATTTGACTTAGTTGCATTTTTATTTGGAGAACTGTCTTGGATTTCTAGAATTATCTATGCATTGGTTGGTATTAGTGGTCTTTACCTGCTCAGTGCTTACGGACGAATCAGAAGCATTGAACAGGCATAACCACGAAATGAACTTTCATGTTTAAAAAACGATTCTAGTAGTTTTTGGGCTGTAATTAAATGCAGTCCAAAAACTTTTATAAAGAATTACAGGGAAATAATAATTTTCGCCTTTGCACATTCTGGAAGTTCATCTTCATTTTTCGAAACACTTAAAACAACTTTTACATTGTACTTTTCACTGATGATATCTAATTTCTCAATCGCACGAGAAATCTCATCGTCTTTTACATTAGCAATTGTCAAGAAGCTATCAAGATAAAGTTCTTCTAAATCATTGTCCTGTGACACGATTCCACAGATAAATCCCATAAACTCATCACAATTTGTAATCGGGAAGTCTGTTACATTAATCAGACGAACTTTATTGTTCAGCTCATACATATGCTTCTGACTTTTGTCAAGATATACAATATTACCATTTGCTGTCTGTACGGCTGTATTTACTTTCTCTAAAAGATGTTTTGTTTTTCCTTTTCCCTTTTCCCCTGCAATAATTTGAACCATAGCAAATATCCTCCTGTTTTCTGTCTACTAGAAGCGCGAGAATTCTGTCATTTAACGCTTCTGCTGTATAGATTTATTATAGTAGAAATTGCGTGAAAATTCAACCATTAATTCAAGAAAGGCGAAAATTCACAGAAGAATTTTCGCCTTTTTTCTTAAATTCAAATACAACTTACGAATTATTAGTAAAACCAAATAATAATTCATTCATATAATAATATAAATTACTTCTGCAATCCGCTTTCATAACAATCGACACTATTGGTTGATTAGAAGCATTCTGACTCAAGAGAACAAGACAATATCCGGCTGCATTCGTTGTACCAGTTTTGCCTCCTAATACAGTAATCCCTGTCGGAATGGTTTCCGCACCAAGTAAATACCGATTTGTTGGTATCCAAGTCTGTTCCACAGGCATACCCGCGGCATCCGTATAAGCTGCTGTGTATGTAGTCGTCTGTATCAGTTCCATAAAAGTTTCATTTTCAATTGCCGCCTGAAACATCAGATATAAATCATATACCGTTGTATAATGTTCTTCATCGTGTAATCCATTTGGATTTACAAAATGGCTATGAACAGCACCTAATGCTGCAGCTTCCTGATTCATCAAATTAATAAACTCTTCTACACTTCCGGATACACCTTCGGCAATTGCAATTGCCGCATCATTACCACTGCGCATCATAAGTCCATATAGCAACTGGCGCAGAGTCAGATTATCTCCGGTTTTTAAATGACAAATTGAAGAATCACTTGCCTGATTTGTAGCATTTTCACTAACAGTATAAATATCTTCTAAATTTCCATGCTTTAAAGCTACATAAGCAGTTAGTATTTTTGTTGTACTTGCAGGATATATTCTTTGATATATATTCTGCGCATAAGTTACTTCTTTGGTATCTAAATTAAATACACCCGAAGCTTTAGCTACCTGTGAAGATGTACTTTCCGTCCCTATATCGTTTCCGTCAGACACACATAAGTCAGAAGCAAAAAATGAAACGGTATCCTGTAGTGAAGTATCTGTATTAGTAATCAGCTGATATTCACTGGATGTACCATAAATATCATATGCATTAGAAAAACTTACTTCTTCCTGTTCTTTCGCGCAACCGCTAAATAACAATATGCATAATGATAATAACAACCCTATATTTTTTTTATTTGTACATTTCACGCCACTCTAAATCTCCTCTGTCTAATGATTTAATCAACAATTCTGCTGTTGCAAGATTTGTTGCCAGAGGAATATTGTGTGTATCGCAAAGACGCACTACACTATTAACATCCGGTTCATGGGATTTTGGTGTAAGCGGATCTCTCAAAAAGATCACTAAATCAATTTCATTATGCTCAATCTGTGCACCAAGCTGCTGTGCACCACCTAAATGCCCTGCCAGATATTTATGAATAGAAAGATTTGCAACTTCTTCTATCAAACGCCCGGTAGTTCCCGTTGCAAACAATTCATTTTTACAAAGTATTCCACGATAGGCAATACAAAAATTCTGCATCAATTTCTTTTTCGAATCATGTGCAATTAATCCGATATTCATTATATGTCCCCCATTCCGTATTTTCTAGGCTGTAATCCAACATTAAGGACAAAACCAATGCCAAGATATAATGTAACTAATGATGTCAGTCCATAGCTGACAAAAGGAAGCGGCAATCCAGTATTTGGCATAAGTCCTGTTGCCACACATATATTGACAAAACCCTGAAAACCTACTAACGCTGCCAAACCGCAGGCAATAAGCCTTCCTGCCATGTCTTTCGCTTTTCTTGCTACAAGTATACACTCCATAACAATTAGGAGCAATAGCAAAATAACCACACTGGCACCAACAAATCCCAATTCTTCTCCTACAACTGCAAAAATAAAGTCTGTCTGCGGTTCAGCAATGAAATTTCCATTCTTTACCGATGTAATCTGACTGTTATTTAAGCCTTTTCCCCACAGCTGACCAGAACCAATTGCCATTTTTGAATTTAGCTGCTGATATGCCGCATCGGCATATTTTTCAGGTTCCAGCCATGCCATAATTCGTTTGTACTGATAGCCATCTAACAGTTTCTGATCCGGCTGCATAATCAAACTGATAAAAATAATTGCCGCCGGCACACTAACTACCAGAACACTTAATACTATTTTATAACTTAATCCTGCAATAAACAAGAGTGCAAGAAAAATTAATGCTGTAACAATTGTCGTAGACAAATCCGGTTGTTCTTTAATCAGAATAAGCGGTACTCCTGCTAACAGGAATGAAAGCACCAGAATTTTAGGTGTATTCAAATTTTCCTGATTTTTCATGAAAAAATATGCAAAAAACAAAATGATAATGATTTTTGACAGCTCTGATGGCTGAAAACGAATTCCCGCTATTTCTATCCAACGGGTAGCTCCTCCTGCATCATCTCCGATTATTTTTACAAGTACAAGTAATATAATATTAAATGCATATATCAGCCAACTGAACCGTAAAATAAAAGAGTAATCCATTAAAGAAACAAATACCATAGCAACCAATCCCAAAAAGAGACCTAAAATCTGTTTGTTTTGAACAGATTCCTTTGCACTGCCGATAACCATTATTCCAATAATTGTCAATGCCACTACATAAATAACAAGTCTGAAATTGTAATTTCTGATTTTGTACTGTTTCAGCATAAATTAATTTGTCCCATCACTTTCTATTTTCTGGAAGAATGATGCAGCTCCTTAATAGGAATATTTGCATAAAGCACAGGTACTTTGCCGTTATCACTTTCTGAATCCGTCTGTGTCAACTGAATATCAAGACCACTTGCATCAATTTCCATATATTTTGATATTACATTAATAATATCATTTTTTATTTTCTCCATAATTTCCGGTGAACAGTTTGCGCGGTCAGATACTAATACAAATTTCAAGCGATCCTTTGCTACATCACCGGAATTCTTTTTTCTAAAAAAGTCTATTAATGACATTTTATCCTCCTTAAATTCTACTTAAACAAACTTGCAAGTTTTGAAAATACATTCGCTTTTTTATTCAAATCCAAGAAAGGAACATCTTCTCCTGTAATTCGTTTACAAATGTTTGCATAAGCCTTTCCTGCCAGTGCATCAGAACCAACCAGTGGTTCACCTTTATTCGTAGAAACAACGATCTGTTCATCATCAGGTACAACACCGATTAAATTAACTGCAAGCATTTCACATACATCTTCTACTGTCATCATATCACCGCGTTTTACCATGTCCATACGAAGGCGGTTTACAATTAACTGTGTCTGCTTGATTTCATTTGCTTCTAACAAACCGATAATTCTGTCTGCATCACGAATAGCAGATACTTCAGGGGTTGTAACTACAATTGCTCTGTCAGCTCCTGCAATAGCATTCATAAATCCCTGCTCAATTCCAGCCGGACAGTCTAAAAGTATGTAATCAAACTCTTCTCTGAGTTCGTCTGTTAATTTTTTCATCTGCTCCGGTGTAACTGCAGATTTATCTCTTGTCTGTGCAGAAGGTAATAATGCAAGATTTGAGTATTTTCTATCTTTGATTAATGCCTGCTTGATACGGCAGTTACCCTCAATAACATCCACAAGATTGTATACAATTCTGTTTTCAAGTCCCATAACAACATCTAAGTTTCTTAATCCGATATCTGTATCGATTAATACTACTTTTTTATTCAACTGTGCCAAACCGGTTCCTACATTGGCGGTTGTGGTTGTTTTTCCTACTCCACCCTTCCCGGATGTAATTACAATTACTTCACTCATACTTTTATTATCCTCCTGCTTATTAAATGTTATTAAATGTATTTTTCGTAATTGGCTCGATTAAAATATGACCGTTTGATACCATTGCCATTTGTGGCTCTGCGGCAACCTTTTTGCGCTCCCGTATAGATGCAAACAGACTCTTTTCGCTTCTGCCAATGATATTACCAATTTTTATCTGCGCCGGATTCATATCTAATGCTACAACAAAGCATCCTTCATTTTCCGGTACACCTGCATAGGCTGTTCCCTTTAAAGCACCTAAAACCACAATATTTCCAGCGGAAATAATCTTTGCATCAGGATTTACATCCCCCATAATGACCACACTGGTATCACATTCTAATACCTGTCCGGAACGAAGCGTTCCCTTATAAAAACGACCGGTATTGCCAGATTCTGCTGCAAGATATGCATCTAATCTTTGTCTGGTGTACTCTTCTCTTGCTTCATCATTGTCTATAATACAGGCAATATGAATGCTTGTCCTTTGTGAAATCATTTCGATTATTCGATATTCTTCCTCTTGAGACAATTCTCTTCCTTCAAAAGAGATTGCCATTCTGGCATTTTTAAAGAACTTCTCAGATTCCATAAATTTTTCTGCTATATGATATAGCAATTCCTGAAACGGAATATTAGGATCTAAGATAAGATTGATGCCATATCGATTACTTTTTATGATAACTGGCTGTGACATATATCCCTCCTGTATATGATTTATTAATCTGTAAAGGTATTAGAGCCTCCACTTACATCCTTTGCCTGTCCGGTAATCAATTCTTCTGCGCTTTGTACCTTAAAATAATATGACAAAACATCTTTGGATACATCCGCAGCATTATGTGATGAATATCCATAAGCAATTCTCGTTGCTATAGATATCTTAGGATTATTATACGGTGCAAACCCCACAAACAAAGCATGATTTGCACGATTACTTACCTGCTGGGCCGTTCCTGTTTTACCGGCTACCTCAACAGGAAATCCTTCAAAAATATCAAGATTTTCAACCACCATCCGCATACCGGAATGAATAGCTGTCCATTGCTCTGTATTTAACACATTTACCTGATTTTTTACACTTGAACTATAGGAACTTAATACCTGATCATCAGAATTTTTTACTTCTTTTAAAAGAGTCTGCTGATAAACTGTCCCTTTATTAGCTACTGAGGTCACATACCTTGCAAGCTGTGTCGTCGTATAGTTGTTATTACTCTGACCAATGGAAGCGGTAATTGGGTATTCATCCGCCACCTGTGGTGAATTTTCCGGTATTTCAATTCCCGTTGTGTCATTTAGACCATACATGGCTGCATATTTTTGTATTGCATCAATACCTTTATTTTCATTATATACTGTACCATTCAAACTCAAACGATAACCAAGCTCATAAAAATAATAGTTACATGAATCTCTTATCGCCTCAGATATATTAATCAATCCATGATTGGATGGATATGCCCAACACTTTGGACCATTTTCTTCAAGAACTGTAAATCTTCCCTCATCCTTAATCTGTTCGGTTGTATTTACAGCACCTTCTGCCAATCCTGCTGTTGCAGCAACAATCTTAAAGGTAGAACCCGGAGCCGTTTTTTCCTGTGTAGCATAATTATATAAAGGATTCGACAAATCCTTTGTCAGACTTGCATAATACTCAGCAACCACGGTATTTGCCAAACGATTATTGTCATACCCCGGATAAGATACAAGTGCTAAAATTTCACCGGATGCAACATCTGTTACCACACAAGAGCCAGAGCATGGATCTAATGCCAACTGCGCCGGTGTAATTTCCAGATTTTTGATTTTCTCCCGTATGAAATTATATGCTGAGACTGCTCCTGATGTCAATGCACCAACCTGTTCTTCGTCATATTTTAATATTCCTTGATCAAAAAGCAGAATACATAATTGTGTACCGCTAATCAAATTCTGCTGAAGCATATATTTGTATACAATCTTAGAAAATTCTGTATCACTTGACAGTTCTTCACGAATATATTGTAACAATGAATTGTAAACTTCAGTGGAATCTGAATATTTGTCATTGATTGTAAATTGGGTAATGTCAATCCAGTTCTGTGCAATTGCATAATTCAAATACTCAGACAGACTGATTTCGCCATCTGCCCATCGCAGGTAAACTTCATTCTCCGTATCAATTCGATCCTTTACCAAAATCTCCTGTTCTTTTAACATATTTACAATATGTGAAATATAATCTTCATTTTCATTATCTAAAGAACCAAAAGGAGTTGGTGCTGCCGAAGTAAGCTCTGCCTGTAAGCCGTTTAATACAGCCTCCTGTTTTGCCAAAAATGCCTGATGTACCTCTTTTTCTGTTGTGCTGGCATTTGCTTTGGAAAAAAGCTCCATATTAAGAACATTATTTTCAATCAATGCGAAAAACACATCATCAATTGGAATAATAATATCCGATGCACTGCTTTCCGCAGAGGCATCATAATTTTTAATATTTCGAATTTTATCATATACAATGCCGGCAATTTCCTGTTCTAATAAATCATAAACTGCCTTTGTCAAATCTGCATCAATAGACAAATATACATGATTTCCTGCTTCCGGTTCTATGCGTTCCTTAGTCTCTACTACCTTTCCGAGGTTATCTACATAAACCGTTTCTGAACCCTTTGTACCCTGCAGCTCTAAATCCATATACTGTTCTATTCCGGATTTACCGACCACATCGGTAAGTGTATATTCTGAATTTAATTGAGAAAGCTTTTCATACTCTTCCTGTGAAATTTTACCTGTATATCCTATAATATGTGCAAAATACTTACTGTCTACATAACGACGAATCGTGTCATCTGTAACTTCGACGCCCTGCAATATATCTGCATTTTCACTGATATAAGCCACCATTTCTTCACTGACATCTGAAGCAATCGTTGTGGAAATATATTTCTGATAGCTATTTTCAGACATTGCATAACGAATAACGGTGATACGATATGCCATATCTCCTTCATAACTTTCAGCAATTCCAAACTTTTCTCCCTGCAGATATTCCATCACCTGTTCCGCAGTAGCTTCGCCTTCGTTATAACCAAGCTTTTTATTATATTCAAGATCTTCAATTGAAGAATGACCATAGACATCTGCCAAAAAACGCTTTAATGCTTTTCCATCTACATTAAAAGTATAGCTTCCATCCGTATTTCTGGTAATTTCAAATTCATTTTCAATGGAATCTCCATTTTCATCCAGTTTCAAAAAAATCTGTTCCAAAACATGGTTAATAGAAGTATTCTTCTCATCCGTATCATCATAACTTCCATTATCCTCAATAGTTATGGTATATGCCAACTCATTATAAGCAAGAAGATTTCCATCTCTGTCATAAATATTGCCACGGGTGCTTTTCAGTTCCCGTTCCTTTTCGATTTTTAATGCATAGTTATTGAGGTATTCCTCTCCCTCGACAATCTGCAATACAAAAATCCGCTGCATCAGAATTCCAAAAAGAACCAGCATTACAGCAGTAAGTACAAATAATCTGGATTTAAAAAAACTAACAACAAATTCTTTTACTGTATCAAACAAATTTACCAGTGCTCCTTTTTTCTGTCATTTCCAGCTTCTGATTTACCATAAGCAGTATAAAATATAAAAATATCGTCACAAGAATCGTATACACCAATTCCGGAATAATGATATTTTTTAAATAAAACAAAAATGAAAACTGTCCACGGAATAAAAACTGAAAAAAATAAACCAGAAAGTTATAAATTACATCACTTGCAAAAATCAGTATCATTGGCAGTTTAATATCCTCCGGAAAAAACAATTTCCGAAAAAAACCATTTGCATAACCTATATACATATAAATCAATGCATAAAAGCCAATAACACTACCAAAAAATATATCCATGAGAAGTCCGCTAAAAAAGCCTATAAGCATCCCCTCTTTTTTTCCTCGCATAAACCCGAAGGATGAAGTAACAATAATCATAAGATTTGGGGCAATAGATGCAAAAGCAAGTGCCTGAAATAGTGTGCTTTGAAGCAAAAAGCAGACAATAACCATAATTCCAACGACAATCGTACGCTTCATTTACATCCTCCATTTACTCTTCCTGTTCACTGGTTTTCTTTTTTTCTAAAATAACCAGTACTTCTTCAATATGTTCAAAATCCACTGCCGGTGTAATCGTTCCGGACTTTGTTAAATTATTGGGGTCATTTTTAATTGTACTGATATAACCAATCAAAATTCCCTGTACATATTTATCGCTGATATAAGAGGTTACTACAGGATCTCCAACAGATACCTCGTCATCCGAATCCTTTAAATCGGAAAACGGTATATTCTGATTTTCTGTCATTTCCTGCAAATCACCATGAACCACACAGTTATCAGAGGTGGTAAGTACCATTCCGCTGGTCTTATTGGTATCATTAATTATACATTTGATTTTGGCATAATTTGGACCTACATCTGTAACAATTCCTACTAATCCGCTTCCTGCCATGACATTCATGTCTACTTCTACACCATCCTTTGAACCTTTATCAATTGTAAAAGTAGAAAACCAGTTGCCTGCATCCTTTCCAATGACATTTGCTGCAACCTTTTCATAGCTTGGATACTTCTTGTCTAATTCCAACAACTCCCGCAGATTATCCAACTCGTACTGCTCTAATTTGATTGTATTCAATTCGGTTGTTAGTTCATCCACTTTTGCCTGTAATTCTTGATTTTCTGCCATGACATCCTTTAAATTTTTCAGACTGTCCGCTTTGTCAAAAATCCATGCTCCGACACTATTAATTCCTCTTTGCATAGGAATAAACACATATCCTGCCACTGTATTTAATGGTCCACCGGATAAATTCATGGTAAAGCTGATATAAATTAAAATTCCGCAAATGGCTGTCAGACACATTAGCATATATTTGGATGGAAATTGAATTTTGGATCTCCGCTTCATATAAAACCTCGATTATCTTAATATTCTTGTTTTCATATTGAATGTCAATCGTTTGTATTTTTCATCGGAAACGATTTTTATTAAACCGCGAACAACGGATTCTTTTGGACTCTCGCAGGTATTTACGCGAATATTGGTAATCTGGGTAAACAACTGATCTAAATCCTGAATCTGTGAACCGCCGCCTGTAATATAAATACCGGAATGAATAATATCTCTTGCAAGCTCAGGTGGTGTTTTCTCTAAAATCATTTTGATAGAGTTGCAGATAGAATTCAAATTATCTTTGGTGGCTTCATATACAGTCTGTGCATTTATTTCCAATTCAATCGGTAAACCACTAACTAAATCTCTTCCTACAACCACCATACTGTCGTCTCTGCCCGGCAAACCAGAGCCTAGATTTTCTTTTAACTGCTTTGCGGTTTTCTGACCAATGAGCAGGTTGTATGTACGCTTAATATGATTAATAATGGACTCGTCTATACGATTTCCTCCAAAATGCAGTAAATCACTTAATACCAATCCGCCAAGAGAAATCACGGAAATCTCTGTCGTATCAGCACCTATATCTACTACCATGACGCCTGTAGGTTCATTGACATCAATACCTAATCCTACAGCATCTGCAATTGGTTTTTCACAAAGAAGAACATTTTTGGGTTTTGCTTTGCTCTTGTAAAACAAATCAAAAAATGCTTTTTTTTCTACTTCTGTAATATCTGTAGGCACAGCTACAATATACTCTGCTCCATGCACTTTTCCTTTTGCGTGAGCTTCTAAAAATTCAAAAATCATAGTCTGTACATTGTTGAAATCAGCAATTACACCATTAGAAATCGGAAAGGTAACATTGATATTCTCCGGTGCTTTTTCGTACATTGCATATGCCGCATTACCATAAGCATACATCTGATTTTTGTTTATAATCGCAATGGTATTTTTCTCATTTAATATTTTGCCGCTTGATTTGCAAAAAACTTTCATATTGCAGGTTCCTAAATCAATACCATAAACATTATTATTCATTGTATTCTCCCTTCAATCTGCTAATGGAGCAGATTTTCCTCTTTAAAACTAAAGTATCTGTTATCTCCTATGATAATATGATCCGATAATTGAATGCCCATAAGTTCACCGCATTCCTGAATGCGTCTGGTTACAATTTTATCCTGTGCACTGGGCATAGGAATGCCACTTGGATGATTATGAATCAAGACAATCTGAACAGCCTGTGCCGTCAGCGCCTCTTTAAATATCTCCCTTGGTGATATTAACGATGCATTTACAGTGCCTATAGAAATAATCGCGTCACCTAATAGCGCACATTTGGAATCAAACATACATAACAATAGCTTTTCTCTATTTTCATGCCTCAGCTCTTCCATATAATAGGCTGCTATGGAAGCAGAACTGGCTAAAGAGATATTCTGACGGGTCGCTTTTGTTATTCGCTTGGTAATTTCAGCAAGACATTTCAGCTGAATAGCCTTTACCATACCTATACCGGAAATTTCTTTTAATTCATTTATACTTAATGCATAAAGATTTAAAAGATTTTTTTCTTTACGGCTTAAAATTTCCTGTGCCAAATCGATTGACCGCTTTCCCATAGTCCCTGTACGGATAATCACAGCCAACAATTCTGCATCCGAAAGATATTCTACACCGTATCTTAAGCATTTTTCATAGGGTTTTTCGGATTCCGGCAATTCTTTTACCGTTAAATGATGATTCATGGAACAACCTTTCTACTCTCTGCCTGTGAAAATAGAGTATAAATTCCAAAAGCCATTCATATTATTCTAACACATTAAATCCTTATTAACAAGATTTTGCTCATAAAGTTTTTGTAAGGACATCAAAATTCCGGTCTTTGCATGATACCAGGTAAGTCCTCCCTGAAAATAAACTGCATAGGGTGGTTTTAACGGCCCGTCTGCACTAAGCTCAATCGATGAGCCTTGTACAAATGCACCTGCTGCCATAATTACATCACTATCATAGCCCGGCATAGCCCACGGCTCCGGTGTCACATAAGAATCTACCGGTGCTGCTGCCTGAATACCCTGACAAAATGCAATTAAAGCCTCGGGCTTATGGAATGAGACAGCCTGAATGATATCGTGACGGCTTTCTGTACTGTTTGGAATCACATCAAATCCTAAGGCTTCATAGATATTTGCTGCAAAAATTGCACCCTTTAATGCTCCGCTGACAACAGTAGGCGCAAGGAAAAGTCCCTGATAAAAAGACTGAATAACACCCAAAGAAGCACCTACTTCTTTTCCCAGTCCCGGTGAGGTCAATCGGTATGCAGCATTTTCTACACATTCCTTTTTCCCTACAATATAACCGCCAATCGGTGCAAGTCCGCCACCCGGATTTTTGATTAAGGAACCGACAATCATATCTGCGCCCACCTCTAACGGCTCTTTATCCTCTACAAATTCTCCGTAACAGTTATCGACCATGCAAAGGACATCCGGTTTGATATTTTTTATAAATGCAATTAATTCACCAATTCTGTCTACAGATAATGTCGGACGGGTTGCATATCCTTTAGATCTTTGAATAGTAACCAATTTTGTTTTTTCATTAATTGCATTTTTTATGCCTTCAAAATCGAAGCTGCCATCCGGCAATAAATCTACCTGACTGTAAGTAATGCCATATTCCGCTAAAGAACCTTTAGACGGCCGGATGCCGATAACCTCTTCTAAGGTATCATAAGGTTTTCCAACCGGAGATAATAGTTCATCCCCCGGGCGAAGATTAGACATCAGTGCCAAGGCTAATGCATGAGTTCCACAGGTAATCTGCGGACGAACTAAAGCATCCTCTCCATGAAAACACTCTGCATAGACTCCTTCTAAAGTATCTCTGCCCAAATCATTGTAACCATATCCACTAGAAATATTAAAGCATTCTGCAGATACCTTCATTTTCTGCATGGCACGAAGTACCTTAGACTGATTAAACTCTGCCATTTGGTCTATTTCTTCAAATCTTTCCTTTAACTGTTCTTCTATCTTTTTGCCAAATTCGTAAACTTCCCTGCAAATACCAAGGCTTTCATACTGCTTTTGCATACTATCGTTATAACTCATTTTTCCTCATTCCTCTTTTACTGTATAATCTTCTTCTCTTTCAACTCCAAAAGCATGGAATCTAAAATTTTCTCTTCGTTATATGCGAACTGTTCTTTATTGACCCAGACAACATCTTCCTCTCTGCGAAACCAAGTGAGCTGCCGCTTAGCAAAGTGTCGGGTGTCCCGCTTCAAAATATACACAGCCTCTTCCAAAGTGATTTCTCCATCCAGATAGGCAAGAATCTCTTTATACCCCAACCCCTGCATGGATACCATTCCTTTGTGATACCCCATTTCTTTTAACTTTTCTACTTCTTTAAGCAGACCTTTTTCCAGCATAATATCTACTCTTTTGTCAATTCTCTCATATAAATGATTTCGTTCATCATTTAAGACAAAATACACAAAATTATAAGGTGATTCCTTTGCCTTTTCCTCTGCATTGTGCTTAGAAATCGGCTCTCCGTTCTGTTCATAATACTCTAACGCACGAATCACTCTCTTGACATTGTTCGGGTGGATAGCTTTTGCCGATTCAGGGTCAACCTGTTCTAGCCTTTGATGTAAAAAAAGACTTCCCTTTTCTCGTGCAAGTGCTTCTAACTGCTGTCTAAGTGTCGTATCTGCATCTTCTACAGAAAAATCTATATCATAAAGTACCGATTGGATATAAAATCCTGTACCACCGGCTAAAATTGGTATTCTTCCTGCCGCATAAATTTCATCCATGTACTGTTTTGCCTTCTTTTGAAAGACAACTATATTAAATTCCTCCTCGGGCAAAAATTCATCGATAAGATAATGCGGTATTCCCTGCATTTCTTCCGGCATAATTTTTGCCGAACCTATATCCATGTATTTATATACCTGCATGGAATCTGCTGAAATAATTGAACCGCCAATTTTTTGTGCCAGCTTAACAGATAAATCTGTTTTTCCTACCGCAGTTGGTCCTGCAAGAATAATCAATGGTCTTTTCATTTTTATACAATCCTCTTAAATTTTTTCTCTAACTCATATTTACTCATAGAAATAATCGTCGGCCTTCCATGCGGACAAAAATAGGGATTTTCCAGTTCTAACAGTTCTTTTATCAAGGTTTCGATTTCCTGAAGCTTTAATACATGATTTCCTTTTACTGCTGCTTTACAGGACATGGACGCAATTTTTTCAAGCACCAAATCCGGTGTGGATGCCTTTTTTATTTCTTCAGCAGAATCTAAGATTTCTAAAAGTATCTGTTTCGCATCTAAATTAAAAAGATTTCCCGGAACACCACAAACTGCGTATTCTTTTCCGCCAAAATGCTCAATTTCAAACCCCAAATGCTTTAACTGTTCATCAAACGCTTTTAACGCTGCCTCTTCCTGATTATCTAACGACAATATAATAGGCGGAGAGATTAGCTGAGTCGTAAATTCTTTATTTTTTAATGCGGCTACTGTCTTTTCATACAATACCTTTTCATGTGCCGCATGCTGATCAATAATAAACAGCTTTTCGTCAAATTCCACCAGCCAATAGGTATCAAACACTTGTCCGATGATTTTGTGCAGCTTCTTGGATTGCTCAGATAAAAAGCTGCCTTCATAGACTAATTCCTCCTGTACATAATCCGTCTGTGATTCCATAACCGGCTGCTTTTGTTCCATTGGTTTCGACTGTGCAACCGCTTGAGATGCTGCAGCTGCTTTTGCAGTTGGCTTTGAATGTGCCATTATTGGTTCTGCGTTCTCAAGCTTTGGCTGTGTAATTGGCTGCACTTGTGTAAAAGTTTGCTCTATCTTTTGGAGAGGTCTTTCAAATTTTGGTTCATACGGCGAATCCTTGCGCACTGCCTGCGCAATTTTTTGTAAACGATTCTTTTCAAAGGGTTCTGGCGGGCGTTCTTTTATTCTTTCTTCTTTTACAATCGTCTTTTTTTCTTCTAATGAAATATCTGGAATATGCTCTCTATGCACCAGTCGATTTCTGATACAATCATATAATGTCTGATAAATTCCTTCGTTTTGACTAAATCGAAGTTCCATTTTCGTAGGGTGCACATTGACATCTAGCATTTCACCTGCAAAGGAAAAATACAATACGCAAAAAGGATACTGATGCTGCATCAGGAAATTCTTATACGCATCTTCAATCCCTTTTGCAATCAACGAGCTTTTGATATAACGCTGATTAATAAAGTAATTCTCAAAATTCCTGTTTCCTCTGGAAACAATCGGTTTTCCAATAAAGCCCTTTACTTCAAATAATGCATTTTTTTCATTTACTTCCAGTAAAGATGCTGTGATATCCCTGCCATATATCTGATAAATCACATCTTTTGCATTCGAATTGCCAGATGTATGCAATTTAGTCTGATTATTGACAATCAGCTTAAAAGAAATATCAGGGTGGGACAAGGCTAACCGTTCTACCAGTGTACTGATATATCCCCCCTCTGTCTGGGGTGATTTTAAGAATTTTCTTCTTGCCGGTGTGTTAAAAAACAGATTTCGTACAATGAATGTCGTACCATCCGGCGCACCAATTTCCTCAAGTTCTTTTTCTTTAGAGCCTTCTATAACATATCGCACACCTGTAAGCTGTGGAATGGTTTTTGTAATTAATTCTACTTGGGCTACTGCTGCAATACTCGAAAGTGCTTCACCTCTAAATCCCAAAGAAGAAACACAAAGTAAATCCTCTACGGATTTGATTTTACTGGTGGAATGCCGTAAAAATGCAAGGGGAACCTGTTCTTTTTCAATCCCACAGCCATTATCCGTAATACGAATAAAAGAAATCCCACCTTCTTTGATTTCTACCGTAATGGCAGTTGCACCCGCATCTATAGAGTTTTCTATCAATTCTTTTACAACAGAAGATGGTCGCTCGATGACTTCCCCTGCTGCAATTTTATCTATGGTTTCCTGACTTAATAATGCAATTTCTGCCATATGAGCTCCTTTCAGTCTGTTTTACCAACGATTTTTCACTTTATTTTGCAATTCAAAAAGCTTATTCATCGCTTCTAGCGGAGTCATATTCGTAACATCCACATCCCGAAGCTCTGCAATGATATCATCATCTTTTACTGTGTCAAATAAAGACATCTGTGTCAAATCCACTTCATCTAAGGTAACCTTTTTCTTTTTGGATGAAGCATTGTCTACCTGAATATTTTTAGCAATATCCGATATATCATTTGCACTTAATTCTTCTACAATAACCTTAGCTCTTGCCAATACAGATTCCGGCAAACCGGCAAGCTTTGCCACTTGAATACCATAGCTTTTATCTGCACCTCCGGGAACAATTTTCCTTAAAAATACAATATCATCCCCTTTTTCTTTTACAGCGATACAATAGTTATTGACACTGTCAATTTTCCCTTCTAATTCAGTTAACTCATGATAGTGTGTTGCAA